>CAZSAW010000258.1:0-18638 GCA_964604745.1 uncultured Hyphomicrobiales bacterium
TGACGCGCGTCAGCCTCGGCGTGCAGGATTTCGCCGCCGAAGTGCAGGAAGCGATCGGCCGCGTGCAGTCCTATGAGACCATCGCACGCGCCGTCTACACGCTGCGTACGGCCGGCCTCACCGCAATCAATTTCGATTTGATGTATGGCTTGCCGCGACAAAGCATCGACAGCGTGCGGCAGAGCGCAACGATCGCCGCCTCGTTCCACCCGAGTCGCGTCGCCCTCTTCGGCTACGCCCATGTGCCGTGGTTCAAGCCGCATCAGCGCCTGATCGATCAAAGCTCGCTGCCGGGCGCCGGCGAACGGCTGGCGCAGATGCAGGCCGCCCATTCAATATTCCTCGCCCACGACTACGAGCCGATCGGCTTCGATCATTTTGCCCGGAGCGATGATCCGCTCGCTGTCGCCGCCCGCAGCGGTCGCCTGCGCCGCAATTTCCAGGGCTACACCGATGATCGAGCAACCACCCTGCTCGGCCTTGGCGCCTCGGCCATCGGCCGCCTGCCGCAGGGCTTTGTGCAGAACGCTCCCGATACGGCGGGCTATTTCCGCGCAATCGACGCCGGAGAATTCGCGACGCGCAAAGGCATCGCGTTTGCGCCGGACGACCTTCTGCGGGCGGATGTCATCGAAAGGCTGATGTGCGATTTTACAGTCGACCTTCGCATACAGGCTCTTCGTCACGGATCAGAGGATCAGTTCGCCGCCGAGATCGATGCGCTCCAGCCGCTTGTACGGCAGGGACTGGCTGAGATCGACGGTCGCCGCGTCGTGGTTACCGACAAGGGCCGCCCCTACGTGCGCTTGATCGCGGCGACATTCGACAGCTACTTGCAGGCGAGCCGTCAGCGCCATTCGGTTGCGGTCTAGGCAGCCGATGCGATCCGGGGATTGATCCGTCCGTTCAGCGCGCTAGGGTGGCGCCCCGCCATCGTCCGCCCGGATACCCATGATCATCGACTGTCACGGCCACTACACCACGGCGCCGCGCGAGCTCGAAGATTTTCGCAAACGTCAGATCGAGGGCCTCAGCGACCGCTCTCGCCGCCCCGCGGCAGACAGCCTCGCCATCACCGACGACCAGCTCCGCCAGAGTGTGGAAGCGGCGCAACTGAAATTCCAGCGCGAGCGCGGAACCGACGTCACGATTTTCTCGCCGCGCGCCTCGGCCATGGCGCACCATATCGGCGATACCGAGACGAGCGCGCAATGGGCGCGCGTATGCAACGATCTCATCCATCGCCTCTGCACGCTTTATCCGAAGAACTTCATCGGCGTGTGCCAGTTGCCGCAGGTCCCGGGCGTTGCGCCGGCCAATTGCATTGCCGAACTTGAGCGCTGCGTGCGCGAACTCGGTTTTGTCGGCTGCAATCTCAATCCCGACCCGTCCGGCGGGCATTGGCGCGAGCCGCCGCTCACCGACAAATGGTGGTATCCGTTCTACGAAAAGATGGTCGAGCTGGACGTTCCGGCCATGGTGCATGTGAGCGCGTCGTGCAACCCGGCCTTCCATGCCACCGGCGCGCATTACATCAATGCCGACACCACGGCTTTCATGCAGTTTCTCACGGCCGACCTGTTCAAGGATTTTCCGACGCTGAAATTCATTATCCCGCATGGCGGCGGCGCGGTGCCCTATCACTGGGGTCGCTATCGCGGCCTGGCGCAGGACATGAAGCGCCCGCCTCTTCCCGATTATCTGCTCAAGAACGTGTTCTTCGACACGTGCGTCTATCATCTGCCCGGCATCGAATTGCTGACCAAGGTGATCCCGGTCGACAACATCCTGTTTGCCTCGGAAATGGTCGGGGCGGTGAAAGGCATCGACCCGGAGACGGGACACCATTTCGATGATACGCGCCGCTACGTCGATCAGGTGAAAGCACTGAGCGAGAGCGACCGGTTCAAGATTTTCGAGGGCAATGCGCGCAAGGTGTTCGGGCGGCTCGACGGCGTGCTCAAGGCGCGTGGCCTGTTACAATAGCAATCCCGCAAGGAATATTGCCTTATGACCAATCGCCTCAATGGTGTGATCCGTGCGCTGGAGCAAGGCCGGCCGGCGTTCACCGCCTTCTCGCCCGCCGAGATCGACTCGGCGCTCGGCTTCAGCACGACGAAATACGACGGCGTCATTTTCGAGACCGAACACAACAGCTGGGATGCGCGCGCCTTGCGCGATTGTCTGCAATACCTGCTCAACCGGCGTCTGATCGCGCAATCCGGATCGCTCGCCCCATCCGTGACGCCGTTCATCCGTATTCCGCCGAACGGCGCCGAGATGAATCAGTTCTTCGCCAAGCAGGCGCTCGATCTCGGCGCCTACGGCATCATCTGGCCACATATCAGCACGGTCGAGGAGGCCTATAACGCGGTCGGCGCCTGCCGTTATCCGCGCCTGAAGTCGCAGCCGCTGTACGAACCGGCCGGCGTGCGCGGCGACGGCCCGGCCGGGGCGGTGCGCTACTGGGGACTGACGCAGCAGGATTATTACAAGAAGGCCGACGTCTGGCCGCTGTCTCCCGATGGCGAGATTTTCGTCATCCTCATGATCGAGGATACGAAGGGCATCGCCAATCTCCGCGACATGCTCAGGAACGTCCCCGGCATCGGCGCCGTCCTGATCGGCGAAGGCGACCTGAGCCAGGAGCTCGGTTATCCGCGCCAGTACGAGCATCCCGCGGTACTGGAGGCGATGGCGCAAGTCGTCGCGACCTGCAAGGAACACAATGTGCCGGTCGGGCATCCGCACGTCGAAGCCGGCAACGCCGAGCGCATCCTGAAAGAAGGCTATCGCTTCTTGATGTGCGCGCCGACGCGCAGCTATGCCGGGCTCGACAAGGCGCGGCAGCTGGCAGGAGTGACGTGACCGTCAGCTGTCCGTCTTGAACGGGTCATGTCCGCGCAGCACCGTCAGATCCTGCGTGGTGCTTTCGAGAAGCTGGATTGCCGCGGCATGCGCACGTTGCGGCTCGCGTGCAACGATCGCCTGCATGAGTTCGCCGTGCTCCGCGACGGAGCGGCTGCGATGATCGCCGGGCGCGGTAATCCGGAAGCTCTGATGCAAGGCGAGTTCGAACATCTGCGCGATGGGCAGGAAGAACTGGTTATGCGTCGCCTGATAGATGCTCTTGTGAAACTGGATATCGGCCTCGACATAGGCCTCCATCGATTCGGCTGAGGCCATCCCTTCCCAGGCCTTGCGAATTTGCTCCGCGTCGGCATCGGTGCGGGCGGTCGCCGCGGCAGAGGCCGCCGCCGGTTCGACCGCAAAACGAAGCTGGAACAGCTTGCGCAGAAAATCATCGGTATCGTCGATCTCGAATTGCCAGCGCAAGACGTCGGGATCGAGATGATTCCAGTGGTCGCGATCGCGCACGCGCGTCCCGCTTTTGGGGCGCGACAGCAGCAGCCCCTTTCCCACGAGCACGCGCAGGGCTTCGCGCACGGCGGTGCGGCTTACGCTCATAAGTTCGCAAATCCGCAATTCGGACGGCAATGACTCGCCGGGCTGAATGTCACCGCGGACGATGCTGCGGCCGATCTGATCGGCCAGACGCGTGTGCACCTTGCGTGCCACGTTGTCCGCGCCCGGGAAAAAGATGCTTTCACTCATGAAAATAAAACCTTACGCAACCGAAAGGGCATCCCACGCAAACATCGGAAGGTAATCGGAATGACCGTGCTGCCCCACCCTGCCCACTTTTGTATGACCAGATGCGAAAAGCAATAGCATTGAGCACATGGCGCATCTGCCCACCGCCTCAGTCTTCGCCTTCAGCCACGATTTGCGCCTTCAAGGCAAGCTCCATCGCCTTGAAGCAGCGCGTTTGAGGCATTGCCGTTTCCGTCCGATTTTTCACATCGTCGATGAGCTGACGGGCGTAAGGAAGCGCGACGCCGCTGCAATCGATCCGGTGAACCCCTTTCCGGTCGACATGAAACAGATGATCGATCCCGGGCGCGCCGGCGATGTCGACATATTTGCGAAGCTCGAGCGTGCCTTCGGTCCCGACGATGAAGAGCCGGCCGTCACCCCAGGTCGGCAATCCGTCCTGCGTGAACCAGTCGAGCCGGATGTATCCGCTTGTGCCCTGGCTATGCAGCAGGATCTCGCCGAAATCCTGAAACTCCGGCGTCTCCGGATTGGCGCGGTTGGCGACGCTGGCGGACACGATCTCGGCGTCCTCGGCGCCGGTGAAGAACAGAAATTGCTCGCATTGATGCGAACCGATGTCGGTCAGGATGCCGCCATATCTTTCACGCTCGAAGAACCAGTCCGGCCGGGTCGGCTTGTTGAGGCGATGCGGGCCAAGCCCGACCGTGCTGATGACGCGCCCGATCACGCCGGCATGAACCATCTCGCCTGCCTTGACCGTGCATCGGGTTTCGAAATGCTCCGAATAGCAGACTGAGTAGATGCGCTTTGTTTCACGCTGTACCTGGCGCACGGCCTCGAGCTGGGCAAGCGAGGTCATCCCCGGCTTGTCCACCATGTAGTCCTTGCCGTGCCGCATCACCTCGATGCCGAGCGGCGCGTGCTCGCACGGAATGCCGGCACTCACGATGAGCGAGATACTGGGATCTTCCAGGATGCGGCGCCGGTCATCGACACGCGGCACGTCGGGATATTTTTCGTTGAACCAGTCGGTCAATCCACCGTCGGCGAAGAAGGACACCAGCTCCGCTCCCTCGGCCAGCAGCGGATCAACCTGACCGAAAATGTGACGGTGATCGACGCCCATCACGGCAAAGCGCAGACGGCTCATGCGATTGCTCCGCTGTCCGCGTGTCGGCCGCTCACATCATTCGGCGGGCACCGCGCGCAGCTCGCGCTGCGGCTTGCGCCAGCTTTCGATCACGCCAAGGATTCCCCGCGGCATGAAGATGATGAAGAGAATGAGAAGAATGCCGTAAATGGTGTTCGCCGCCCCGATGAAATTGGTGCCGAACCAGACGCGCAATCCTTCCGTCAATGCGAGCGTCAGGAACGAGCCGACCGTCGGGCCGAGCATCGAATACATTCCGCCGGCGATCGAGGCGAAAACGATCTGCAGCGAAACGCTGATGCCGGAAACGGATTCGGGATTGAGATACATCAGGTATTGCCCGAACAGCGCCCCGCCAAACGCGGTGAGTGCCGCGCTGATGATCGTGATGCGCAATTTCTGGCGCAACACATCGATGCCGACAGCAGCCGCAGCTTCCTCATCTTCGGAAATCGCCTCGAGCGCTTCCCGGCTGATATCGCGATCGAGCCAACGCCAGATGAACAGGCCGATCAGCCAGACCACCAACGTGATCGCATAGAAATAGTTCTTGTCGGGAAATTGCAGCGCATACCAGGAATGGCCGACGGTATTCTGCGTCATTCCGAGCGAACCGCCGGTGTAGTCACGGGCGGCGGTGACCGTCAGCAGAACGACCTGCCCCAGCGCCAATGTGACAAGGGCGAAATAGTGCCCGACGACTTTCAGGCGGAAACACGGATATCCGATGATGACGGCGAGCAAAACCGAGAATGCAAGCGCAACCGGAATCCCGATCCAGGGCGTGATGGCGAAGTAATTCCACATCAGCGCCGGAACATAGGCGCCGATGCCCATGAACGCGCCATGACCAAGGGAAACGAAGCCGAAGCGCCCCATGATCGACCAGGCCGTGTAGATGAATGCGAGGATGAGAATCTGGATCAGAAGATGCATGAAATAGACAGGCATTACAAACGGCGCGGCCAGCAGCATGGCCAGTCCCACCGCGTAGACGAGATATTCGATTTTCATCGCCCCAGTATCCCGCGTGGACGCACGAACATCAGCACGATGAACAGAACGAAGGCGACGACATAGGCCCATTCCGTCGATTGATAATAGCCGCCAACGGAGATGATCTGGCTCATGATAAAGGCCGCAATGAAACCGCCGATCATGTTGCCGAGCCCGCCGAGCACGCAGATCATGAAGATCAATGGCCCGAACGTATTTCCGATAAAGGGATGCACGTCGTATTGCAGAGCAAGCAGACACGCGCTCAGCCCGGCGAGCCCGCCGCCGATCGCCGAGGTCATGATGTAGATGCGGCGCTGGTCGACGCCCATCAGACCCATGATGTCGCGATCCTGCGAGATCGCGCGGATCGCTGTCCCGAGATAGGTCCGGCGCAAGAAGATGTAGATCGCCACCGCGCCACCAAGCGCGATGCCGAAGGCCAGCAGACGGGCGAAGCTGACGAAGATCGGTCCGATCTCGATGATCGGCAGCCGAACACCGAGATTGCGGAAATCGGTCCCGAACAAGAGCGTTGCGAAACTTTGCAGAAAGAACAGCAGCCCGCCGGTGGCCAGAAGCTGGTTGATCGGAGCCGCGTCGAGAACGGGCGCGATGATGAGAACATGCACCAGCACGCCCATCAGCGCGACGATCAGGATCGCACTGGCGAAAGCAAGCGGAATGGGCCAGCCATAATAGGCATGCAGCCAATAGACGGCATACATTCCGCACATGACGAGGTCGGCATAGGCAATCCAGACGACATCGATCACGCCGAAGATCAGATTGAGCCCGAGTGCCAGCAGCGCAAGCACGCCGCCGAGCAGGAGGCCATTGATCATCGCTTCCAGCAGGTAGATGTCCATGGTCTCACAATCCCATATAGGCTTTGCGGATCATCGGATCGTCCTTGAGCGCGGACGACGCCCCCTTCAGCTTGATGGTGCCGACCTCCAGCAGATAGGCCCGGTCAACGACGTCGAGGACCTGCTGCACGTTCTGCTCGACGATCAGCACCGTCAGCCCCTCGGCGCGAATGCGTTTGACGAGATCGAACACGAGCTGCACGACGAGCGGCGCAAGGCCGGCTGACGGTTCATCCATCAACAGGAGTTTCGGCCGTGACATGAGTGCGCGGCCGATGGCGCACATCTGCTGCTCGCCGCCCGACAGCGTTCCCGCGAGCTGATCGCAACGCTCTTTCAGACGCGGAAAAAGATCGTAGACCCATGCGAGCTGTGTCGGGAAATGCTGGCGCGCCTGCGGGATGTAAGCCCCGATGCGCAGATTTTCCTCCACCGTCAGCCGCGGAAACAGCCGGCGGTTTTCCGGGACGTGGGCAATTCCGCATTCGATGATCTTGTGCGCCGGCAGGCCTGCGATCGAGCGGCCCTCGAAGGTCATCTCCCCCGATTTCGGCGGCAACAGACCCGATATCACCCGCATCAATGTCGTCTTGCCCGCGCCATTGGGGCCGATGACGCCGACGGCTTCACCGGCGGCGACGTCGAGCGAAATATCGAACAGGGCGCGGAAGGAGCCGTAATCGGCGGAGATCGATCGCAGGGACAGCATCGGTCAGTTCCGCTTGTGGCCGAGATAGACTTCCGTCACGCGATCGTCGTTGGCGGCCTCGCGCGGCAAACCCTCAAAAATCTTTTCTCCGTGATCGAGCACGATGACGCGGTCGACGACGCTCATCAGCACACCCATGATGTGTTCGACCCAGATGATGGTCACGCCCATACGACTGCGAATGTTGCGCAGCATTTCGGCGGCGCGCTCCATCTCCGCGGTGTCGAGCCCGCCCAGGCTCTCGTCCGCGAGCAGCAGTTTCGGCTTGGTCGCAAGCGCGCGGGCAAGCTCGAGCTTTTTTAGCGCGGCGGCCCCGAGCCCGTCCGTCGTTGCGTCATCGCGCGCGGACAAGCCGACCATTTCGAGGGCTTCCTGCGCGCGCTGGCGCGCCAGTGCGCGCCCGATATGCGCGGACGAGCCGTAATAGCCCGCAAGCATCACGTTATCGAGCAATGACAATTTGCGAAAAGGGCGCGGAATCTGGAACGTGCGGCCGATGCCGGCGCGGCAGATCTCGTGCGCCGGCAGGCCGCCGATCTCGGCGCCGTTGAAGCGTACGGAGCCGCTCGTCGGCCGCAACATGCCGGCAATCAGGTTGAAGGTGGTGCTTTTGCCGGACCCATTGGGGCCGATCAGCCCCAATATCTCGCCCTCGCGAACTTCGAAGGATACCTGGCTCACCGCCAGGAATCCTCCGAAGCGCTTGGACAGTCCGCTGACTGCCAGCATCGTTTAGCGCATGGCGTAAACGGACGACGCCGGCAGCGGCAGCACAGGTTCCTGGGTCTTGATGTTGTTGGGCCACACGACGGAAATGTGTGCGCCCGCGTTTTGCATCACGACCGGAGTGGAGCGTTCGTTCTGGCCCGACATCGGCGTGCCGGGCGGATAGAACTTCACGCCATAGCCCTGAATGGTGCCGCCCGGGGCGATGTCGACGTCGAGCGCCGCCTTGCGCACCGCTTCGGGATCGAACCCGCCGTATTTCTCCTTCGCAACCGGCAGCACGTTGTTGAGCAGAATCCAGGTCTGGTTGAAGCCCATCGAGACGTGCGGCGGCACATCGGTCGCGTTCGTCTTGGCCTTGTAACGGTCGACCATGATCTTGATGAGATCGCCGAGGCCGGGCGCGAGCGATTCCGCCTTCAGCAATTGCGCCGGCACCGGATCGATATTGCAGAAATTGTCGATGTCGGCCGAGAAGGTCGCACGCAGCTTGTCGAGCTGGCTGTAGCCGGCGCCGTTGCCGACCAGCATCTTGAAGCGCAGGCCGCTCTCGCGTGCCTGGCGCAGGAACAGCGTGATGTCGGGATTGTAGCCGACATGCGAGATCACGTCCGGCGCGGCGCGCTTCAGCTTGGTGACAAGCGATGACAAATCCGGCGCCGACGCCGAATAGCCTTCGCGCATCACAACCTGCAGGCCCTTCTCCTTCGAGAAGGTCTCGGTTGCCTCGCCAACGCCGACGCCATAGGGGCCGTCTTCGTGAATCACGGCAACCTTCAGATCCTTGGGCTCGACGCCAAGCTTGCCCTTGGCGTTGTCGCTCATGAACCCGGCGAAGGCCTGGCCGTATTGATCGGAATGAATTTGCGCGCGGAACACATAGGAGAGATTCTTGTTCTTGAAGACCGAACTCGCGACCGCGGTCGTGATCCAGAGAATCTTCTTCTGCTCCTGCATCTTGGCCGCAAGCGGCACGGCGTGCGCGCTCGCATAGACGCCGACGATGATATCGACCTTTTCCTGATTGATCAGCCGCTCGACTTCGTTGATCGCGGCATCGGCCTTGCTTTGCGAGTCGGCATTGACCGACTGCACTTTGTATTTCCCGGCCACGCCGCCCTTCTCGTTGACGAGATCGATGGCAATCTGCGTGCCGATCGACGACGCAACCGATCCGCCCGCCGCGAACGGACCCGAAAGATCGAAAATCGTGCCGATACGGATCGTCTCGGCCTGCGCGCTTGCGAACCGCCCACCAATGCTAAGGGCGGCAGCAGCGGCAACGGAACTCTTGAGAACCGACCGTCGTGTCGTTGTCATTCATTCCTCCCATGGAACTGAAAAGCCGGCTCTGATGGCCGGTTTTTGATTATTTGTTTGCGAGTATTTGGCTCCCGTTGATGAGAGTCAACGCCAATTGTCCGACCAGACGGTGTTCAGCGCCGTGACAGTCAATGCGCCGGCAGGACCTGCTCGCTGAACACGCCGCGGCAATCCATTTCAAATTCAAGGCCGCGCACAGGCGGGCGGCAATAGTGCCAGGTCAGCCCGGCACGTGCGGCACCGCGCCGCACAATGTCGTCTGCGTGAAATGAATGAAAATCGTGCACGGTATAAACTTGTGTTGCGGTCGCATCGGCCCAGCCAAAGCCCAGTTGCGACATGCGCCGTTCCATTTCTCCGAGCACGAATTGGGCTTTCTCCCTCATGGCCTCCGCGCTGGTTTCGCCGTAACGGACCGTGCTCTCGGCATAAGTGGCGCCGCCTTCGCGTGCCTCACCGCTGCCAGCGATCACGAATGTCGGCGCAACGCCTGGCGCCTGCACCGTGAATGAAAAGGCATAGAGGCTCGGCTCGGAGGGCGGATCGATCTGCGGACAGACATTGCTCCGCGCCACGGGGTTGATGTCATCCTTCATCACGCCCCACTTGCGTAGCGTGGTTGCGTAGACGGTGTTGAAGGCGCGGAAGCCGTCGTCGGTGAACGGCGCCGGCGAACGCAGCTCGCACGCACAGAACGCGGTCAACGGACGCCCCGCGCTCCTGACGAAACGTTCGACCTGCTCGAATCCTTCGGCGAGCGGAACGGGTGTCTGCAGACGCACGCGCCGGATTTCGAAGCCCGGCGATGCCGCAACGCCCCCGGAATACTGGAAGACGGCGGGAATGAAACGATAGCTGCCCTCCGCAAAATCGACTGCGGCCATGAGCCGTGGGTCTCCGACATATAAAGGCGGCAGGCATCATGGCCATCGCGACGCCATGCGGCAAGCACCGCGCGGCAGGAACCCAAACCGGGCGAACGTGTTGATTTTTTCTCATGACGCTCGCCCTTCATCCTCCGCTTGCTCCGATGGAAGCAACCTCGGTGAGCGAGATTCCGGTCGGCAAGGAATGGCAATACGAGCCGAAATGGGATGGCTTCCGGTGCCTCGTCTTCCGCGATGGCGACAGCGTCGTGCTTCAATCGAAGTCAGGGCAGATGCTCACGCGTTATTTTCCGGAGATTGTTGACGCCTGCCGAAAGCTGAAGCCGAAATCCTTCGCTCTTGACGGCGAGATCGTCGTCCCGCGCGGGGCATCCCTGTCTTTCGATGCCCTGCTTCAGCGCATCCATCCAGCGGCGAGCCGGATCGAGAAGCTCGCGCAGGAAACGCCGGCACTTCTCATCGTGTTCGACCTTCTGGCGCGCGGGAACGGCCGGCCGCTTCTTGACATGCCTCTCGCCGATCGCCGACCGGCTCTTGAGGCTTTTGCCTCTCGCTTTTTTCCAAAGTCCGGGCTTATCCGGCTGTCGCCGCAAACCACAAGGCTTTCGGATGCGCGTGGCTGGCTGAAACGCATGGGCTCGACACTCGACGGGCTGATCGCGAAAAGGCGCGATTTCGCCTATCGCTCGGCCGATCGCAAAGGGATGCAGAAAATCAAGGCTTACCGCAGCGCCGATTGCGTGGTCGGAGGGTTTCGCTACGGCCAGGGCAAAAAGACGGTGGGTTCGCTTCTGCTTGGCCTGTTCGATGACAAGGGCCTTCTGAACCACGTTGGTTTCACGTCGACGCTCAAGGCGTCCGAGAAACCCGCCCTGACGAGGAAACTCGAGGCTCTCATCAAGCCTCCGGGGTTCAGCGGAGACAAGCCGGGCGGTCCCAGCCGCTGGTCGACCGAACGATCAAGCGAATGGCAGCCGCTTGCTCCCAAGCTCGTGGTCGAAGTCTGCTACGACCATGCCAGCGGCGGACGCTTCCGCCACGGGACGAAGTTCATGCGCTGGCGGCCGGACAAGGCACCGCGCCAGTGCACGACAGAGCAAATCGAACAGCGGCGGTCGAACCTGATGCGGTTGCTGAAATGAACGGCCCACGCCGTCAGCCGGTGCCGGCTTTTTCTCCCGCGTCGACGCTCACGTCCTCGATCTCGGTATAGGCGATCCCGATCCAGTTGCCTTCGTGATCGGTGCCTTCGAGATGATCAGCGAAGCAGGTGACGTCACACTGCAACAAGCTCGGCGGATGGTTCTTCCGTTCGATCAGGATTCGACAATTTCCTTCGCCGGCCTGCTGCAGGGCGTTCTGAACTTTCTGGCGAATCTCGAGATTCATACGGTTTTCTCTCCACTCCCGTGCAGGGAGCCCCGATGGATTTTTACTCACCCCGATAAGTGGTTGCAGGCATGGAGGGTTCCCGCCCCCTGCGACATGCGGGCCGGCAACCAACCGAGCCCGTTCCGAATTGTCGGGCGAAATCGGGAACCAGATCATGAAGCATGAGCGCGCGTTGGAAGCAGGGCCCATCCACGGCTCATCGAAGCTGCCGTCCGTTACCGTCGACTCCTACAACGTCGAGATTCGGGACGACGACGGATTCATCGGCGATCGCGCGACCAAGAGCGCATTTCGCGAACTGCTCGAGCACGAAAACGATCGGACGCGGAAATCCGGAAAGAGTTCGCTCGGCTCCATTGACGCCCGCACGCTGTCCAAAAGCGACCTGGATGAGCTTCTGGACAGCAAGGATAGCGCCGTCACATCACTGCTGGACGACGCCATCAAGACGTTTTCCCACACTCTGGCCGGCATCATCCGGCGCTATCTGCACAGTGACGACTGGCGAGGCACGCAGCGCATCGTCGTGGGTGGCGGCTTTCGTGCAACCCGCGTGGGCAAACGGGTGATAGAGCGCACGAACGATATCCTGCAATCCGATGCCGCTGGCGTGGACCTTGTCGCGATCCGCAACGATCCTGATGAGGCAGGTCTGATCGGCAACGTTCATCTGATATCGAGCGAACTGCTCAAGACTTACGACGTCATGCTCGGAGTCGACATCGGCGGATCGAACATTCGTGCCGGCGTCGTGAAATTGAATATGCTCGAAGCGCCCGATCTTTCTCGTGCGCGCGTGCTGGAGTTCGAACTCTGGCGGCATGCCGATGACGGTGAGGTCAAGCGCAAGGACATGGTCGAGGTCCTCGTGGAGATGCTGAAGGCGCTGATCGAGAAATCGAAGTCCCGGGGGCCGAAACTTGCTCCATTCGTCGGCGTGGGGTGTCCCGGCAAGATCGAGCCCGACGGATCGATCGAAAAGGGAGCGCAGAACCTTCCGGGAAACTGGGAAAGCGACCGGTTCAACCTCCCGGAGCTTTTGCGCAGGGCCATTCCCCGGATCGGTTCGGAACGAACCACAGTCGTCATGCACAACGATGCTGTCGTTCAGGGCCTGAGCGAAGCCCCCTTCATGCGCGATGTCGAACGCTGGGGCGTTCTGACCATCGGCACAGGCCTCGGCAACGCCCGCTTTACCAATCGCTAGAGCGCGCGAACGGACCGTCAGTCGAACAATTCGGAATCGGCGAGCGGCCTTGCAGCGGCATCCTTTGCGGAGAGGATCGGCGCGATGCCCTTCGGCCACTCGATCGCGAGCGCGGGATCCGAATAGAGAACGCAGTGCTCCGAATGCGGCGCATAATAATCCGTCGCCTTGTAGAGAACATCGGCGACGTCACTTACGGTCAGAAAGCCGTGCGCAAATCCCTCCGGCACCCACATCTGCCGTTTGTTGTCGGCCGACAAATGATGACCGGTCCATTTGCCGAAATGCGGCGACGACCGGCGCATATCCACGGCCACGTCGAATATCTCTCCGACGACCGCCCGCACGAGCTTTCCCTGCGGGTGCGGCAACTGGTAATGCAGGCCGCGCAGCACGCCCTTGGCCGAGCGCGAGTGATTGTCCTGCACGAAATCCACATCACGACCTGTCGCAGCGGCAAACTGCCGGCGATTGAAACTCTCCAGAAAAAACCCGCGCGCGTCCGCATAGACCGCAGGCTCGAGAACGAGCACGCCGGGAAGATCGGTCTGGATGACACGCATCGCTATCGGCCAGAAGTGAATGGCCCGGCCGATTTATCCGCGGCCACGCACAGGTTGAACGGACCTTCGCCGCCTGGCTGGAGCGCGGGAAATTTGGGACCAGTCATAGTTTGTGGAGAACAGCCGCAGCGAAGAGGCTCAAGTTGCCGAACATGGTTTGCCGATGCACGCGCGAATGATGAAGATGAGCGAGACGCGACCATAACGGACCATTTCGGGCTTTTGCAAATTCGGCCAGAATCATCTGGTTTTCGTTCGTCAGCAGGCATTCCGTCTTCTGCAGGGCTGCGACGTTGATATCGTTCCAGTCGCGAAAGCGGTTGGACATCAGCATTTTCACACGCGTCAAGCGTGCATGCCAATCGCGGTTCGAGCCGACCGCATTACCTCCATGCTGGCGATATCTCACCGCCGGCCGAGGGTCGTAGAACACCCGTCCACCGACACCGGAGATCAACTGGTAGGTCCACCAATCGTGCGACACGACCCGAAGGTCGCCCGCCTTCAGCAAGGCATTTCGCGCGGCGGCGTTGAAGACCATGGTGTTTCCGCCGGCAATGCTCTGCACCAGCGCATTCCGGAATTCCGGCGGATGGCGGAACAGCGGCGAATATCCGGAGTCGCGGCCGTCCTCCGTCATGAGGCCGGTCCGGCCGCAATAAAGGGCCGGCGTTTCGTCCGGGCCCGGCGACAGGCGCGCGATCGCGCGCTCGAGCTTGTCGGCAGCCCAGATGTCATCCTGATCGCAATAGGCGAAATAAGCCGCCTCGATCGACGCGTCGAGAACGAGGGACAGGAAGTTGCGGCAATGGCCCTGGCGCGGGCCCCCGCGCACGCTCACCCGATCCCGCTGCTCGGCCTGGAAGGCATGGCAAATCGCCAGCGTTTCATCCGTCGAGCCGTCGTCGGAGATGTGGAGGGTCCAGTTCCGATGGGTCTGCGCCACAAGAGAGTGGAGCTGTTCGGGCAGGAATCGCGCGCCGTCCTTCGTACCCATCAGGATCGCGACGGTCGGCGCAGCCGCCGAGGCTTGGTCAGACGAAAGCGGCGCAACGACCATAAGCGTCACAATGCAAGGACGAAGCCTGCGACCACAAGAACGCCAAGCCCGATGCTGACCGGGTCCTTCAACGCAAAGGCGACGGGATCGTCTGCCAGCACGCCACGGTGCGCGAGCAGCCAGATGCGGCAGAGCCAGATCAGCACCATGGCCGGAGCCAGCGCGAGCCAGGCCGGCGTCGCGTAGTGCGTCGCGGCCTCCTGCGCCAAATAGATCAGCATGACCTGAAGCGAAGCGACGCTGGCGGCAACGCCGAACGCCAGTGTCAAAGGCCAGTCGGAAGCCTGATAGCCGCGGCCGATGACCGTCATGTCGGCCCCCCGCATGCGCAGCAACTCGCCATGGCGCTTCGCGAGAGCCAAAGACGTGAACAGGAACATGGAGAATGACAGAAGCCAGGGCGAGATCGGCACATCCGCCAGGACGATACCCATCAGCACGCGCAACGTGAACAAGGTGCCGATGACGATCACGTCGAGCAGTGCGAATTCCCGCAGCCGCACCGAATAGGCGAGCGACAGCGCGACATAGAGCGACAACAGGATTCCAAAGTCGGCCGCCAAAAAGAAGGCGCCTGCGACGCCCAGTACGACCAGAGCAATCCCCAGCCCGAGACCCACGGGGGCAGATATTGCCCCGCTCGCCAGCGCACGCATTTTCTTGACCGGATGCGCACGATCACTCGCAAGATCAGCGAGATCGTTGACGAGATAGGTTCCGGAAATCGTCATGCACAGCATGACGAATCCCAGCAAGCACACAATGAATGCGTCAAGGTCGGAAAACTTGTGACCGAGAATGAGAGGAACGAAGATGAGGAGATTCTTGCTCCATTGATGCGCGCGCAACGCGCCGAGAAAAAGCCTCAGACGCGATGAGGTCTTTCGTGCCACCGCATCTTCGCCGGCCGAGGCGGCTGTATGCACACTGCGTCCACCAACGATGCTTTGAGAGGCCGCGCGTACCGCGTCGCGCGCTGGCGCGTATCCGGAATAGACAAATCCGGCCGGACACACATCGCGGACGGCGCGAAGCTTTTGCTCGTCCGTCGCGCCTTCGTCGACCGCGATAACGCCATCGAACAATCCGACATCGCCCGCGATCCTGTTGATGAATCCGGGATCCGCTTCGCTCATGAGGTAGATTTTGCGGCCCGCCGCGCGCTCGCGGCGCAGAACACCAAGCAGGTCCGCATCACGCGGCCAGTCGACGGATGTCAATTCGAGGTCCGCCGCCATGGCACGCAGCGCGGCGCCACGTCCAAGCCTCGACCGCCGCCGCATGATCGCGAACGCGCGATGCGGTGCCCTCACCCCGACCTGAACAAGTCCATCCGCCAGCACGTCGACCGCCAGCAACCCGCGATCGAGATCGACCACAATCGGCAGATCGGTCGAGAGGTTCGAGACACTGGCGCGGTCTTGCATATTCATGATGGGCGTTCAGATCCGCTGACCGGTCTCGATGCACCAGGCGATCGAACGGCGCATTCCCGCCCGCAGGCCGACCCTGGGAGAATATCCCAGAACTCTCCGCGCCTTGCCGATATCGCAGGCGATTGTCTTGTTCATCTCGGACAATACGTGAATTTTCTGCTGGTACACTCCGAACCCCTGCAGCAGCCGATCCGCAGTCTCGGCGATTGTACCAACGATCGCGGGAAATTGCGGCGTGCGATCCATGACTTTCCGGCCGAAATCATCGCGCAGGACATCTCGCACGGTCGCGATGATGTCCCGCATGGCGTAGGGATTTTCGTCCGCGATCCAGAAAATCTCGTTCGCGCCGGCTTTGCTGGCCGTCGCCAGAAGTGTGCCGCGGGCGAGATCGTCGATATAGGCCATCGAGCGGCGGTTGTTCCCGTCGCCGACCAGAGGGAACTTGCCGTCGCGGATCATCGTGAAAAACAGCGTCTGCCGTGGCGGCTGGCCGGGGCCATAAAACCACGGTGCCCGCACGATCGTGATCTCGGGCGCATCGGGACGTCCGATCATGTCGCGCAGCGCCAGCTCCATGAGCATCTTGGAACGTCCGTAGCCCATGTAAGGATGATAAGGGCTCGTCTCGTCGAACCTGTCGTCCGGACGCGCATTGACGCCAATCGGAGAGTTCGACGACATTGCCACAAAACGGCGCACCCCGGCGCGGCGCGAATCCTCAGCCAGCGCCTTGGCAGCCCGATGATTAATCGCGTCGAATTCAGCCACCCGCTGCGGATGGATGACGCCGGCGAGATGCAGAACGATCGCTCCGGCGGAATCAGCAAGAAGCGCCTTGCGCGCGTCCGCATCGCGCAAGTCTCCTGTCACGATCTCGGCGTTGCAGGCGAGAAGGTCTCGCGTCTCTTCGCCGGCAGGAACGAGGCAACGGATTTTTCCGACAGCGAGGTCGACGCCTGCGCCGTCCTCCAGCTTTCCGGCGAGCGCCCGCACCACGCGACGGCCGAGCCAGCCTGCCGCGCCGGTGACAATAACGAGCGGCGCTTTCAGAACCGCTTTTTCCTGCCCGTTCATTGGCGCCATCGTTCTCTTTATTTTCCCGCGGCCAGCG
The DNA here is from genome assembly GCA_964604745.1 of uncultured Hyphomicrobiales bacterium. GTDB lineage: Bacteria > Pseudomonadota > Alphaproteobacteria > Rhizobiales > Xanthobacteraceae > Pseudorhodoplanes. The sequence continues at coordinate 17,051 of CAZSAW010000258.1, forward strand.
CCGCCTCGGCCGTGCGCAAGGCAAGCGCCATGATCGTCGCCTGCGGGTTCACGCCCGGCGCTTCGGGCAGAACGCTGCCATCCGCGATCCAGACATTGTCAGCACTCTTGAGCTTCCCCTGTGGATCGACCGGCAGCCCTGTTTCGTCCCCGCCCATGGCGCATGAACCAAAAAGGTGGATGCTCATAAGGTTGGTTCTGTTCCGCGGCAAGACCCGACCCTCTTCGGCCTTGGCCTCGGCCGCGGATCGCCAGCCGGGATGCCCGGTGATTCCCGGAACCACGATCCGCGCGCCGGCTGCAAACATCGCCTCGGCCAGACGGGCCAATCCAAATGCGATGCCACGCCAATCGTCGTCTGTGAGTGCAAAGCGCACGAGCGGATCGGCAAACCCCGGGAGCGCGCGGACGCTGCCCGAGCCCTGCGGCCGCACCATGGTGTAATACGACGCCGCACGTCGCCATTCGCGCATCAGATCGGCGCGACGCGACCAATCCTCCGCCAGCGCCATCGCGAAAATGCCCGGCGTGAAAAACGATCCGCCGATACGCACATCCGGCATGAATTGCGTGACCGCGCGCAACGGCAGCCGGCTCTCGTGCGCGTTCACGTCATAATCGAACAATGCGATGCAGCGCAGACTCGGATGCAGGCGGAATCGATCGCCGATCGCGCCGCGGTATCCCGATCGTTGCAGCAAGGCCGGCGTCTGAACCGCGCCTGCGCAGACGAAGATACGGCCGGCCTCCACGTCGAGACGATGACGGCGGCCTTCTCCGTCCGTCGCATCCGCCACCAATCCGATGGCGCGCGATCCGCGCCGCACGATCCTGCGCACGCGCGCCTGCGCCACAAGCCGAAGCCCTCGCGCCACGGCCTGCGGCAAGAGGCTCGATGTCATCGACTGCTTTGCCCCGGTCGGGCAACCGAATGCGCATTGATTGGTGCCGACGCAGACGCGATGCGCGCGCGGCACTTCGCCCGCGCTCCAGCCCAACGCGCCCGCGCCGCGTCCCAATATCTCCGAAGGTTCGCCGAGCGGAGTGGGTGTCGCACTTGCGTTCACAAGCTTTTCGACACGAGCGTAATAGGGCGCGAGCGGCTGCGCGCCGAGATCGCCGATGCCGTAGCGCCGCGCCCATGTGTCCAGAAGCGCATCCGGCACGCGTTGCATGATGGCGCTGTTGATCTCCGTTCCGCCACCGACGCACCGCCCCTCGGCATAGGCGACCGGAGGAGTGCCGAGCGCCGGCGTGAGACCCGCGCCCCGCCACATCAGCGGGAACGCCTTCGTGGCGCGGCCCGGCGCCGACTCCGCCGGGACGAAGGGGCCTTCCTCGATCATGATGACGGAGAGGCCGGCGCGGGTCAGGACGTCGGCGACCGCCGAGCCCCCTGCTCCCGACCCGATGATCGCCGCGTCAGCCGACAAGCGCGCGAGTCCGCCGAGGCGGAAGGTGCCTTTCACGCTGTCGCCCCCTCGACCGCGATCCGGCGTTTGGCCCGAAACCGCGCCTGCCGCTCGGCAGGCTCCTCGACACCGAGCGCGGCCAGCGTTGCAGGATGCTCGTACGTGGCGAGGACGACG
>CAZSAW010000259.1:0-5744 GCA_964604745.1 uncultured Hyphomicrobiales bacterium
TCTCGGCGGCGCCCGCGTGCCGCGTTGCAACAATGGTCAGGCAACCGATCGGCCCGCAACCCGTAACCAGCACGCGCTTGCCGTGCAGAGATCCGGCGCGCGTCACCGCATGCAGGCACACCGAAAGCGGTTCGGCAAACGTGGCTTCGCTCAAGGAAATTCCGGCGGCAATCGGGAACGCCTGATGTTCCTCGATGACGATCTCGTCGCGGAACGCGCCGTGCACGTGCGGGAAGCGCATGGCGCTGCCGTAGAAGCGCATGTCGAGACAATGATGGTGCTGCCCTTCCAGGCAGAACCGGCATTTGAAACAGGGATTGCTCGGATTGATGGCGATGCGGTCGCCAGGGCGCACGCGCGTGACCTCGTCGCCGATGGCTGTCACGACGCCGGCAACCTCATGGCCGAGGATCATCGGCTCCTTGATGCGAACCGTGCCGAAGCCGCCGTGCTGATAATAATGCAGGTCCGATCCGCAAATACCGCCAGCGCCAACGCGGACCTTGACCTGCTTCGGTCCTGCTTCCGGCGCGGTGACCGGTTCGACCCGCAGGTCGCGAGGGGCGTGAATGATAACGGCGCGCATGAAAAAACTCCGGCGGACATAGCCGGAGTGTTCATATCACGATGGGAATGTTCGCCTTCAGTTTTTCTCGCGCGGTGCCAGCCGAGAACCGTTCAGGCGAAGGTTGGTGGAGCCAGGCGGGATCGAACCGCCGACCTCTTGCATGCCATGCAAGCGCTCTCCCAGCTGAGCTATGGCCCCAATTCGCGGGCGGGCGGCACGGCCGCCCCGGCAACTATAGACGCTGCGAGCGTCTTACGTCTCCTCTTCCTTCTCGATCGTCTCGCCGATGATGTCGGTCACGTCGGCGTCGCCTTCCTCTTGCTCTTCGATGAAAGCGTCGTCGTCCATGCTTTCGTCGTCCGCGACTTCGATTTCGTCCTCACCCTCGGCGGCAGTGTCGCCGGCGGGGGCCTTCTGCTTGCCCTGCGCCTCGGCATCCGCTTCTTCGAGGGACACGAATTCGGCGCCTTCGGCCTCGGCCGTCTCAAGCTCCGGCTCGGCGGCGGGAGCAACGGCTGGAGCAGCGGCGGGCTTCGCCTCGGGGCGTGCGCGCGTCACGACCGGCGCGACGGGAACGACCTCGCCGGTATAGGGCGAGATGACCGGATCCTTGTTCAGGTCATAGAATTTCCGCCCGGTCACCGGGCAGATACGTTTGGTACCGAGCTCTGGCTTTGCCACGATCGGAATTCCTCACAGGCTTCGGAGATTGGCGCCTCACTTGGCTGTTGCGAAAGCCGCTGTCAATAGGATCGGCGGCCGGAAATAGCCTGCCGTGACGGGACGCATTTCCGCGTGCTAGGACGGCGCGCCGCGTTGCATTGGATCGCCCCCTCCGTGTCCCATACATCTGTCGCTCCTTCATCTTTGACGTCGCGCCGGTCTGCCAATCTGAGCGGACGCGTGCGCGTGCCGGGGGACAAGTCGATCTCGCATCGGTCGCTGATTCTGGGTGCGCTCGCGGTCGGCGAAACGCGTGTGAGTGGCCTCCTGGAAGGCGAGGACGTCCTGAATACGGCGAAAGCGATGCAGGCGCTCGGCGCAACCGTCACACGCGATGGAGAAGGCGCGTGGCGCGTAAGCGGGGTAGGGGTCGCGGGCTTTGCCGAGCCTTCCTCTGCACTCGATTTCGGCAATTCCGGCACCGGCTGCCGTCTGGTCATGGGGGCAGCCGCATCCTGCCCGATCACTACGACCTTCGATGGCGATGCCTCCTTGCGCAAGCGGCCGATGCGGCGCGTGCTCGATCCGCTTGAGCGCATGGGCGCGCGCTGCCTTTCAGCGGCGGATGGCGGTCGGCTGCCGCTGACATTGGCCGGCGCGCGGGACCCCATTCCCATCGTCTATGAACCACCGGCCGCGTCGGCGCAGTTGAAATCCGCGGTGCTGCTCGCAGGTCTCGCCGCGCCGGGCGAAACGGTGGTCATCGAAAAAGAAGCCACACGCGATCACACCGAGCGCATGCTGCGCCACTTCGGTGCCGAGGTCAGCGTCGTCAACGAGGGCAAGCATGGGCGGCGCGTGACCCTGAAGGGTCAGCCCGAATTGTCGCCCGCTGCCATTCGGGTGCCGGCCGATCCGTCCTCTGCAGCCTTTCCAATGGTCGCGGCGCTTCTCACCGAAGGATCGGATATCCTTCTTCAGGGCGTCATGACCAACCCGCTGCGCACCGGATTGATCACGACATTGCGCGAGATGGGTGCGCAGATCGAATTCGTTGACGTGCGCGATGAAGGCGGAGAGGAGATCGCCGACATGCGCATCCGGACGTCGTCGCTCAGGGGCGTCGAGGTGCCTCCGGAGCGCGCACCCTCGATGATCGACGAATATCCAATTCTCGCGGTCGCAGCGTCATTTGCCAACGGCGTCACCCGCATGCGCGGGCTGCACGAACTGCGCGTGAAAGAGTCAGATCGGCTCGCGGCGACGACCGCGATGCTGCGGGTCAACGGGAGCGAAGTCGAGATAGCGGGCGACGATCTGATTGTGCACGGCCGGGGCAGTATCGCCGGTGGCGGAGTTGTGGAGACGCACATGGATCATCGCCTGGCGATGTCGGCGCTCGTCATGGGCCTTGCGAGCGAGAAGCCGGTCGCCGTCGACGATGTTTCGTTCATCGCCACCAGCTTTCCCGATTTTACCGGAATGATGCGCCGGCTGGGTGCCGATCTGGCGTGACGGCGGTTGCGCCGGCGCTCACACTTCGCGCTGGCGTCCGCGGACGGTCTTCAATTTCCGGGCCCGGCGTGCCGAGCCCGCAATCTTGATCGGCTTCCGTCCGCAAGCCTCGTCGGCGGCCTGCTGCACGCCCGTCATCGACCGCTCGATCTGGGCGATGTCAACGCGTGAATCGCGCCCGACATGGATAGGTTCGCCCCAGCGGATGGCGATCTTTCCGAAAGGATAGGGCAGCAGGAAGCGATCCCAGCTCGATGCAATGAGGGCGCGGCTGGCGCTTGCCGACGCGGGAAGAATAGGCAGCCCCGTCAGGCGCGCGATTTCGATGACACCGCGTTGCGCGCGCATGCGCGGGCCGCGCGGACCGTCCGGCGTGATGAAAAGGCTGTGCCCGTCGCGAGCGAAGCGGATCAGTTCCCGCAGGCCCTTGCTGGCATTGCGCGACGACGATCCGGTAGCCGACCCGACATTGAAGAACGACGCGATCTTGCTGATGATTTGTCCGTCGCGGTTCGCGCTGATGAGCGCGATCATGGGGCGCTCGCCATGGCGCAGATAATTGAGCATGAGCAATCGTCCGTGCCACATCGCGACGAGGAAAGGTCCGCCCGGCGGCGGCGCGGGACGGTCGATCCGCGATGTCCATCGCACCAGCGTCACGTAGGCGGAAACGGTTGCGCTCAAACACCATTGAACGCTCGACGCCTCCAGAAGACGCTTTATCAGTCGCGGCGTGGCCACTTGAACGTTAATCGTGTGATGGCGGTGACGGGCAGGCGATGCATATCAGGGCGTTTTGACAGCGTCCACAGACGAGAGTGACCTTTGTCTAAGTCCGTGCTTTATGAACTGCTCCGGTTGCACACTCGCAATTTCGAGACTCTGGGACGATGATCATCGCCATCGATGGGCCCGCCGCATCAGGCAAGGGCACGCTGGGCAAGAGGCTCGCCGCGCATTACGGCCTGCGCCATCTCGACACCGGACTGATTTATCGCGCAGTCGCCAAGGCAGTGCTCGACGATGGTCATGCACTTGATGATCGCGCGGCGGCGATCCGCGCTGCGAACGCGCTCGATCCGTTCCGCTTCGCCGAGAGCATGCTCAAGGCGGACGAAGTCGGAAAGGCCGCTTCGGTGATCTCAGCCATTCCCGAAGTGCGCGCGGCATTGATCGCGTTTCAGCGCGACTTCGCCAAGGCGCCGCCGGGGTCAGTGCTGGATGGCCGCGACATTGGAACCGTGATTGCGCCGGAGGCCGAGGTTAAGATTTTCATCACCGCCGCGCCGCAGGAACGGGCCAGGCGGCGCGCGGCGGAAATCCGGGCGCGCGGCGAGCCGGTCGATGAAGCCGCGATCCTGGCCGACATCCTTCAGCGCGACGAGCGGGACACCAAGCGGGCAGTGGCCCCGCTGAAGCCCGCTCCGGACGCCCATTTCCTCGATACGACCCATCTCGACCCCGACGCCGTGCTTCGGGAGGCGATCGCAATCGTCGAAAAGGCGCGGTCCTGAGGGATCTTGTTACCCCCGATCCCTTGCCGCACCCCCTGCCTTCCGCTATATCCGCGGCCGTCCGGGCCGCCATCGATATGTCGGGGCCGTCCGAGCGGGCCGAAGGCGCGGTTGACCGCCCTTCGCAGTGGAGGAACAGCCCGCTCCGATGCCTCGTGAGGCACAAGACCGGACAGAACCATCGTTCCGATCGAACGGCATTCGCGCCGGCTCGCCGGGTTGTCCCGGCGATCGCTTCAGGTCTTGCGGGACCTGAGCCCGTGCGGCCGGAACGCCCATCACACGAACCGCCGACGCACGCTTTCAGGAGATTACATGGCCACCGCTCTCGCTACGCCCTCGCGTGAAGACTTCGCAAAAATGCTCGATGAATCTTTCCAGTCCGGCAACCTTCAGGAAGGTGCCGTCATCAAGGGAAAGGTCGTCGGAATCGAAAAGGACGTCGCCGTTGTCGACGTCGGACTGAAGACCGAAGGGCGCGTGGCGCTGCGGGAGTTCACCGGTCCGGGCCGGAATTCCGATCTCAAGATCGGGGATGAGGTCGAAGTCTATCTTGAGCGCGTCGAGAACGCGCTCGGCGAAGCCGTGCTGTCGCGCGACAAGGCGCGCCGCGAGGAAAGCTGGGGCAAGCTCGAAGGCGCCTTCAAGAATAACGAGAAGGTGCAGGGCACGATCTTCAATCAAGTCAAGGGCGGGTTCACCGTCGATCTCGACGGAGCGGTGGCATTCCTGCCGCGCTCGCAGGTCGATATCCGCCCGATCCGCGACGTCACCCCGCTGATGAATTCGCCGCAGCAATTCCAGATCCTGAAGATGGATCGCCGCCGCGGCAACATCGTCGTGTCGCGCCGCACCGTGCTCGAGGAAACCCGCGCCGAGCAGCGCCAGGAACTGGTGCAGAATCTGGAAGAGGGTCAAGTCATCGACGGCGTCGTCAAGAACATCACCGATTACGGCGCGTTCGTCGATCTCGGCGGCATCGATGGTCTTCTGCACGTCACCGATATTGCATGGCGGCGCGTCAATCACCCGACCGAGGTGCTCAATATCGGCCAGCAGGTGAAGGTCAAGATCATCAAGATCAACCACGAGACGCACCGCATCTCGCTCGGCATGAAGCAATTGCTCGACGATCCCTGGCAGGGCATCGAGGCGAAATATCCGGTCGGCGCGCGTTTCAAGGGCCGCGTCACCAACATCACCGATTACGGCGCCTTCGTCGAACTGGAGCCGGGCATCGAGGGCCTCATCCACGTCTCGGAAATGTCGTGGACCAAGAAGAACGTCCATCCCGGCAAAATCGTCTCCACCTCGCAGGAAGTGGAGGTGCAGATCCTCGAAGTCGATCCGGTCAAGCGGCGCATCTCGCTTGGTCTCAAGCAGACCATGCGCAATCCGTGGGAGGTGTTCGTCGAGAAATATCCTCCCGGTTCAATCGTCGAAGGCGAGGTCAAGAACAAGACCGAGTTCGGTCTGTTCCTCGG
>CAZSAW010000260.1:0-2742 GCA_964604745.1 uncultured Hyphomicrobiales bacterium
CCTTGCCGCGAAACATGTTGCGCGGAAACTGATCGAGCACAATGACGAGCGCAAGCGCGCTCTCCGGTCCATCCTCCCACGCTGACAGCTCACCGGCTGCAGCCGCGCGCCAGAGCGCGCCGAAATGGTCCGCGATGTCCCGATCGAAACCGACGTCCTTCTTGAACCACTTGTCGGGACCGGCTTCGCGCCAGAAACGCAGGACGTCCTGCGGGCCCATGGCAGTCGCCTCGTTCATAACCGCACCTGTCCCGCGCGAATGCAGTCGGCGAGCGTCTTGTCGAGCGGAACGAAGGCACCTTTCGCGACATCGTTAAAGAAGATCGGATCATTTGTCAGCGTCGGGTCGAAGCCTTCGCGCACGAGATCGAGCTTGCGCTGCTTGAAGGTCGATGTCACGTCGATGCTGGTCCGAAGCCGCAGGAATAGCGGCCGGGCATAATCGGGGAGGCGGCTCTGCATGTGGTCGTACAACGCGCGCAGGTCGCATTCGCCGTCGCAGACAATCGCCGCCATGCCGGCTCGACCATCGCGGCCGGGAACATGCACGCCATAGACGGTCGCATCGGTAATGCCCGGAAACGGGTTGATGGCCTCGGTCACTTCCGTCGTCGACACGTTCTCGCCCTTCCAGCGGAAGGTGTCGCCGACACGATCGATGAAATAGAAATAGCCGTTCTCGTCCTTGCGCATGAGATCGCCGGTACGGAACCAGGAATCGCCCTTTTCGAATACGTCGTGCAGGATCTTGTGCGCGTCGTCGTCCGCACGCGCGTAGCCTTCGAAACGACCGCTTGGCCGCGCGGGATCGATCACGATCTTGCCGATGGCCTCGCCTACTTCGTTCGGCTTGCAGGCAACGCAGCGGCCATTGTCATCGCGCATAGGTTCCTGGCGCTCGACGTCATAACGGACGAGGGCGACGGGAAAGCGCCATTCCAGAAACCACGGCAACCGGCCGATTGCGCCGCTCTTGCCCTCGAAATTGAACATGAGGACGTTGCCTTCGGTGGCGCCATAGAATTCGAGGATCAGCGGAAGACGAAACCGCGCCTTGAACTCGTCCCAGATGTCGGGCCGGAGGCCATTGCCGCAAGCGAGCCGCAGCTTGTGACGCGTTTCATTCAACTGGATCGGCGAATTGACGAGATAGCGGCACAGTTCGCCGATGTACTGGAACAATGTGCATTCATGCAGCACGATATCGTCCCAGAATTCGCGCGCGGAAAACTTTTCCTTGATGAAGACAGAGCCGCCGGTGACAAGCGGCGCGCCGACGGCGACGAGCCCGCCGGCGGTGTGATACATCGGCAGACAGCAATACATGCGATCACCGGCACGTGTCGCCATCACGCCGGCAAAGCCGAAACAGGCAAGCATCACTCGATAGTGATTGATGTTGGCGGCCTTCGGCATTCCGGTGGTGCCGGACGTATAAATGTAAAGGGCGCGGTCCTCGATCGTCAGCGTCGGCCGATCCTGCGCCGGCAACGGCTCGCTGGGCAGATCAGCGATCGCCTGATCGATGCGCGGATGCTCCGAGCGGGTGTCGCCGTGCTGCCAGACCTTAGGGGTGGTACGAAGCAGAAGCCGCGTGCGCGTGAAGGCGGGTAGCAGATCAGCATCGACCACGATGTGCGTCGGCGACACAATGTCGATGCAATGCGCGAGTGAAGGCCCGGACAGGTTCGTGTTCAGCAACGCGACAATGCCGCCGACGCGCGTGATGCCGAGCCATAACGCGAAATATTCGGGGCGGTTCGGCATCAGCAAGCAAACGGTGTCGCCCTTGCGAATGCCCTGCCGCAAAGCCCAGCGCGAATATCGATTGGAGCGCTCGAACAATTCGCGATACGTGAAACTCTCCCGGTCGGAAAGAAGCGCGGGCGTATCCGCATAGCGCTCGGCGAGTTCCTCGATCACGTTGGGGAAAACACGTGTCGGGTTCCTTCCGATATGCGTCGTCATCCGCAACGCGCGAAACGCGCCGTGCAGGCAGACGAGATCGGCCTTTATCCGAGCGAAAAATCCCATTGGTCCCCACCGCGCGGCTGCGCAGCATCGAAGAGTCGCAACTACGTGGCAAGTGCTTCGACTTGAATGGAACTTTTCCCGCTCAGCGGTGGGCGCCGCCGAAGGGAATGAGCGGATTGTCGATGAGGGCGGACCGGTCCGGCCGGTCGGGCGCCACCTTGCCGAGGAACGCGTCGAACAATTCGCGGATCACGCGGGGTTCGATCCCGCGAACGATGAACACGAGGCGTGAGCGATGGTCCTCGTCGGGCCACGCGGCAAGCTGCGCGGTCGGATGAAAGACATGCTGCACGCCGTGAATGACCAGCGGCCGGTCGGGTGTCTCGGCAACCTTTACGATGCCCTTCATCCGCAGGAGGTTGGGGCCGTGTACGGAGCGAAGAAGTTCCAGAAAGAGGTCGAGCGCGGATGCGGGGATCGCCTCATCCGTCGCGAGGCAGAAGGCGCGGATGCGGTCGTCGTGGCGATTGACGTCGTGGTGATGATGGTCGTGATGATGCTCGGCTGCTTCGTAGGCCTCTTGGGCAAGCCACCTGCTCACGTCCGGGATCTTGCTGTTCGGATCGTAGAGACCGCAATCGAGGAGCCGTACCGCCGTCGCTTCGCCTGACGCTGCATCAAGGATGGGCGCGGCGGGGTTGAGCATGCGCAGGCGTTCGACCAGCTGGTCCTTCGCCGCGCGTCTTTGCGGCGTGTCGAGAAGGTCCG
>CAZSAW010000261.1:0-5737 GCA_964604745.1 uncultured Hyphomicrobiales bacterium
TCCGCGGTGATCGACGGGAAGTTGATGGCGTTCGAGATCGCGCCGCGCAGTAGATAATCTGACATCTGCTCCGCAATCTGTAGCGCAACATTCTCCTGCGCTTCGGTCGTCGCCGCTCCAAGATGAGGCGTGCAGACGACATTCGGATGGCCAAACAGCGGATTCTCGTTCGCGGGCTCGGTGGTGAAGACATCGAAGGCCGCGCCCGCGACCTTGTTGCCGTCGAGTGCGGCGCGCAGCGCCACTTCGTCCACCAGGCCGCCGCGCGCGCAATTGACGATGCGCACGCCGGGCTTCATCATCGTCAGCGCCTTCGCGTCGATGATGTTCTTCGTCTTCTCCGTGAGCGGGGTGTGCAGCGTGATGAAATCGGCGCGCCGGAACAGATCCTCGAGCTCGACCTTCTCCACGCCGAGATCGACCGCGCGTTCCGGCGACAGGAACGGATCGAACGCGATCACCTTCATCTTCAGGCCTTGCGCGCGGTCGGCGACGATGCCGCCGATATTGCCGCAGCCGATGACGCCGAGCGTCTTGCCGGTGATCTCGACACCCATGAACTTGTTCTTTTCCCACTTCCCCGCCTGCGTCGAGGCGTCGGCTTGCGGAATCTGCCGCGCGAGCGACAGCATCAGGGTGATCGCGTGCTCGGCCGTGGTGATGGAATTGCCGAAGGGCGTGTTCATGACGATGACGCCCTTGGCCGTCGCCGCCGGAATGTCGACATTGTCGACGCCGATGCCGGCGCGCCCGATCACCTTCAGCCGGTCGGCGCGGCCGAGCAGCTTCGCGGTGACTTTCGTCGCCGAGCGGATGGCGAGCCCTTCATAGCCGCCGATGATCTCGGCGAGTGCATCCTTGTCGAGGCCGGGCTTCACATCGACGGCGACGCCGCGATCCTTGAAAATCTGCACCGCGGCCGGCGACAGCTTGTCGGAAATGAGAACCTTCGGAGTCATGGGCTTTATCTTCCTTACCCTCCCCTTGAGGGGGAGGGTCGGCCCAAAGGACCGGGGTGGGGGTGAATGCAAAATTCGAGCAGTGATGAAGGGGGATCAACGCAGCCACCTCACCCCGCTCGCTTCGCGAGCGACCCTCCCCCTCAAGGGGAGGGTAAAAGCGTCAGGCCGCCTTCGGCAGCTTTTCCCTGGCGCGGGCAAAGGCCCAATCAAGCCAGGGCATCAGCTTTTCAAGGTCGGACGTCTCGACCGTCGCGCCGCACCAGATGCGCAAGCCCGGAGGGGCATCGCGGTGATTGGCGATGTCGTTGGCGACGTTTTCCTTGTCGAGCTGCGCCTCGATGTCCTTCACGAACGCCCATTGCGCATCGACCGCGAGCCGCGCCACCGCGGGATCGACGATCTTCAGACAGAGCGAGGTGTTCGAGCGCGTTTCCGGCGCGAGCGCGAGGTGGTCGATCCACGGCGTGCGCGCGACCCAGTTGATGACGACTTTGGCATTGGCGTCGGCGCGCGCGCGCAGAGCTTTCAATCCGCCGACCGACTTCGCCCATTGCAGCGTGTCGAGATAATCCTCGACGCACAGCATCGACGGCGTGTTGAGCGTTTCGCCGGCGAACACGCCTTCGATCAGCTTGCCGCCCTTGGTGAGACGGAAAATCTTCGGCAGCGGCCAGGCCGGCGTGTAGTTTTCAAGCCGCTCCACCGCGCGCGGAGAGAGAACGAGCATGCCGTGGGCGGCTTCCCCGCCGAGCACCTTCTGCCAGGAGAAGGTGACGACATCGAGCTTGGAAAATTCCAGCGGCTGCGCGAAGGCGGCCGAGGTGGCGTCACAAATGGTCAGGCCCTTGCGGTCGGCAGCGATCCAGTCGGCATTCGGCACGCGCACGCCCGACGTCGTTCCGTTCCAGGTGAAAACGATGTCGCTTGCGCTATCGACCTTCGACAGATCGGGCAGAGCGCCATACGGCGCCTGCAGCAGCGTCACGTCTTTCAGCTTGAGTTGCTTGGTGACGTCGGTGATCCAGCCAAGGCCGAAGGATTCCCAGGCCATCATGGTGACGGGACGTGCGCCCAGCATCAACCACAGCGCCATTTCGACCGCGCCGGTATCGGACGCGGGCACGATGCCGATGCGGTAATCGGCGGGAACTTCGAGAACTTCGCGGGTGAGATCGATGGCGCGCTTGAGCTTCGCCTTGCCGATCTTCGACCGGTGCGAACGTCCCAAAGCGGCGTCGGTGAGATTTTGCAGGCTCCAGCCGGGGCGCTTGGCGCAGGGGCCGGACGAAAAGTGCGGAATGGCCGGCCGCACGCCGGGCGTGGCATTCGTCATGATCTATCCTTCCAGATAGTCGCCCCTCGGTGGGGAGGGGTGTCCCGCATTTGGGATTAAGGAAGGACGGAACGCGCGTCAAGCGCCATTCGCGCGCAGATCATGCGTCAAAGGTTGAAGGCCCCTCGCCTTGCGCGCGATCAGAAGCGCAGGCCGATGCCGACACGCGCGTTGTTCAGGCTTGTGTTGATGTTGGTGAATTGCGTGAATTCGTAATCGGCGCGCAGGAAGACGTGCGGCGCGATCGCCACATCGACGCCGGCGCCGAACGCGAAGCCGTAAGCGATGGCGTTGTTTTTGCTGCGTGTCTCCGAATCCGTGCAGAGCGTCGGGCACGGATTGGTCGGCGCAGGCACCGCCGAGCCGATGTAGTTCGTCGTCCATTGCAGGATCGCGGTATCGGAATAATTGGCGCGGCCGAAGGCCAGACCCGCGGTGAGATACGGCAGAAACTGGCCGAAGGCATAACCGCCGCGGCCGCGCAGGGTCATGATATCTGTCACCTGCATGCGCGACTGTCCGATCACGGTCACGTCGTATTCGAACTGGTCGCTCAGCGTGACGATGCGGCTGATGCTGCCGCTCGCCCTGTTGTCGTAATTGGTACTGGTGTAGTTCAGTTCGAGGCCGAGGATCACGTCTTCCCAGCGTGTATTGTAGCCGACGAAGCCGCCATAGCCTGTCGAGTGCGCCGCGCCCGCCTGCGTGATGACCGGCCAATCGGAGACATGCTGCTCGCTCTCGAGCGTCGTCAGACGCAGCATGTCGGCGACGAGCGGCTTGATGTTGTTGCTGAACTTCGTCTCGCCGATGACGTAGCTGCCCTGCCCGCCGAAATAGAAACCGCTCCAGTCGAGGCCCGCCGGCGCCGGCGGCGTGATCACGCTCGATCCGCGCAGCCAATCCTGCGCCATGGCGGGCTGGATGATGAAGAACGCAAAAGCTGCAGCAGCGAGCACCCGACGCATATGCCGACCCTGTTCGTTAAGCCACATCACAACGGCCGCATAATGGTCCATTAACCTTAACGAAGCGTTTGCGCCGGCCCCGCACCTGAAAAATTCGGAGCGAAAAATGGAAATGGCGCGGACAAGGCCGCGCCATCCGACGTGCGATTGATGTTGCGATCGCGCTAGAAGGCGTAACGCACGCCTGCGCGCACTTCATGCGCGGTCAGATCCTTGATCGTGACCTGCTGATTGCTCGGCGCAGGCGCGACAACACCGGATTGCGCGTAGCCCTGGTCGAGATAGCGATAGCCGATGTCGACCAGAAGATGCGGCGAGAAGGCGTAGCTCAGCCCGCCCATCGCCGCCCAGGCGAAATTCCAGCGGTCGTTGCTGACGGGCGAGCCGGGATAGGAGGCGCTGGCGAAATCCGACATGCGCACGAACGCCGCACCGGCGCCGGCGCCGACATACGGCGTGATGCCGAACCAGGTGCCGAGATCGAAATAGAGATTGGCAAGGCTCGTGACGGTCGAAATCTTCGCCGAATAATCCGGCGCGAAGGCGGCCGAATCGCTGCGGTAGTTCGCATCGAATCCGTAATCGACGGTGACGTCGGTGCGGATCCAGTTCCATTTGTAGCCGAAGCCGAGACCGACGGCGAAGGCATCGTCGATGCGCTTGTTGATCGCGCCCGGCGCGAGTTCGGTGTCGATCGAGCCGAGCTGATTGAGACGATACGCGGCGTCGCCGCGCGCATACCAGCCGGAGAGAATCGTTTCGACCGGCACCGGCTGGACGACGGGCGGCATCGGATAGCCCTGGGGCATGTCCGCTGCCGCCGCGCTTATGATCGACAGAAGATACGACGCGCCGGCGAGCCCGAGTGTTTTTGTCGTTGTCACGATGACGCCCTTCCCTTTTCGGTCTTGCCGGCCTTGTCGCATCAGCCCTTACGCATCAGCGGCTGATCCGGTGGCGGAGGCGGCACGTAGCTCGGCTGCGGCTGATAGAAGACCGGCCGCGGCTTTTCCTCCTCGCAGCACACCCAGCGCAGACCGAGCTTGATGTCGTGCGACGTCAGGCCGTGCAGCTTGTAGGAATCGGCGAAGCAGCCGCCGACGCAATCGATCGCCGCCGAGATCGATCCCATGTCGAGATAGCGATAGGCGAGTTCGACCTTCAGATTCTTCGTCGCGTTGTAGGCGACGCCCGCATGAGCCGCCCAGGCCAGCGCCCAGTCCGACGTCGCCGGCGAGAAGCCGCGGCCCGACGTGCCGAGGCCGGTGTCGGCGAGCTGGAAGGTGTGATAGGCGCCGCCGATGCCCGCGCCGACGAACGGGGTGAAGCACCACCAGGTGCCGAGATCGACATAGGCGTTGGCGAGGAACACCCACGACTTGAGATTGCCGTTATAGACGTCGCCGAACACCGCTGGCGGGACGTTGCCGTCGGTGTAGCTGCCGAAGGCATAGACGCTTGCCTTGGTCCGATATTCACCGGTGACGTCGAAGCGCAGCCAGCTGTTCCACTCATAGCCGGCACCGAAGCCGACAAAGGCGGTGTCGCCGAGCTGGAAATGCTCCATGACGAAATCGTTCGGCGGATTGTTCGGGTTCGGCAGATAGTCGAGCGACTTCGCCCGCATCATGCCGACGCCGACATCGCCGCGCAGGTACCAGCCGGAGAAATCCTCTGCGACCGGCGCCTTGTAAATCATCGGCGGCGGCATCGGCATGTCGGCGGCGAATGCGCCCGGCGCAGCGAGCGCTGCGATTGCGAGAGTCGCGGAATAGACGGAGACTTTGACGCTGTTCATGAAACCCTTCCCTCCGGCGCGCAGCGGCCAGATTGCGAATGGAAGGGACGATGCCAGCTAATCCTTAAGTCCGACTTAACCCTAACTTTTAACTACGAATTTTAACGGCCGAAAACGCCGGCAAACGAAACGCGCGCACCGCGCGAAGTGACGCACGGGGCGCGAGATCGTTAAGGGTCCGTTGAGACTTGGGGCGATTGTGCGGCGAGAAGTACGAGCGCGCGAATCAACGCATCGCGCGCGCCGAGTGCATCAATCGTCGTCGTCGAACTTGCCGATGTGGTGCTGCGCGTAAAGCTCGAGCCCGAGCTTCTGCACGAGATCGAGCTGCGTCTCGAGGAAGTCGATATGGCCTTCCTCGTCGGCCATCAATTCCTCGAACAGGTCGCGCGAGACATAATCCTTCACCGTGTTGCAGTAATGCGCCGCCTCCTGATAGAGCGAGCGAGCGCCGTGCTCGGCGGCAAGATCGCAATCGAGAATCTCTTTCACGTTCTGGCCGATATGCAGCGGATCGAGCACCTGCATGTTGGGGAAGCCTTCGAGGAAGATGATGCGCACCGTGAACTTGTCGGCTTGCTGCATCTCCTCGATCGATACCTCGCGCCATATCTTGGCGAGATCCATGTATCCCCAATAGTCTAGCAGCCGGTAATGCAGCCAATACTGCCTGACC
>CAZSAW010000262.1:0-2587 GCA_964604745.1 uncultured Hyphomicrobiales bacterium
GCCATGGCATAGGTGCCTGTCTCGATCCGGTCCGGCAGGACCGCGTGCCGCGCGCCTGAAAGTTTGGCAACGCCATCGATCACGATGCGCGAGGTGCCCGCACCCGAAATGCTCGCACCCATCTTGATCAGACAATCGGCGAGATCCTTGATCTCGGGCTCGCGCGCAGCGTTCTCGATCACCGTTGTTCCATTGGCGACCGATGCGGCCATCACGGCGATATGCGTGCCGCCCACCGTGACTTTCGGAAAGACGATCTCGCCGCCGCGCAGCCCCTTGCTGGCGCGCGCTACGACATAGCCGTTGTCGATTTCGATGGAGGCGCCGAGGCGTTCCATCGCCATGAGAAGAAGATCGACCGGCCGCGTGCCGATGGCGCAGCCGCCGGGCAGCGAGACACGCGCCTCGCCCTTGCGTGCGAGGAGCGGCGCCAGAACCCAGAAGCTTGCCCGCATTTTCGAGACGAGTTCGTAGGGCGCCGTCGTGTCGACGATATTGGCGGCCGAAAGCTTCACCGTCTGGCCGCGCTGCTCGGCATTTCCCGCGCGCTTGCCTGACAACGTCACGTCGACGCCGTGGTTGTTCAGGATGCGCTGAAGCAGAACGACGTCCGCCAGATGCGGCACATTATCGAGGATAAGCGTGTCCTCGGTGAGCAGGCTCGCGATCATCAGCGGCAAGGTCGCGTTCTTGGCGCCCGAGATCGGGATGACGCCGGAAAGCCGCTGGCCGCCGGTGATGCGTATACGATCCATGTCGCCCCCCTTTTCGAACCTCGTCTTAGCACAACGCGCCGATTGGGGCAGAAGTGGGAATTGACGCCTATCGGCTGCCTTCGTCCTGCACCGCCTCTTTGTCCCGCGAAGCCTTGGCCGCCTGGGCCCGGCCCCGCTCCTGCTCCTTGCGCCGGCGCAGATTGGCGCGCAGCGCCTGTGCGCGGGGATCGGTCGAGCCGCGCTTGTTCGGCGTCTTGTCGCGATCGGACATGGTCTGACCATGCGTCGCATCGCAAAGCACCGCAAGAGTCATTCCCGTCAGGCCTCGCCTTGCGATCATGTCCGCGGTATGGCAAGTATCGCCGCGTTCACGCAGCCGCCGGCGTTTTTCAGGGCTGCCCGCTCCTCATGCTGCCGTAGCTCAGTGGTAGAGCACTCCCTTGGTAAGGGAGAGGTCGACAGTTCAATCCTGTCCGGCAGCACCATATTCACCAACGACCGCGAGCGCCCGTAACAGACTCGTTGCGCGCCATTGGAAGAGCGGCGGCCTTCGATCACTTCGGCAGCGCGCCCGTCGCCGCAGCGTTATCCTTGAGCGCCTGAGCGCGAGGCATGGCCTGGCTGCACGAGCCGCTGAGTTGGGCTGCGTGGTCCTGCAGGCAAGCCAAAATGCGTCCGCCGCCCGGCCGCACGCCGGCACAGAGCCGGTCATAATCGGCGCGGCAGATTTTCATCAGCGACATGGCTTCGCCGCGCATCTGCGCGGTGACCTGCGCCTGCGCGGGCGCGGAAAGCTGAGCGGTGGTGATAAGAGCGGCCACCGTCAAAAGAGTGCGCGGGATCGAAAAACGGTTCATGGCTGTTGTCCTTCCGTGATTGGGCTGGATGTCGCCTGCGCTTGCGACGGCTTGTCCGGTCCGGGTGGCCCCACCAGCACGCGCAGCCGCTGCGAAAATCCGGAAGCGGTGCGCGCCGCGCGAAACATCGCAATCCATTCGCCGAATGCGATGCGGAACGGGTTGTAGCTCGGAATGCCGCCGACCAAGCCGTAACGGATCTCCTGATCCTTCGGCGCCTTCGCGAAAGTCCCGAAGAGCCGATCGAATACAATCAGGATGCCGCCGTAATTCTTGTCGAGGCACGGCTCGTTCGATGCGTGATGCACGCGATGGTGAGTCGGCGTGTTGAGAACCCACTCCAGGGGCCCGAGCTTCGGGCTCAGTTCGGTATGGATAAAGAACTGATAGAATAGATTGACGCCGAGCATTGCGACGACGGCGAAGGGATGAAAGCCGATCCAGACCAGCGGGAGAAAGAACAGAAAATTGCCGGAGATGTTGCCGGTCCAGCCAAGACGGATCGCCGCCGTCAAATTGAGCTTGGTCGCCGAATGATGGACAGCATGCGTCGCCCACATCCACCGGACCCGGTGCGACGCCCGATGCTGCCAATAATAGAAGAACTCGCTGCCAAGAAAGAGGCCAACGAGCGCCAGGGCGCTGGTCTGTTCGAATTCGAACAGACGATGCCGGTAAACGAAGGCGAATGGCACGGCGACGATGATTGCTTCGACCCCGCGGACCAGTGATTGACCGACGGCTATGGCGAACGAGGCCGCGCTTTCTCCAAGATCATGAGTGTCGTGATGGACGAGCCGGCCGATCGCATATTCGAGCGCCATGAAGCCGAGCGCGGTCGCCAGCACCACCAGACGCGTCTGCGGATTCAATATTGTAGCCAACACGGAAACGTCCTCCTGGAGAACGACGGCATCGGCCGAACGGGCGTGCGGCGGAGCCCGTTCGGCCTTTCGCCTATCAGCGCACCACGTAACCCTGCCGATAGACGCTGTTGCCGTAGGGGCCGGTTGT
>CAZSAW010000263.1:0-5952 GCA_964604745.1 uncultured Hyphomicrobiales bacterium
TCGACTGCCACTGGCGCTTCACGCCGTCTGTTGCCGATGTCGTGCTTGATGAACTCGCCTCGATTGGAGTCGTCTGGTACGAATGCCCCCTTCCCGAAAATCCGGAGAATTTTGATGCGTTGCGCGCCTTGCGCCGGCGCGCGAACGACAAGGGCATGCGTCTGGCAGGATGCGAGACCGAAAGCGCGGTCGAGGGCTTTCGTCCCTTTCTCGAGCGCGGCATCTACGATGTCATCATGCCGGATGTAAAATATGCTGGCGGCTGCGAGGAAATTCTGGCCATCGCGGCGCTCGCGCGCGAACATGGCATATCGACGTCGCTGCATAATCCTACCGGCCCGATCTGCCACGCAGCGAGCCTGCAATTGTCGTCGCTCATGCCCGAGCCGCAGATGCTCGAGCATCAATTCGATGAAAGTCCACTGTTCGCGGATTTGATCGAAGTGCCTCTGCCCGCCATAGAGAACGGCCTCGCCGGATTGCCTCAAGGTGCGGGTTTGGGAACGAGACTGCTTCGCGTCCATCCGGCGTTCCAATCGGTTACTTGACCGCGCCTGCCGTCAACCCGCTGCTCATTTTCGCCTGGAGCGGCAGGAAAAGAAGGAGCGTCGGTAACGTGGTCAGAGCCGAAGCCGCCATCACATTCCCCCACTCGGTGACGTTCTCACCGAAAAACGCGTAGAGAATCAGCGGCATCGTCTTCAGCTCGCTCTGGGTCAGAAAGGCGAGCGCGAAAAGATATTCGGTCCAGCACAAAAGGAACGCATAGGTTGTGGTTGCGACGATGCCCGGCAGCATCACCGGAACGATGATCCGCCAGATGACCTGGAACGGCGAGCAGCCGTCGATGATCGCCGCGTCATCGAGGCTGCGCGGCACCGATTCCAGATAGCCGACGAGCAGATAGAGCGAGAACGGAATCGTGATCGCGACATAGACGCCCATCATGCTGAAATAGTTGTTGAGCAGTCCGAGCCGCGCGAACAAGATGAACAGCGGGGTGACGAGGATAATCCACGGAAAGGTCTGGCCCAGAAGAAGCGACGCGAAAATGAACCGCTTCCCGCGGAAACGCTTGCGGGAAAACACATACGCCGCAATCACAGACACAAAGGTCGATATCAGAACGCTGATGATGCAGATGTAGAGACTGTTGAAGATGTTGCGCGCGAATCCGGAGCGCAGCAGCCCCAGGTAATTTTCGAACGTGAACGACCAATGACGCGAGGCGAACATGGTCTCCGGCGTGCGAAACGATGCCAACAGCATCCAGACGGTCGGATATATCAGGACAACGATTGAAACGAGCGTGAGGAGAACAAGGACAAGTTCGGTCACGACATTGAGACCGAGCCGCCGGCCGATGACAAAGGCACTTTCCGAGCGAAGGGCTGCCGCCACACTCACTGCAGCACCTCCTTGAATTCACGTTCGGCGATCAGGCGCAGATAAACGAGTCCGAAAGCGACCATGATGGCCGCCATGACGACGCCCACAGTCGAGCTGTAGCCCAGCCGGCCGTCGATGAACGCCTTGATGTAGATCTCGGTCGCCATCACGTTGGTGAAGAGGCCCGGCCCCGCCCCCGTCGTCAGCCAGACATAGACAAAATTGTTGAACGTCCAGAAGGTCGACATCAGCACCATAACAATGATGGCCGGCCGCAGATGCGGCAGGAATACGTAACGGATCACCTGCAGACGCGTGGCGCCGTCGACCTCTGCCGCTTCGACCAGTTCATCGGGGATCGATTGCAGGCTGGCGAGAAACGTCAGCGTCACCAGTGGCAACGTATTCCACGTGATGATCGTAATCAGCGCCGGCCAGATCCAGGCAGCGGTCGAGAGAAACGGAATGGGCTGATCGACAAAGCCCGCCGACAGCAACAAAGAGTTGATGACTCCGACGCGCGGATCAAGCATCCAGCGCCAGATGACGATGGCGACGATCGGCGGCGTTGCCCAAGGCACGATCAACGCCAGACGGCTGATGGTCACCAGCCGATATTTTCTGATCGTACGGCTGTTCAGCAATAATGCGAGCAGAAGGCCGACAACAATGCGCACGGTCACGCCGACCACAGTGAGCCAGACGACCGTATTCCAAAGCACGCGGCGGAAGTCGGAACTGGTGAGCAGCTCAAAATAGTTATCGAGCCCGACCCACTCGCCGCCCCGCCGCAATCCGGCAAGTTGCAGATCCGTAAAGCTGTTCTCGATATTAAAGACGATGGGGTAGATATAGAAACAGAGGACGAAGAACAGGGCCGGCGCAAGATAGGCGACGATCAGGCGGCGATCACCTTTCATCTCAAGTCGTCGTCCTGCTGGCGTATGAAACAGGCAAGGCAGCTTGCCCGATCAGGCTAACATAAAGATGCCGGCGCCGGTGGCGCCGGCATGCACGGCTATTTCTGATTTTTCGCCAGTTCCTTGGCGATGAGATCGTGAAATTCGGCGGCAGCAGCCCTGGAGGTCTTCTCCCCGATGAACACCGAGCCGGCGGCACGGCCGATGGCATTCCACATGAACGGGATCGCCACCGGACCTGTGCCGTAGGCCCCCCAGCTTCGCGATTTCTTGATCTGTGCGGAAAAGCCCTCGCTGATCTCCGCCGGCAGGCGTGTGTAGTTGAGCAGAGGGCGCTGCGCCTGCACATAATTATTGTAATACGCGGTGAAGGTGGGGTCCGGCTGGCTGAGGAAGCGGACAAGTTTCCACGCCTGTTCCTGATGCTTGCTGTTCGCGCTGATCACCAGCATACGCCCGCCGAGCACGGACGAATCGGTCGGATGCGGCGCGGCGGCAAGCGGCACGGGCTTGTCGGGGTTGCGCTGCTTGTAGGCGTTGACGATCTGCACCGCGACGGAGTCCGGAACGCTCGCCGCCGCGATGTTGCCTGATGCCATCCCCTCGACGACTTCGGGCGCGCCCCAGAGGCAGACCGACAGCATGGACTTCGGATCGTCGCCGTCCTTCAGATATTGATTGAAATAGTCAAACCCTTCGGCGATCTGCTCAGGCGTGATGTTTATGAAGAACTTGCCGTCCGCGCCTTTCTCGATCAGCGCCTGACCCTTCGACCACCAGTAGAAGTTCATGTAGAACCAGATGCCGGGCGTGCCGCACGAGCCGGCCGGAAAAGCCCAACCGCCTTTGCCCGTTTTCTTGAAGATGGCCAGGCTCGCTTCTCGCAACTCCTGCCAGGTTTTCGGGAAGGTCTGATATCCGACGGCCGCGAACAAATCCTTGTTGTAGATCATCGCGAACGTGTCGACGGTCCAGGGAATGCCGTAGGTTTTCCCGTCGGCGCCCTGCGCCAGTTCGCGCGCCGCGAACTGATCCCAACCGGCAACGCCGATGCCATCCTTCGCGATCATCGCATCGAGCGGTGCGAGTGCGCCGGAATTGCCGAACGAGCGCGTCCACACCTGCGCGACCTGCGCGACATCCGGCGCCGTTCCGACCGCCGCTTCGCGCAAATATTGCTGCTGCGCTTCGCCCCAGCTCACACGTTGCAGCGTGACCTTGATATCGGGATTCTGCTTCTCAAACGCATCGAGCGCCTGGCGGATCTGCGCCGATTCCGGATCGTTGAAACGGAACGTGATGGTGGTTTGAGCCTGCACGCCTCCCGCAAGGATCGCACCGGCAGACAGCATAAGAAGCAGAACGCGCACTGCGTTGAACATGGCCTTCCTCCCGTGCGGTTAGGTTCATTTACCGCTTGTTTTCAATAATGATAACGTTATCATTTGCCACCGTCAAATGTCATTCCCGGCGAAAAATGGCTGACACCGCCGACCCTCGTTCGGACGCCGATGCGCGCACTGCATCGAAGATGGAGGACGTCGCACGCCTCGCCGGCGTTTCGGTCATCACCGTGTCGCGGGTGTTGCGCGAACCGCACAAGGTCGCGGACGACACGCGCTCGCGCGTCATGTCGGCGATCGAGCAGACCGGCTATGTGCCGAACCTCGTCGCGCGCAGCCTCAAATCGCAGCGCTCTGGCTTCATCGCGGCCGTTATCCCGTCCGTGACGCATTCGATCGTCGCCGAAGTTACACGCGGCATGTCGGAGGTGTTGCGCGAACAAAAACTCCACCTTCTTCTCGGCGACAGCGGATTTTCTCCGCATGAGGAGGAGGAACTGGTCTCCTCCTTTCTCGCCCGCCGGCCCGACGCCATCTACCTGACCGGAACGACCCACAGTAGTGGAACCCGCCGGATGCTCGAAGCGGCGCGCATTCCCGTCGTCGAAACGGGAAACCTCACGGACGCGCCAATCGACATGTTGGTCGGCTATTCGAATTTCGAGGCGGCGCGCGCCATGACATTGGCAATGGCAAATCGCGGCCGCCGCAAAATCGGTTATATCGGACAGATCGGACGAGAATATATCGATCGGGTGCAGGATCGGCATCGCGGCTATGAAGCCGCGCTTCGTAGCAAACGGCTGCCGTACGGCGATTTGCAGATCGAGACCGAGCTGAGCTTCCGCGGCGGCGCGGATGGATTGGCGCACCTTCTCGATCAGGCTTCCGGCGTCGATGCCGTGTTTTGCACAAGCGACGTCATCGCCGTCGGTGTCATTTTTGAAGCGCAACGCCGCGGCATAGCCATCCCACGAACGCTCGCGGTTGCCGGCATGGACGATCAGGAAGTCGCCAGAGAGTGCGTGCCGGCACTGACCACCGTGCACATGCCGCGTTATGAAATGGGTCGGCGCGCCGCCGAAATGCTTTGTCAGCGCCTTGAAGGACTCTCCGTCAAAAAACGAGTGGTCGATCTCGGCTTCGAGATCGTCGTCCGCGACACGACGTGAGGCTAAAGATGACGCCCGCCCGTCGCCTGCAAATCCGCGCCTGTGATAAAACTGCCTGCTTCCGAGCAGAGCAGAAGCGCAGCACCCGCCATCTCGCTCGGCTTGCCGGCGCGGCGCATCGGGCTCGATCCTCGCTCGATCTTCGCCCAGGCTGCGGTATCCTCCCGGCGCCATTTGTTTCGCTCCGTCGCAATAAGGCCAGGCGACAGATTGTTCACGGTCACGCCAAACGGCGCGTATTCCTTGGCGAGATTGATCGAAAGATTGTGCTGCGCACTTTTCAGGGCGGCATAGACCGACAGAACAGGCTCCGGCGTCGTCTGATTGACGCTGCCGATGGTCAGCACGCGGCCCCATCCGTTTTTCTTCATTCCGGGCAGTGCGGCCTGCAAAAGCTCGATGGAGGCGATGAAATTGATCCTGATTTGCCGTTCGATCTGTTCCGGCGTCACCTCGTCGAACGGAACGCGATACTGGATCGAAGCGCAAACCACGAGTACATCGAGACCACCAAGCGCCTTGATGGAGTCTTGCACGGTGCGGCGCGCCTCGCCGGGCTGCTCGAAATCCGCCTCGATGGCTTCGGCACGCACACCGCTCTCGCGAATGTCCTGCGCAGTTTTCATTGCGGCGTCGGGATGACCGAACGCGACATCCGCCGCCTTGGCGTAATGAATGGCGACGTCGGCACCAGCGTCGGCAAAAACGAGCGCAATCTCGCGGCCGATGCTGAGGCTGCCACCCGTCACCAGCGCGCGCCGTCCTTTCATGGAAAAGCGATCCGTTATCCTCAGCGCCGATTTCATCTCTGCATCGTTTGGCTTCATTGCCTCGTCCCGGTCTCCAGAGCGACGTCGTCGCGCGCAGCATTCGAAGCGCGCAAGCGATGCTTACACCCAACGACCAAAACGCAACAAGCCTTGAATGACGTCAAGCAGACATGAGGGAGGAATCCATGTCGATCGCAGCGCGGCAAGAACTCACAGACCTCAGTGAAAAGCCTTTATCGGGCAGGCAGAAATACGCCATCACGCTCGTGGCTTTCGGCGAATTCATCGACGGCTACGACCTGTTGGTGATGGGCGCCGCCCTTATTCTGTTGCGCGAGCAATTCGCGCTGACGCCGCA
>CAZSAW010000264.1:0-17064 GCA_964604745.1 uncultured Hyphomicrobiales bacterium
GCCCAGGTGGCGGCGAGTGAGCCGACGAGCAGCAGAAGTCCGAGCAGGCCGGCGAAGACCGGAAGCACGCCGATGCCGCGAACGACGCTCGCATCGCGCAGGCGCAGGCCGATCCAGTCATCGCCCTTGAACGTGTCGCTCGATCGCACGCCGGCGATGCGCGGCAGATGCAGGCCGGACCCGTCGTCGAGCCGGCGCGCGTCGCCGCCGGTCGCATTGACGAGCGGCGAGAGGACGTCCGTCGTCGACGTCACCGCCGCGAATTCGAGCGGATTGGCCGGACCGACATTGACGAGTGTCGTCAGCTTGCCGTCGGTCGCGCGCCAGAGGCCGAGCTCGTTGGCGTCGGTCGTCGCGCGCCACAGACCGGATTCGGCGGCGGTGAGGTTGAGCACGCGCGTCACGCCGGACGGCGTCGTCACCGTCACCGGATCGACGCTGTCGGCCATGGTCTGCCGCTCGACCGTGAGCTGGCGTCCGCGCGCCGACATGCGCAGCGCTTCTTCCTCGAGATCGGGCTGCTTCATCAGCCAATGCGACAGGCGCCGCAGCAGATCGAGATGCGGCCCGCCGCCCTCGTAGCCGCGAGCCCACAGCCAGATGTGATCGGAGAGAAGAAGCGCGACGCGGCCCTCGCCCTCTCGTGCGAGCACGAGGAGGGGCTTGCCGTCGGGACCTTCCATCACCGACGTGCCGTGCTGCACGCGCGCATCGACGAGGCGGAACCAGCGGCTCCAGTGCGGCGGCTCGGTGTTCGAGCCTTCGAGATCGCGCGTGACGGGATGGCGCTTGCCGAGCTGGCTCAGCCGCGCCTGGAACGGCTGGTCGGTGGTGCCGCCGACCGGCTCGGCCGGCAGGATCGTTTCCAGCGGCGTGCGCCACAGGCTCGTCGGGCTCGCGTAATCGGGCCCGGCCGCGATCATCACCGCGCCGCCGTCGCGCACGTATTTGGCGATATTGTCGAAATAGATGATCGGCAGCACGCCCTGGCGCGCGTAGCGGTCGAAGATGATGAGCTGGAACTCATTGATCTTCTGCTGGAACAATTCGCGCGTCGGGAAGGCGATCAGCGACAATTCGTTGATCGGCGTGCCGTCCTGCTTCTCCGGCGGACGCAGAATGGTGAAATGCACGAGATCGACCGAGGCGTCGGATTTCAGCAGATTGCGCCAGGTGCGCTCGCCGGCATGCGGCTCGCCGGACACGAGCAGCACGCGCAGCTTGTCGCGCACGCCGTCGATCGAAACGACGGCGCGGTTGTTGACCGGCGTCAGCTCGCCCTCGACCGGCGAGGCTTCGATCTCGACGAGATTCTGCCCCGGATGCGGGATCTGCACCTGCACCTTCACCGTATCGCCGGGCGTGACATTGCGCGTCTCGATCGCGTCGCCATCGCGGCGGATCGTCACCTGCGCAGGCGCGCGCGCGCCGCCTTCGTCGATGACGCGGAAGCTGATGGTCTGCGCCTGATTGACGATGCCGAAGCGCGGCGCGGACACGAGCTGCACGCGGCGGTCGCGCTCGTTCGGATGGCCGCTGATCAGCGCATGCACCGGCGCGTTGAAGCCGAGCGCCGCGGCTTCCGCGGGCACGTCATGGACGCGGCCGTCGGTGATCATGATGGCGCCGGCGACGCGGTCCGGCGGCACGTCGGCAAGGCTTGCGCTGAGCGCGGAAAACAATTTCGTGCCGTCGGTCTCCCCGTCGGATTCCGCTGCCTCGACCGTGCGCACTTCGAGGCCGGGGATGCGCGAGAGCCGCTCGGTCACGGCCTGGCGTGCGGCCTCGGTCTGCTGATTGCGGTCGCCGAAATTCTGGCTCGGGCTCTTGTCGACGACAACGACGGCGACCGACGGAATCGGATCGCGATCCTCGCGCGTGAAGGAGGGGTTTGCCAGCGCGAGCACGAGCAGAAGCAGCGCCAGTCCGCGCATCGCCGCGCCGCGGCTGCGCGCGATCAGCAGGAGCAGGACGATGACGATTGCAACCGCGCCCGCCGCCCAGAGGACGTAAGGCGGAACGAGGGGCGCGAAGGAAATTCCAAAACCCATGACGATCCTATTGTCCCAGCCGTTCGAGCAAAGCGGGGACGTGCACCTGGTCGGCTTTGTAATTGCCGGTCAGCGTGTACATGACGATGTTGACGCCGGCGCGATAGGCCCATTCGCGCTGGCGCGCCTCGCCAGAGACCATCGGCAGCATCGGCTGGCCGTCCGGCCGCAGCGCCCACGCGCCGGCGAGATCGTTCGACGTGATGAGGATCGAGGAGACACCGTCGCCCGCACGCGCTGGCCGCTTCGGCTCATCGGTCAACGCTTCGTCGTTCTCGTCGCCCGGCAAGGCCTCGACCCAGAGCTGGCCGGTATTGAAGCGGCCGGGAAAGTCACGAAGGAGAAAGAACGTCTTGGTCAGCACGTGGTCGCGCGGCACCGGCTCGAGCTCGGGAATGTCGAGCGCGCTTAAGATATCGCGCAGCGCGCCCATGCCGGGGCTGCGCGTCTCGCCGCCGGGGCCGGGCGGCGCCATGATCGCGTCGCGCGTGTCGAACAGCACCGTGCCGCCCTGCTTCATGTAGGCGTCGATGCGCGCGAGCGCCTGCGGCGAAGGTTTCGCCACCCCCGGCACGATCGGCCAGTAGATGAGCGGAAAGAAGCTGAGTTCGTCGCGTGTGATGTCGACGCCGATCGGCTCGCCCGCTTCGAGCGCGGTGCGTTGCGCGAGAAAGAGCGTCAGGCCCGACAGGCCCGCCTTGCTGACATTGTCGGTTTCGGAATCGCCGGTGACGACATAGGCGAGCTTGGTGTCGAGCGTCGCGCGCAGCGCGAATTCGTCGGCCGATGCGGAGGACGGCGGAGTTGCGGCCTGTGCCGGCGGGGCCGGAGGCTTCACGGCGGGCGCGTTGCGTGCCGGCGGTGTCGCCGGACGCGGCGTCGTCTGCGCGAAGCCGTGTTGCGGGACGGCGAGCGCACCGATGGCCGCGGCGATCGCCAGCGCGGCCGCGGCGGCGCGCCGGCGGCGCAGGAGCCGGCCGATGCCGCCCGAGAGCCAGAACACGACCAGCGCGTCGAGCAGAAGCATGCCGAGCGCGACCGTCATCACCGGGCCGCGCAGATCGAGCGGCTCGCTCTGGCGATAGGCTTCGCGCCGCGCGTTCAGGCCAGTCAGATCGAGAGGTTTCAGCCGGTCCGTCGGCGTCAGTGCATTGACGGCGAGCAGACCTTCCGGCGGTCCGTAGAAACCGGGCGGATAATCGGCGGTCGCGCGCGCGCTGTAATTCGCCGGCACCGGCCGGACGGTGGCGGACGGAGCGGTGAAGGCGCCAAAGCCGTCCAGCACACGCGCCGGCGCGAGCGTTTCGCGCGTCGTCTCGTTGTTGTCGGCGACCTGCGTCGATCCCGCGAGCGCGACAATACGCTTCAGCATGTCGACGAACGTGCCCGAGAGCGGCAGGTCCGACCAGCGCGTGTCGGCGGTGACGTGAAAGAGAACGATCATGCCCTTGCCGCGCCGGCTTCCGGTGACGAGCGGCGTGCCGTCGGCGAGCGTCGCCCAGCTCCGTTCGGAAAGGCCGGCTTCCGGCTCGGCCAGCACCTGGCGGTTGACGGTGACGTCGTTCGGCACCGGCATGCCGTTGAAGGGTCCTTCGCGCGAGAAACCCGTGAGCGCCTGCGGTTTTTCCCAGGTGAGGCTGCCGCCGAGGATGCGGCCGCCGCGGCGCAGCTTCACCGGAACGAGATCGTCATCGGCGGCGGCGAGACGCGGACCGGCGAAGCGCACGAGCACGCCACCGTCGTCGATCCATTTGCTCAGCTGCTCGCGTGCGCCGCTGGCGACATTGCCGACATCGGCGAGGATGATCATCGGCACGTTCTGCTCGATGAAGCGCGACACCGCTTCCGAAGGCGAGGTGCGATCGGCGAGCCGTACGTCGGCGAATGGGCCAAGCGCGCGGGAGAGATAGAAGGTCGAGGCGAGAAGCGGTTGCGCGGTGTCCGCGGTCGCGCCGGACACGACCCCGATGGTGCGGCGGCGCCAGCGCTTGTCGAGCAATTGCACGGCGCCCGCCGACCGTTCGCCGACGATTTCGAGCCGGGCGATGTCGTTGCGGATCTCGACCGGCAGGTTGATCTGCGCGTCGGTCTCGGTTTCGGCCGCCTTGAAGGCGAAATGCGCATCGCCAAGCGGGAGGCCCTTGAGGTCGAGCGCGCGCACGAGCCCTTCTTCCGGGCCGGGCCCGGTCGGGCGCAGCACTTTCACGGTCAGCGCGCCGGCGGCGTTGTCGGCTGCGGCGAGCGCATGCGCGGGCGCGACGCCGCCATCGACGACGGTGATGGCGCGGTTGTCGAGAAGCTTCGACAGCCCCTGCACGAATTCGGAGCCGCGGCCGAGATCGACGCCGTCGGCGAGCCAGATCAGGTCGGCGTCAGGCGTTGCGGCGAGGAAACGGCCGAGCGCGGGCAATGCCTCGACCCGTTCGACCGCCTGCGGCTTCGGCGCAAGCTGGTGCAGGCGCACGCGCGCGGCGGCCGGCGGCTGCAGCGAGATCGCGCGCGCGGCATCGGAGAGGGGGATGATGGCGACGCCGCGCCCGTCGGCTTCGGCGCGCGCGATCAGATCGTCGCCGGTCCGCAGGCGCGCATCCCAGGTACCGGCAGCGGCGAAGCCGTCGTCGATCAGCAGGGCAAGCGGATGCTTGCCGGCCGAGGTGGAGACCGGCGGATTCCACAACGGACCCGCCGCGGCGATAATAATGAGTGCCGTCAGGAGCAGGCGCAGCAGCGTGAGCCACCACGGCGTGCGCGCCGGCGTCTCTTCCTTCGGCGCGATCTCGAACAGAAGCCGGGCGGGCGGAAAATCGACCCGGCGCGGGCGCGGCGGAACGAGCCGCAACAGCCACCAGAGGATCGGCAGGCTCGCAAGCGCGAGCAGCACGAGCGGCTGCGCGAAAGCGAGCGGGAAGCCGGGGATCATGGCTGCATCTCCGCTGCCGACGGCGTGCGGACGTGATTGAGCGCGCTGCCATCGGCGCCAAGTCCCATGCGCGCGTGCAAGGCCAGCACGAGCTCGCTCGCCGGCCGATCGGTGCGATGAACGGCGAAACTCCAGCCGAGCTTGTCGGCTTCGGCGCGGATGTCGGCACGATGGCGCGCCAGCCGCGCGACATAATCCTCGCGCCAGGTTTCGGCGCGGCCCGCGGTGATCGAGCCGCCATCCTCAGGTTCGAGGAATTCGATGCGCCCGTAATAAGGGAAGTTCTCTTCCGCCGGATCGACGACCTGGATCAGATGCCCCTGCGTGCGCGCGCCGGCGAGCTGGGCCAGCGTCTGGCGAATCTCCGCCATCGGGCTCCAGAAATCCGACAGCATCAGGACTTCCGAGAGCGGCGAGGGCGCAAAAGCCGGCGGCAGGCTGGCCCGCTCGTCTGTGTCATGAACCAGCGCCTGCGCCATCTTGTCGATGACGTTGCGGCTTGCCGTCGGCGTCATCAGGCCGGGAATGCCGATACGCTCGCCGCCCTCGACGAGGATTTCGGCAAGCGCGAAGGCGACGACGAGCGCGCGGTCGAGCTTGGTCTCGCGCACCAGCGGAGAGGCAAACAGCATCGACGGCGAACGGTCCGGCCAGATCCAGATCGTGTGCGCGGCCTCCCATTCCTGCTCGCGCACATAAAGATGATCGTCGCGCGCCGAGCGCCGCCAATCCACGCGCCGCGCCGGTTCGCCCGAGGTGAAGCGTCGGTATTGCCAGAAATTCTCGCCGGAGCCGGCGCGGCGGCGGCCATGCAGGCCGTGCACGACGGTCGCGGCGATGCGGCGCGCTTCGAGGATGAGGCGCGGCATCGTCGCGGCGAGGGTGCGTGCGCCACCCGTGGCGCGTCGGACCGCTTCCCGTTCGATACTGCGCCCGCGAACCTCGTCTGCCATCACCTTATCCGATGCGGGCCTTCAGCTGGCCGATGACGCTTTCCGCCGACACGCCTTCGGCGCGTGCAGCGAAGGTGAGCGCCATGCGGTGCTTCAGGATCGGGCCGGCAAGTTCGAGCACGTCGTCGATCGAGGGCGCGAGACGGCCGTCGAGCAGCGCGCGGGCGCGCACCGCAAGCATCAGCGATTGGCTGGCGCGCGGGCCGGGACCCCAGGCGATGAGCTTGCCGGTCGGACCGGCGTCGGGTCCGGGACGCGCCGAGCGCACGAGCGCAAGGATCGCTTCGACGACGGACTCACCGACCGGCAGTCGGCGCACGAGACGCTGCGCGGCGATCAGCTCGTCCGCCTTCATCGCCGGCTTCGGTTTGGATTCTTCGGCGCCCGTGGTGTCGAACAGCATGCGCCGCTCGGCGTCGCGATCCGGATAATCGACGTCGATCTGCATGATGAAGCGGTCGAGCTGCGCTTCGGGCAGCGGATAGGTGCCTTCCTGTTCGAGCGGGTTCTGCGTCGCCAGCACATGGAACGGTTTCGGTACGTCGTGGCGTTCGCCGGCGACGGTGACGTGCTGCTCCTGCATCGCCTGCAGGAGCGCGCTTTGCGTGCGCGGGCTGGCGCGGTTGATTTCGTCGGCCATCAGGAGCTGCGCGAAGACTGGTCCGGGAATGAAACGGAAGCTGCGCTTGCCGCCGGGGCTTTCCTCGAGCACTTCCGAACCGAGAATGTCGGACGGCATCAGGTCCGGCGTGAACTGGATGCGCCGCGCATCGAGACCGAGCACAATGCCCATCGTCGTCACGAGCTTGGTCTTGGCGAGACCCGGCACGCCGACGAGAAGCGCATGTCCGCCGGAGAGGATGGTCACGAGCGCATGCTCGACGACATGTTCCTGGCCGAAGATCACCGCGCCGATGGCGGCCTTGGCGCCGCGCACGAGCGCTGCGGTCGATTCCGCGCTGCGGACGATCATGTCCTCCAGCTTTTCGAGATTTTCACCGCCCGTTTGTGCCATCCATTGGCTCCTGTCTGTCGCCCGTCGTGTCTGCTTGTCGGCCCGCCCGCATACCGTCTCGCCCGTCGCGGCGGCGCGAGGGCCTTTCGCTCTCAAGCGATGCAACTACCGCGCCACCAGCAAGCCGACGAATCTGTGGCTGGTTCCACTCGGCGCCTGAGCTTACCTTTATTTTTATGTACGCAATGATGAATGTGGGCGCGTTCACGGGTTTGCGAGCGGAAGCGGATAAGTCGAGAACGTCAAGGAAAACAATGGCAAAGCAAAGGCGAATGGATGCCGCAGCTTGACGATCTGGCGGGGATTGCCCGGCGGGAAAGCAAGGCAGGGCCGCCGCCGGTGCATCTGTGGAATCCGCCCTTTTGCGGCGATCTCGACATGCGAATCGCCGCCGACGGCACCTGGTTCTATTTGAAGACGCCGATCGGCCGGCCGGCGCTGGTGCGGCTGTTCGCCTCGGTGCTGAAGCGCGAGGGCGAGAAGTATTTCCTCGTCACGCCGGTGGAGAAAGTCGGAATCACCGTCGATGACGCACCGTTTCTCGCCGTCGAGATGCGCGCCGAGGACGGCCCGCGCGGGCAGGCGCTGCATTTCCGCACGAACGTCGACGATTGGGTCGTATGCGGCCCCGATCACGTGCTGCGATTCGAGCGGGACGCGGCCGGCGGCATCAAACCCTACCTGCATGTGCGGCGCGATCTGTGGGCCAAGGTGACGCGCGCGCTTCTCTATGATCTCGTGGCGCGCGGCGAGGAGCGCGACGTCGATGGCGCGCCGATGTTCGGCGTCGCCTCGGGTGGCGCGTTTTTCGCGATGGCGCCGGCCGATGCGATACGGGATCTGACCTGATGGAGAGCGTGGCTTCACCGCAGCCAACCGCGACAGACGATTTCTTCGCCCGCGCGCGGGCGGAGCTGTCGCTCGACGTGCCGGGCGGGATCGACGATCCGAATGTCGTTCCGCGCCGCGGCGATCATGACGTCGATCCGGTGCTGAAAGCGATTGCCGACGTCCGTCCGATCAAGCCCGCTGCCGTGCTCGTGCCGGTGGTGGCGCGTGAGCAGCCGATGGTACTGCTCACGCAGCGCACCGCCCATCTCACCGATAACGCCGGCCAGATTTCCTTTCCCGGCGGCAAGATCGATGGGGGCGACGCCTCGCCGCTCGAGGCGGCGCTGCGCGAGGCGGAGGAGGAGATCGGCCTCGAGCGCTCCTTCATCGAGCCGATCGGCTATCTCGATCTCTATCTGACGACGCGTGGCTATCGCATCGTGCCGACGGTGGCGCGCGTGCGGCCCGGTTTCACGCTGACGCTGAACCAGCAGGAAGTGGACGATGCCTTCGAGGTGCCGCTTGCATTCCTCATGGACCGCGCCAATACCCAACGCCACAGCCGCGAATGGAACGGCATGACGCGGAGCTATTACGCGATGCCGTTCGGCGAGCGTTACATCTGGGGCGTGACGGCGGGTATCCTGCGCAATCTGCAGGACAGGTTGTACGGGGGATGAGAATGCCAGGGTCATTGCCGGGCCAGGCCCCGCAATCCATTCTCTTGCACGGACGATGGACCCGCGGGTCAAGCCCACGGATGACGAAGCGGCACGGGCGAGAGGATAAAAGCCAATCATGATCCGCCCGGCGCTCACCGAGATCGCGTTGTTTCTGTCGCCCTTCGTCGCCTATGCGCTGTTTCTCGTCGTCACGCGCGCGGGCGTGCTCGACCTGCAATCCTGGCCGCCACGCATTCTCATCTGGCTCACGGCCATCGCCTTTGTCCTGATGATCGTCAGCTTCGTGCTGATCGCGCAATTTTCCGGCATTCCAGTCGGGTCGACCTATGTCCCGGCGCACATGGACAACGGCAAATTCGTGCCGGGACGCGCGCAGTGAACAAACTGCCGCAACGCCTCGATGCGGCATGGCTCACGTCAGGCCCGATCCCGCGGCTGCTCGGCATTCTCGATCGTGACGGCGAGGAGGCAGGCGTCGTCGGCGGCGCGGTGCGCAACACGCTTCTCGGCGAGCCGGTGTATGAATTCGACGTCGCGACGACGGCGCTGCCGGAGGAAGTGACGCGGAGCGCGCAGGGCGCGGGCTTCAAGGCGGTGCCGACCGGTATCGAGCACGGCACGATCACGGTCGTCATCGACGGCCATCCCTTCGAGGTGACGACGCTGCGGCAGGACGTCGAGACCTATGGCCGGCACGCCAAGGTCGAGTTCGGCCGCGACTGGCGGCGCGACGCCGAGCGGCGGGATTTCACCATCAACGCGCTGTCGGTGCGGCGCGATGGCGTCATCCACGACTTCGTCGGCGGTCTCGCCGACCTTGCAGCGCGCCGTGTGCGCTTCATCGGCGACGCCGCCACGCGGATCGCGGAGGATTACCTGCGCATCCTGCGCTTCTTTCGCTTCCACGCGGCGTATGGCGAAGGTCCGCCCGATCGCGACGGCCTGCATGCCTGCATCGTCGCGCGCGAGGGCCTCGACGCGCTGTCGCGCGAACGCGTGCGCATGGAATTGATCAAGCTCCTTGTCGCGCGTCACACGGTGGCGGCGCTGGCGGTCATGGCGGAGACGGGATTGCTTCTGCGTCTCATCGGCGGCGTGCCATTGCTCGCCAGCCTCGGCAACATGATCAAGGTCGAGGCGGCTATCGGCGAGAATCCTGATCCGGTGCGCCGCCTGGCCGCGCTCGCCACGCTGGTTCCCGAAGACGCGGATCGCCTGACGCAACGCCTGCGCCTTTCGAACGACGAGCATGCGCGCCTTGTCTCGATGGCGACGGAATGGTGGCGCATCGGCGCAGCGATGAGCGACAAGGCGCAGCGCGCCTTGCTCTATCGGATCGGGCCTCAGCATTACCGCGACCGTGCGCTTCTGGCCTGGTCGCGCGCGCGGGAAGGGGCTTCCGACACACGCTGGCAAGGGCTGGCTACGCTGCCGCGGCGCTGGACGGCGCCGAAATTTCCGCTCGCCGCCGCCGATTTCATGCGGCGAGGCATCGAGAAAGGGCCGAAGCTCGGCGCCGCGCTGCGCGCCGCGGAAGTGGCCTGGATCGAGGCTGATTTTCCCGAAGGCAAGGCAGCCCTCTCTGCCATCGCGGAGGCGGCGCTGCGCAACGGCTGATCCGCGCATGGCAGTCATCACGCGACGGTGACGGAACTGCAGCGCCAGGCGGCAGGTTTCGGGCAGGGGCGTCCCGATTTCCACGGATTTGCCATGCTTGCTCTTGTCAGAGAATTGAGGTCGTTGCCTGCGAATGGCCGCAACGCCTTCATCGCGAGCTTCCTCGGCTGGACGCTCGATGCTTTCGACTTCTTCATCCTTGTCTTCATCGTTCACGCCATCGCCCAGGACTTTGCCGTCGGCATCACCGAGGTGACCTTCGCCATCCTGCTCACGCTGGCGATGCGGCCGATCGGCGCCTTCATCTTCGGCTGGTACGCCGACACTTACGGCCGGCGTCCGGCGATGATGGTGGACGTGCTGCTGTTCTCGTTCTTCGAGCTTGCCTCCGCCTTCGCCCCCAACCTGATGTCGTTGCTGATCCTGCGGGCGCTGTTCGGCATTGCCATGGGCGGCGAATGGGGAATCGGCGCATCGCTCGCGCTCGAAAGTGTGCCGGACCGGCTGCGCGGTCTTGTTTCCGGCGTGCTGCAGGAGGGCTATGCGGTCGGCTATCTCCTTGCCGCGATCGTCTATTATTTGTTCTTCGATCTGATCGGCTGGCGCGGCATGTTCGCCATCGGCGTCGTTCCCGCCTTGCTCGTGTTCTATCTGCGCCGCGGCGTGCAGGAATCGCCGGCGTGGCTTGCCAAGCGCGAGCAGGTACGGGCGCGTCCCGAAGTGATGCGGACGTTGCGCGAGAACTGGCGGCTCGTGCTCTACGTCATGATCCTGATGACAGGATTCAATTTCCTGAGCCACGGCACGCAGGACATCTATCCGACCTTCCTGCAAGAGCAGCACAAATTCTCGACGCAGACCGTTGGCGCGATCGCCGTCATCTACAATATCGGCGCGATCCTCGGCGGCATCGTTTTCGGGGCGCTGTCGCAGCGGATTGGACGGCGCTACGCCATCGTCATTGCGAGCTTGCTGGTGCTACCCGTCATTCCCCTCTGGGCGTATGGCACGACGCCGATCCTGCTCGCGCTCGGAGCGTTCCTGATTCAGTTCATGGTGCAGGGCGCGTGGGGCGTGGTGCCGGTGCATCTGAACGAGCTGTCGCCCGACGACGTGCGCGGTACATTCCCGGGCTTCACCTATCAGCTCGGCAATCTGCTCGCTTCGGTGAACGCGACCCTGCAGGCCTATCTGGCGCAGACGCATGGCGGCGATTACCGCTTCGCGCTCGCTTCGGTCGCGGCAACGGTAGCGATTGCGGTTGCGGTGATCACGATCCTCGGTCGCGAGCAGCGCGGCATCGCTTTCGGCCGGACCGGCGAGGTAAGAGCTGCGCGTTAGCGAGACAGTCGCGCAGAGACGGAGCCGACTCGTATTGGCGGCGGATCGGGCGTAAGGTTGCTCCCGGAGCCGTGTCATGAGTGCCGTCCGCCGCCCCGCTGATCTCGCCCGCCGCATGGCGGAACGCCGCCCGTCGGAGCGGCGCGACGCGTTCAAGCGCGAGACGTTTTCGCTGCCGCGCGATGAGGCGCGGGAGAAGGCGCGCGAGATGTTTCAGCGCTTTCCCAAGGCCGCCTACATGACTGAGATTGAAAGCTGGCGTGTGCTGCCGGATGACCGCATCGAGTTCACGATGCGGCGATTGCCGAGCGCGGATTGAGCGCAAACAAAAAGCCCCGGGGTTTGGCCCGGGGCTTTGTGCTTTTGGATAGAGCCGCTCGTCAGGGGAATTTGAACGAGGCGCGCGCCCGCACGACATCGGCGGTCGCTCCGACGCTGCGATAGTCGGTGGATGGACCGCCATTGTGGTCGGCGTTGTCGAAGTCGTAATGCGTGTACTCGACGCCGACGATGAAGTTGTTGAACCAGGCGTAGTCGATGCCGGCGCCGGCATACCAGCCGTTATGCGTGGCCGACGCGCCGCTAAAGCTCGTCGACGGCAGAACGACGCCGTTGGTCGCGATCTTCGCCTGCGCCCAGCCGCCCGTTCCGTAGAACAGCGCGCGGTCGAAGGCGAAGCCGAGGCGGCCGCCGGCCTGCAGGA
Organism: uncultured Hyphomicrobiales bacterium; assembly: GCA_964604745.1. Classification (GTDB taxonomy): domain Bacteria; phylum Pseudomonadota; class Alphaproteobacteria; order Rhizobiales; family Xanthobacteraceae; genus Pseudorhodoplanes. The sequence goes on from CAZSAW010000264.1 coordinate 12,115, forward strand.
TGTTGTTGATGCTGCCTTCGCAGGCTTCGGTCCCCGCGACGAAGCCGCAGGACGCGCCGGCGCCGCCGCCGATCACGCGGCCCTTGTCGCCGCTGAACGTAGCGCTGTATCCGGCTTCGACACCGAAGACGAAACTGTTGAACTGGTATTGCGCGCCGCCGAACACGCCGCCGATGCCGGCTTCGGGCTTCGCTTCGTAGAAGAAGCCGGGATTGTTGTAGAAGTCGCCGTCGATCTTGCTCCACGAATAGCCGAGGCTGCCGCCGAGATAGAAGCCGGTCCAGCTGAACACCACCGCAGGCACCGGAGCCATGTAAGGCGCCTTCATCGGCAAATCCGCGGCAGACGCCTGCGAGGCCCCAAGGCCAGCGGCGGCGAGAACAATAAGAAGCGCTTTGCGCATGGAAGCCCCCTTCGATGATTCAATGTCGGGCGAAAGCCGACATACCCGTCAACGTTCGGTCACCGTCTGCGCGATAATCCGTTAATGATTGTTTAAAAGTCGTTAACTCTTGGGCAATTTGCGGGCGGCGGCTGCGCGATCCACCCGCATGTGTTGCGAAAGCAACAGTCGTACGTGCAATGATACCGCTTGGCGCTCAGGGCCACTTCACCACCGGCGGCAGCGACGACAGAATCGAATCGACGTTGCCACCCGTGCGCAGGCCGAAAATCGTCCCGCGGTCGTAGAGCAGGTTGAACTCGACATAGCGGCCGCGCCGCACGAGCTGCTCCTCGCGCTGTGCATCGGAATAGCGAAACGCGAAATTGCGCCGCACCAGCTCCGGATAAATGCGCAGGAACGCCCGCCCGACATCCTGGGTGAAAGCGAAGTCCGCATCCCAGTCGCCGCTGTCGAGCCAGTCATAAAAGATGCCGCCGATCCCGCGCGGCTCCTTGCGGTGCTTGAGATAGAAATACTCGTCGCACCACGTCTTGAACTTGTCGTAGGGCGCAACGCCGGCATGCGCGTCGCAGGCCGCCTTCATCGCCGCATGGAAATCGCGCGTGTCGGCGTCGTTCTGGTTGCGCCTTGCATCGAGCACCGGCGTCAGATCGGCGCCGCCGCCGAACCACGCCTTGGTGGTGACGACGAAACGCGTGTTCATGTGCACGGCCGGCGCGTTCGGATTCCACAGATGCGCGATCAGCGAAATGCCCGAGGCCCAGAAGCGCGGATCGCTGTCCGCGCCCGGAATCTGCTGGCGGAATTCGGGGGCGAATTCGCCGTGCACCGTCGAAACATGGACGCCGACTTTCTCGAACACGCGGCCCTTCATGATCGACATGACGCCGCCGCCGCCGGGCGCGCCGCTGTAATCGGTGCGGCTCCACGGCGTGCGCACGAAACGCCCCGGCGTGTCGATGGCGTGCGGCGCTCCGGGCGGCAGCGAATCCTCTACCGTTTCGAACGCCGCGCAGATGTCATCGCGCAGGCGCTCGAACCAGGTGCGCGCGCGCGCCTTGCGATCGTCGAGCGCCGGTGCATCGGGCAGGGGAGAGGTCATGACGTCTCGCCCGGACGGTGGATCACGATCCCGGCCATCACGAGGGCCACACCGAGAAGCTCCTGCGCGCCGGGAATCTGCTTGAGCACGATCGCGCCGATGATGGTCGCGGTCGCGGGCAAGAGCGACAGCATCAGCGCGAAGGTGTTGCGCGGCAGGCGCGCCATCGCGAGCTGATCGCAGACATAAGGGATGACGGAGGAGCAGATTCCGACGCCGATGCCGGCCAGCACGAGCAGCGGATGCGACAATGCGGGCAGAGCCTCGGCAAAACCGATCGGCATGACGAAGACGAAGGCGAGGGCCATGGCCGCACCGAGCCGTTCGACGCCGCCGGCCGCGCCCGCGCGCGCGATACGGTGGCCGAGCACGATATAGGCCATGAACAGAAGCGCGTTGATCAGCGCATAGACAAGCCCGAGCGGATCGCCCGCGACATGCAATTCGGTCTGCAGAAACACGCCGAGCGCGGCGGCGGCCACCGCAAGATAGTTGCGCGCCGTGCGCAGGCCGGCGAGCGCCAGAATGAGAACGCCGAGGAATTCGATGGTCGCCACGAGGCTGAGCGGCAGGCGGGCGATGGCGAGATAGAAGGTCGAGTTCATCACCGCGAGACAGGCGCCCAGCAGCGCGAGCAGGATCAGCACGTCGCGCGGCGCCGTGCGGAACAGCCGCCACGGCTTCGTCCAGAGCGCAAAGATCGCGGCGGCACTGGCGATGCGGAACCAGGCGACGCCGAGCACACCGATCTGGGCGAAAAGAAGCGCGGCGAAGGCCGGTCCGAGATAGTGGAAGACGGCGCTCACCACGAACCACATTTGCGGCGGCACGTTGAGCGCCACGCGTTCGCCGATGCGCGCAGATGCGTTCATCCGTCACCTCTTTGGCCAGTCTGCCGCATCGCCTCACCCGCCGCCATCGCCACCGTCATCGCCACATTGAGCGAGCGCAGGCCGGGCCGCATCGGGATGCGCAATTGCGCGTCGGCTGCGGCATGCACCGCCTCCGGCACGCCGGCGGATTCGCGGCCGAACAGGAGAATGTCACGGCCATCGTAGGTGTGGTCGAGATAGGAGCTGGATGCCGTGGTTGTGAAGAGGATGAGCCGCAGCTTTTCGGTCCGGCGCCAGGCATCGAAGGCCGAAAAAGAGGCATGGCGGACGATGGCGACGCGGTCGAGATAGTCCATGCCGGCGCGGCGGAAGGCGCGATCGGTGATCGGAAAGCCCGCCGGCTCGATCAGATGCGCCTCGACCCCGAGGCAGGCGCAGAGCCGCAGGATCGTTCCCGTATTCTGCGGGATGTCGGGCTCGTACAACGCGATTCGCGGGCTCATGCGGCAGGCGCGGCGGGGGTTTAATTTCGGTCAAGCGCCGGTGGCGCGCGGCCGGCGAAAGCTCATGTCGAGTACTTTAGAATGCGGCGATAGTGGACTTGCACTCCCCCGGCAAGGGTGCCAATAGAACCTCGCCGGATCGCGCTGCGGAAGGCCTTTTACAAGGCTGGATGCGGCCGGTTCGCCCGCCGCCGGGCCGCCCATCTGGCGCCACTTGCTCCGGTCGCAGCGCGGGCGAGCTTTGCGGCACACGGAAGAGGGACTGCAACGTGACCAGCATGTCTTCGGCTGAGCCGACGCGACGCGACTTTCTTTATATTGCGACGGGTGCTGTGGCTGCGGTGGGCGCGGCCGCGACCGCTTGGCCGCTGATCCATCAGATGAACCCGGATGCCTCGACCATCGCCGCCGGCGCGCCGATCGAAGTGGACCTGACCCCGGTCGCCGAAGGCCAGGTGATCAAGGTGTTCTGGCGCGGCAAGCCGATCTTCATCAATCACCGCACACCCAAGCAGATCGAGGAGGCCGAGAGCGTCAACGTCGCGAGCCTGCCCGATCCGCAGCCGGATTCGGCGCGCGTGAAGCCCGGGCACAAGCAGTGGCAGGTGCTGATCGGCATCTGCACGCATCTCGGCTGTATCCCGCTCGCGCACGAGGGCAATTACGACGGCTATTTCTGCCCCTGCCACGGTTCGCAATACGATTCGTCCGGCCGCATTCGTCAGGGGCCGGCCCCGCTCAATCTCGCCATCCCCCCCTACGACTTCGTCTCCGACACCAAGATCAAGATCGGCTGACGCCTGAACGCATCGAAGGTTCGACAATGAGCGGACACGCAACCTACCAGCCGCAGCATCCCTTCATGAAATGGATGGAGCGGCGCCTGCCGATCGCAGGCCTGATGTATTCGTCGTTCGTGGCCTATCCGACGCCGCGCAACCTGAATTACTGGTGGACCTTCGGCGGCATCCTCACCTTCATGCTGGGCGCGCAGATCGTCACCGGCGTCGTGCTGGCGATGCATTACACGCCGCAGGTCGACATGGCCTTCAAGTCGATCGAAGGCATCATGCGCGACGTCAATTACGGCTGGCTGCTGCGCTACCTGCATTCGAACGGCGCGTCGATGTTCTTCATCGCCGTGTACGTGCACATCGCACGCGGCATGTATTACGGCTCCTACAAGGAGCCGCGCGAGGTGCTGTGGATCCTCGGCGTCATTATCTATCTGCTCATGATGGCGACGGGCTTCATGGGCTATGTGCTGCCCTGGGGCCAGATGAGCTATTGGGGCGCGGTCGTCATCACCAACCTGTTCTCCGCCATTCCCATCGTCGGCGACACTATCGTCACCTGGCTGTGGGGCGGCTATTCGGTCGGCAATCCGACGCTGAACCGCTTCTTCTCGCTGCACTACCTGTTGCCGTTCGCGATCGCCGGCGTCGTCGTGCTGCACGTCTGGGCGCTGCATGTCGTCGGCCAGAACAACCCGACCGGCGTCGAGCCGAAGACGGACAAGGACACGGTTGCCTTCACGCCTTACGCGACGGTGAAGGACGGCTTCCTGATGGCCGTGTTCTGCATCCTCTACGCGTGGTTCGTGTTCTATGTGCCGAACTATCTCGGCCACGCCGACAATTACATTCCGGCCAATCCGTCGGTGACACCGACGCATATCGTGCCGGAATGGTATTACCTGCCGTTCTACGCGATCCTGCGCGCGATCCCGAACAAGCTTCTCGGCGTCATGGCGCTCGGCGGCTCGATCCTCATCCTCGCCTTCATGCCGTGGCTCGACACGTCGAAGGTGCGGTCGGCGCGCTACCGTCCGCTCTATCGCCAGTTCTTCTGGATCTACATCGCGAGCGTCGTCGGCCTCGGTTATCTCGGCTCGCAGCCGCCGGAAGGCATCTACGTCATCGCCGCGCGCATTCTCACCGTCTATTATTTCGGGTTCTTCCTGATCATCCTGCCGTTGCTCGGATTGTTCGAGAAGACGAAGCCGCTGCCGAATTCGATCTCGGATTCGATTCTGGCCGAGGGCGTGCCGGTCGGCGCGTCCGCGCCGGCGCCGAGACAGAAATGAGGAGCGGGAGAACGATCATG
>CAZSAW010000265.1:0-6765 GCA_964604745.1 uncultured Hyphomicrobiales bacterium
GCCGCTTACGACGATCAGGTCTATGTCGACGACCGCACCATCGACAGCCACATCAAGCGCCTGCGCAAGAAGTTCAAGGTCGTCGACGACGCCTTCGACATGATCGAGACCCTTTACGGGGTGGGGTATCGCTTCAAGGAAGCCTGAGCCCGGCGGCGGGGCCTCGCAGGCAAAGGGGTGTGCGGCGGGCCGTGAGTTCGGGTACACTGCCGGCCAAGCAGAGCGCCTGTCGCCATCGCCAACAGGTTGAGTGCATTCGGACCAGGGCCGGTTTCCACTCTAGCTGAACGCGCCCGCGGGCGCCTGCATCGACGTTTCAGCGGACGCCACATTGCTCGACCGAACCAGGCAGATCGCATCATCGCAGAGCGCGCCGACCCCTACCGCGGCCGATGAAGTGTCGCGTCCGGAGCAGCGCGGCATCCTCGGACGGCTGCGCGGGTTCGGGCAATTCCTCATCCGGCAAAGCTCGTCGAGCCTCACGCGCCGCATCGTCGTGCTCAACGTCGCGGGCCTGCTCGCGCTCGTGATCGGCATTCTTTATCTCTCGCAATTCCGTGCCGGGCTGATCGAGGCGCGGGTGCGTTCGATGCAGGTGCAGGGCGAAATCATCGCCGGAGCGATCGCCGCTTCCGCCACCGTCGAGACCGACGCGATCACCATTGATCCGGAAAAGCTGCTCGAGTTGCAGACCGGCGAGAGCTACGGTCCGCCCGACGAGCAAAGCTCGATTTTTGAATTTCCGATCAATCCCGAGCGCGTGGCACCGGTGCTGCGGCGGCTCGTTTCGCCGACCAATACGCGCGCTCGCATCTACGACCGCGACGGCGTGCTTCTGCTCGACAGCCGCAACCTTTATGGCCGCGGTGATGTGCTGCGCTTCGACCTTCCTTCGCCGACCGACGAGAAACCCGGGCTGATCGAGCGGGCCTGGATCGCGCTACGGACGTGGCTCGGGCGCGGCGACCTGCCGCTTTATCGCGAGCTCGGCCCGGATAACGGCCGCGGCTATTGGGAAGTCTCGCAGGCGCTTGCCGGACAGAAATCGAGCATGGTGCGCATCAACGATCGCGGCGAGGTGATCGTGTCGGTCGCAGTGCCAGTGCAACGCTTCCGCGCGGTGCGCGGCGCTCTCCTCCTCTCGACGCAAGGCGCGGATATCGACGACATGGTGCAGGCGGAACGCCTCGCCATCCTCAAGGTATTCCTCATCGCCGCCGGCGTTATGGTCGTCCTGTCGATGCTGCTCGCCGGCACGATTGCCGGCCCGATGCGGCGGCTCGCAGAAGGCGCCGAGCGCGTGCGCCGGCGCGTGCGTTCGCGCGTGGAGATTCCCGATTTTACCGGGCGCCGCGACGAGATCGGGCATCTCTCGGGCACGCTGCGCGAGATGACCAATGCGCTCTATAGCCGCATCGAGGCGATCGAGAGCTTTGCCGCCGACGTCGCGCACGAACTGAAAAATCCACTGACCTCGTTGCGCTCGGCGGTGGAAACACTGCCGCTTGCGAAATCGAAGGAGAGCCAGGATCGCCTCCTCGGCGTCATCCAGCACGACGTGAGACGGCTCGACCGGCTCATTTCCGACATCTCCGACGCAAGCCGGCTCGACGCCGAGCTGCAGCGGCAGGATGTTGCGCCGGTCGATCTGTCGAAGCTGCTGAACACGCTCGTGAGCGGCGCCAACGAGGTGCGGCAGGACGACGGGATCACCGTCTCGCTCAGTTTCGAGGGCGCGGGACCAAAGGCTTTTGTCGTGCCCGGTCACGACTCGCGCATTGCGCAGGTGATCGACAATCTGATCGAAAACGCGCGGTCCTTCTCCTCTCCCGGTGGCGAAGTCCGCGTCACGTGCCGCCGGCTGAAGAACGAAGTCGAGATCATCGTCGACGACGACGGTCCGGGCATTCGGCCCGAAGCCTTCGACAAAATTTTCGAGCGTTTCTATACAGACCGGCCACATCAGAATTTCGGGCAGAATTCCGGACTTGGCCTGTCGATCTCCAAGCAGATTATCGATGTTCATGGCGGCAAGCTGTGGGCCGAAAACCGGACGGGCGTCGCCACGCATGACGGCGCGCCGCCGCTCGTGCTGGGTGCCCGCTTCGTCGTGCGTCTTCCGGCGCAGTGACCACTTCGACGTCCACCATCCATGCGTCGGCGGTCCTCGTCGGCGCGCGCGCCGCACTCATTCGCGGACCGTCGGGCAGCGGCAAGTCGCGGCTCGTTCTCGCGCTGCTGCAGGCGGCCGACACCGGCGCCGTCTCCTTTGCACGGCTTGTTGGTGACGACCGCGTGCATGTCGAGGCGCGCCATGGCCGCCTGATCGTGCGGCCGACGCCGTCACTCGAGGGACTTCTGGAAATTCGCGGCCTCGGTATCCGCAAGCTTGCGTTCGAACCGATTGCCCAAGCCGGTCTCGTCGTCGATTTGGCGGCTACCGATGCCGAGCGCCTGCCGCAGCCGATGACGGTGGACATCGAGGGCGTCAGCATCGCGCGACTTGCGGTCGCAGGCGGCAGCGATCCGCTTGGGCCACTGCTTGCTTTCCTTGGCCGTCCATCGCAGGGCATGCTCTAAGGCCCTCCAGGCCCTAGGACAAACCCACGTGAACGCGAGTTCAAGGGCGCCTCCCGCCGCTGGCGAACATGCCGCCGCGCACCTATTTACCGCAATGCAATAAGGCGCCAATCCTTGGGAAAAGCCCTTGCAATGGGCTTGGGGATAGTCATGAATGGCGCCCTTTCGTGCGGCGCACCCAAGCGCCCGCGAGGAGTTCTTAATGATCGGCCTCGTCCTTGTTACGCACGGTCGGCTCGCCGTGGAGTTCCGCGCCGCGCTCGAGCACGTCGTTGGTCCGCAGCAGCAAATCGAAGCAGTCACCATCGGCCCCGATGACGACGTTGAGCAGCGTCGCAAGGACATCATCGAGGCGGTGAAGCGCGTCGATAGTGGCGACGGAGTCGCCATCCTCACCGACATGTTCGGCGGCACGCCATCGAACCTTGCCATCTCGGTCATGGGACGGCCGAATGTCGAAGTGCTGGCCGGCATCAATTTGCCGATGCTCGTAAAGCTCGCCAAGGTCCGCGAGGCGTGCCCGCTGAGCGAAGCAGTCAATGCCGCGCAGGAAGCCGGCCGCAAATACTGCACCATCGCCAGCCGCGTACTCGCCGGCAAATGAGCGGCCGCGACAAGAATGCGCCGCGCGGCGCCGTCAGCCGCGTCATCCAGATCAACAACAAAAAGGGCCTGCACGCGCGCGCGTCCGCGAAATTCGTGCAGACGGTCGAGCGCTTCGACGCACAGGTGACGGTGACGCGCAACGGCGAGACCGTCGGCGGCAATTCCATCATGGGATTGATGATGCTGTCAGCCGGACCCGGCAGCGAGATCACCGTCGAGTGCAAGGGTGCCGAAGCCAGCGAGGCAATGGAAGCGATCTGCGCGCTGATCGAAGGGCATTTCGGCGAAGAGGATTGAGCCGAAAATATCGCCAACCCTCGAATTACATAAAGAAATCTTTATATCCTTATTGCACTGCCCGGCGGCCCCTGCTATAGCCCGCCCGGCTACGGTGCCGCGGGCGCCGCCCTTTCTCCTTTAGTCAGGACCGCTCATGACCGCCTCATCGACAGCAAAGAAGGCCGATTTCACCGACTACGTCGTCAAGGACATCGGGCTCGCCTCTTGGGGGCGCAAGGAAATCGCCATCGCCGAGACGGAGATGCCGGGTCTCATGGCGACGCGCGAGGAATATGGGCCGAAGCAACCGCTGCGCGGGGCGCGCATCGCCGGTTCGCTGCACATGACGATCCAGACCGCCGTGCTGATCGAAACTCTCACGCATCTCGGCGCCGACGTGCGCTGGGCCTCCTGCAACATCTATTCGACACAGGACCATGCTGCGGCCGCCATCGCCGCGGCGGGCGTTCCCGTCTTCGCTGTCAAGGGCGAGAGCCTTGAGGAGTATTGGGACTATACCCACCGCATCTTCGATTTTGCCGAAGGTCCGAACATGATCCTCGACGACGGCGGCGACGCAACGCTTCTTCTGCATCTCGGCATCCAGACGGAGACGAATGCCTCGGTCATTTCCAAGCCAACCAACGAAGAAGAGGAAGTGTTGTTCGCTGCGATCAAGGAGCGGCTGAAGAAGCAGCCCGGCTGGTATTCAAAAATGGCGAAGAATATCCGCGGCGTCACCGAAGAGACGACCACCGGTGTACACCGCCTCTATCAGATGGCGAAGGAAGGCCGCCTCCTCTTCCCCGCGATCAACGTCAACGATAGCGTGACGAAATCGAAGTTCGACAACCTCTATGGTTGCCGCGAATCACTTGTCGACGGTATTCGCCGCGGCACCGACGTTATGATGGCGGGCAAGATTGCGATGGTCGCCGGCTTCGGCGATGTCGGCAAGGGCTCGGCGGCATCGCTGCGCCAGGCGGGCTGCCGCGTGCTCGTCTCCGAAGTTGATCCGATCTGCGCGCTGCAAGCGGCGATGGAGGGCTACGAAGTCGTGACGATGGAAGATGCTGCGCCCCGCGCCGACATCTTTGTCACCGCGACAGGCAATGTCGACGTCATCACCATCGAGCACATGCGCAAGATGAAGCACCGCGCCATCGTGTGCAACATCGGCCATTTCGACAGCGAGATTCAGGTCAACGCGCTGCGAAACCTGAAATGGGATAACGTCAAGCCGCAGGTCGACGAGATCGAATTCCCGGATGGAAAGCGCATTATCCTTCTGTCCGAAGGCCGGCTCGTGAATCTCGGCAACGCAATGGGTCACCCGAGCTTCGTCATGTCGTCCTCGTTCACCAACCAGACGCTGGCGCAGATTGAACTGTGGACCAATCCCGGCAAGTACGAGAAAAAGGTCTACACTCTACCCAAGCGGCTCGACGAGAAGGTGGCGCGCCTGCATCTCGACAAGATCGGCGTGAAGCTGACCAAGCTTTCCGACAAGCAGGCAACCTACATCGGCGTCTCGCAGGACGGCCCGTTCAAGTCGGATCACTATCGCTATTGAGGATCGAGCCGAGGCTTCGATGAATCCGGCGCACGGGCATGGCGTCCCCGGTCCGGATTCGCGAGGCGCTGCCTCTGATGGTGGTGACTCACTCGGTCTGAGGCTTCTTGGCCTCCTTTGCACAACGCAGATCGCGCTGTGGACGCTCGTCCCGGCGCTGCTGCATCGGGCGCTGCCGCTCGATGTGGTCGAGAGCTACATGTCCGGCCGCGAATGGGTGATCCTCACCCACAAGCATCCACAATTGCCCGGCTGGATACTCGAACTCTCGCGCGACATGACCGGTGTTGTCGGCTGGCCGGCCTATGTCATTTCGCAGCTTTTCATCGCCGCCACACTCGTTCTCGTTTTCCTACTCGGGCGCGAACTGCTCGACGCGCGCCGCGCGATCTGCAGCACGCTGCTTTTGTGCGGCATCTACTATTTTTCGATCCCGACACCGGAGTTCAATCACAACATCGCGCAGATGCCGATCTGGGTCGCGATCATCCTCCTCGTGCGTAAAGCCACGCTATCCGGCGGCTTTCTCTGGTGGATCGTGCTTGGCGCCGTCGCCGCACTGGGCCTCTATGCAAAATTTACCATCGCTATCGTCATCGGCGCCGGCGGTCTCTGGCTCCTGATCGACGAACGCGGCCGGCATAGGTTGCGCACGCCGGGCCCATGGCTGGGCCTTGTTGTCTTTCTCTTTCTTGCCGCACCGCTCGCCGTCGCGCTCGTCGAGCGCAACTACCTTCCCTTTCAGTATGCCGCGGAGAAATCCGAAGCGGGCGACCGCAATCCGCTCGTATTCCTGTTCACGCAATTGCTCGATCATGTCGGCCTTCTCCTCGTCACTGCGGCAGCCTTTCTCGGCCGCACGATCGGACCGTCCACCGATAAAGGGCCCGCGCGCGAGGCGGTCCGCTTTCTTGCGTTCTTCACACTGGTCCCGCTGGCGGTGGTGTTGACCGCCTGCGTCGTGTCGGGCGCGCGGCCGATGTGGGGCGCGCCCCTGTGGAGCTTGTCAGGGCTGATCATCATGGCACTCGTTCCGCGGCTTGATCGGACCGCGTTTCACCGCATCGTCGCGCTGTCATTTGCGCTCCTCGTGCTCGCGCCCGCAGCCTATGCGGCGGCCTTGCTTCGGCAGGATCACTGGACGCAGCCGCTGCGCGTCTACTGGCCACAAGCCGATATCGCCTCCCGGTTTGCCGACATCTGGCGGCAGACGACCCATGCGCCACTTCACATTGTCGGCGGAGAGCAATGGACTGCGGGACTCATTGGCAGCGTTCATCCCGACGCGCCTTCGCTCTTCCTCTATCTCAATCCCGCCTACGCGCCATGGATCACGCCGGAACGGATCAGGCGCGAGGGCATGCTCGTGGTCTGGCGCGACCGGACGCTCGATCCCCGGCCCTTTGGCACCGTCATCGCCACTGGCAGCGAGACATTCCACTGGTCGCGCGACCCGGCGAAGCCCTCTTTCACGATCAACTACGCCATTATTCCGCCCGCCAGCGCGGCGAAAGGCAACTGAGCCTGGACGAGCACACGCTCTGCTTGCCGCAGCGGGAGTCGAGTGTTATCTCGCGCCAATGAGTGCTGTCCCCATCCAGAATATCCGCAATTTCTCCATCGTCGCCCATATCGACCATGGCAAATCGACGCTCGCCGACCGGCTGATCCAGCTCTGCGGCGGCCTCGACGCGCGCGAAATGGCGGGCAAGGAACAGATTCTCGAC
>CAZSAW010000266.1:0-2965 GCA_964604745.1 uncultured Hyphomicrobiales bacterium
GACCGGCGCACGCGCGCGGTCCTGCTGGTCGGCCCGCAATACACCCGCCACGTTTTCACCAACGCGGACGCCTTCAGGCCGTTGGGCCTGTTCGCCGCGCCGGCACCAAAGGTATCGGCGCACGCCAACCTGCAGCGAGGCTTCCTCACCACGCATGGCGCCGAACACGACACCGCGGCGAAAGTGGCGGCACCGCATCTCGCACGCCGCCGGGTCGAAAGCTATTTCGACGCAATTCGCACGATCGCGCTGGACGAGATTTCGCAATGGCCGACCGACGTCACGGTCGATCTCTATTCGCTGGTGAAAAAGTTCGGTCATCACGTCTCGCTGCAACTCGTTTTCGGTGAACAGGACGAAAGCCGGCGCAGCGACTTTGCGCGATTGCTCGCCGATTATCACACCGCCAATTGGCAGCCTTTCGCCTATCTCTTTCCGGTGAACGTGTACGGCTCGCCCTACCGTGACGTATTGCAGAAGGCGCAGAAGCTGCAGGATTTCATCGCCGCCTGGGTCGTGGAACGCCGGCGGATGCCGGCCGCGCCGGATATGCTCGCAAGCTTCGCGCATATGAAGGATGGCGACGGCAATCTCCTATCGGTCGAGAAGGTCGCCGGCCACCTGAGCTTTCTCGGCTTCGCCGCCTATGAGACGATGTCGAGCGCGCTGACCTGGAGTCTCCTGCTGCTGGCGCTGCATCCGCAGACCGCGATGAATCTGCTCGACGAATTGTCCGCGGTTCCGCCGATCGAGGAGATCGACTATCCGGCGCTGTCGGCGTTGCCGCTGCTCGACGCCATTATCAAGGAAACGCTGCGGCTCGTCCCGCCCACGCCCGGACTGCCGTTCAAGGCTATGGAAACGACCGACGTCGAAGGCATCACGGTGCGCAAAGGCACGCAGGTGGTGCTGAGTCCGCACCTGACCCATCGCTTGCCGGAGATATTCAGCGAGCCGCATCGTTTCATGCCGCAGCGCTGGTTCAGCATCAATCCCTCCCCCTTTGAATATTTCCCCTTCAGCGGCGGACGGCGGTTCTGTCCGGGCTATTGGCTGGCGGTGGAATGGCTCAAGATCGGCCTCGCCACGGTGTTGCCGCGCTATCGCGTCGCCATTCAATCCGACGCCGCGATCGACCGTGTGTTCCGCGGCATCACGATGCCGAAGCACCGCATCCCGATCGAACTTGTCCGGCAGGACCGCGCTCCGCCCGCGACGCATTACCGCGGTTCGCTGTTCGATCTTGTCGCCGTGCAATGAATTTGCCCGGCGCTTCATCGGCCCTGCAGAGGGACATCGCCGCCGAGCACATGGGCGCAACAATCCCAGCCGGAGCATCGGGCGATGTGCACAGGCTGGGCGGGCTTTCCGCCGCCAGGGTCGCGTTGGCCATGCTCGCCGACCCCGTCAAATGCATGGAGACCGTCCATCGCCAATACGGCGACGCCATCGCGATCGATCTTTTCTTCCGACCGAAGGAACGGCGCACGCGCGCGCTCCTGCTCATCGGCCCGCGCTACAATCGCTACGTGCTGACGAACGACGAGCGTTTCCGGCCGCACAGTCTGTTCCCGGCCCGCGCACGGAAAGGTACGCCGCACGCCGATCTGCAAAAGGGCTTCATCACCACGCACGGCGCCGAGCATGACGCGCTAGCCAAGGCGTCGGCGCAGCATCTCTATCGCAAGCGCGTCGAAGGCTACTTCGATCAGATCAGGACGATCGGCCTTGATGAGATTTCGCAATGGCCCGTTGGGGTTCCTGTCAATCTCCTCGCGCTCTGCCGGCATTTTGCCCAGCACGTGGCGCTGAAGCTTGTCTTCGGCGAACAAAGCGCGGAGAAACGCGACGAATTCTCGCGGCTCCTGTCCGACTACCATGTCGCCAATTGGTCACCCTTCGCATTTCTCTTTCCGTTCGATTTTCCTGGCTCGCCCTATCGGCGCGTGATGCAGCGGGCGAAGAAATTGCAGGATTTCATCATCGCCTGGCTCGAAGAACGGCGTAGCTCGCCCGCCGACAGCGACGTCCGCGCAGCCTTTGCGCAACTGACGGATGGTCTGGGCAATCCTCTGCCGGTGGAAAAGATCGCCGGACATCTGAGCTTCTTCGGCTTCGCCGCCTATGAAACGATTTCGAGCGCGCTGACCTGGGCACTCATTCTTCTGGAGTTACAGCCGCAGACGAAGCACGATCTCCTCGACGAACTTGCCGCTCATCCGTCGATCGAGGATATCGACTACAAGGCGCTGTCCACCCTGCCCTTGCTCGACGCCGTCGTGAAGGAAACGTTGCGGCTCCTGCCGCCGACGCCATCCCTGCCCTTCAAGGTGATCGACAGCGGCGAGATCGATGGCATCCCCGCGCGCCGCGGCACGCCGGTCATTCTCAGCCCGCATCTGACGCACCGTATGCCCGACATCTACAGCGATCCCAAACGCTTCATGCCGCAACGCTGGTTCAGCATCGATCCGAGCCCGTACGAATACATGCCGTTCGGCGGCGGACGCCGTTTTTGTCCCGGCCACTGGCTCGCGGTGGAATGGATCAAGATCGGCCTTGCCGTCGTTCTGCCGCGCTACCGCATCGCATTGCCGCCGGGTGCGCGCATCGACCGCGTCTTCCGTGGCGTCTCGCTGCCGAGCCAGAACATTCCGGCCTCGCTCGCGCCGCAGGATCGCGTCGTCCGCAAGAATGGCGGTTACCGCGGCAGCCTCTTCGATATTATCAGTGTGCATTGACCGCTCGGCGCGTGCCCGCTGTAATCATTTCCACGATACAAACCCAAAATGGCTGCCGGCATGTACGGCAGCGCGGCGATTGGAAACGAACTCCCAAGGACGTGAGGCATGCGCGCCGTAATTTTTCCGGGCGACCGCAAAGTCGCGTTTGTCGATTTCCCCGACCCAACGCCCGGCCCAGGCGAAGTCGTGATCGAAATCAAGGCGTCGGGCATGTGCGGCAG
>CAZSAW010000267.1:0-8914 GCA_964604745.1 uncultured Hyphomicrobiales bacterium
CGCATCCGCGACGGACATCTTCTTCACGACGGTCAAGGCGAGAGTGATATTCCGCTCGACCGTGAGATGGGGAAACAGGTTGTACCCCTGGAAGACGATGCCGACATCCTGACGCACCTTTCGCAGTTCGTTTTCGCTGGTTGGAAGCAGTTCGCCTTCGATGCGAATCTCGCCAGCGTCGATCGTCTCCAGTCCGTTGATGCAACGCAGGAGCGTGCTCTTGCCGGAGCCGCTTCGGCCGACAAGCGCAACGACCTGCCCTCGCGTGACGTCGAGCGACACGCCCTTCAGAACCTCAAGGGGACCGAAGCGCTTACGCACTCCGGACAGTTGCACGACCGACATTCAGCTTCACCTCGAGATTGCGGGCCAACATCGACAACGGAAAACAGACGGAGAAATACAGGGCGGCAACGCAGAGAAAAACGCGGCCCGGCTGAAAGGTCGCGTTGTGCACGAGCTGACCGGCCCGCGCGAGTTCGATAAATCCGATCAGCGCGGTCACCGACGTGTTCTTGACGATCTGCACGAGAAACCCGACGGTCGGCGCGACGGCGATGCGCGCGGCTTGCGGGATAATGATGTAGAGGAGCTGTTGCCCGCGCGTGAGCGCAAGCGAGCGCCCCGCCATCCATTGCGGTCCCGGCACGGCCTCGAAGCAGCCACGCCAGATTTCACCGAGGAAGGCCGCGGCGTAGATCGTCATCACGATCGCCGCCGCAAGAAGACCGGGGAGCGATGCGCCGACCAGGGAAAGCCCGAAAAACGCGATGAACAGCAGAACGAGAAGCGGCGTTCCCTGCACGAGATAGATGAAGAGCGCCGCTGTCATCCGCAGCAGCGGATTGCGCGACACGCGCATGATGGCGACGACAAGTCCTGCGACCGACCCGCCGGCAAAGGCGATCACCGTCAGGATGACCGTCCATTTGAGTCCCTGCAGAAGATAGAGGAATTCGCTCCAGCCGAAGGTGTGCGCGCCCATGCCGATCTCCCTAGCGAAGGCGCCACGCCTGGGCGCGATAGGGAAACAGGACAAGGCTCAGCAACCAGAAAATCAGCCGGAAGGCGGCGACCAGCGCGAGATAGATCGCCGCGGTGACGATATAGACCTCGAAACTGCGGAAGGTTTCCGACTGAATAAAATTGGCGTGCGCGGTCAATTCCTGTGCGCCGATCGACGACAGGAGGCTCGAACTGAGAAGCAGCAGCACGAATTGACTGCCGAGCGCCGGATAGACGTTAGCCAGCGCAGGCAGAAGCACGATGTGGCGAATGACTTGCAGCCGTGACATGCCGAGCGAAAGACCGCCTTCGATCTGGCTCGGATGCACGCTTTCCATGCCGGCGCGCACGATCTCGGTCATGTAGGCGCCGTTGTTGACCACGATGCCCACGAGCGCCGCCATGCCGACCGAAAGGCGCAGCCCTGCGCTCGGCAGGGCGAAATAGATGATGAAGAGCTGGACGAGCAGGGGCGTGTTGCGGATCGTCTCGACATAGACGGCTGCGACAATCCGCAACGCGAGGAAGCGCGAGCGGCGCGCGACCGCACCGGCAATGCCGATTGCGAGCCCCACCACCATCCCCGCGAGCGAATAGGCGATCGTGACCATCGCCCCGTCGACAAGAAGCGGCCAGCGATTCAGAACGTCACGAAACTGGAAGACATAGTCCACGATCGTCTCTCGTGCTTCACCGTCATGTCGGCAATGAGAAGAAGGTCATACGGCTGCGCTCATCGAAGACTCGTTCGCAGCAGATTGCTGGCCATTCTCGACCGCCAGTGGCAGGCGATAAAAGCGCGCGGCCGTACGTGCGAACAGATCGTTCTTTTCGCCTTCCGAATATCCGGCTGCCAACCGCTTGAAGGCGTTCCAGATCGTGACGTAGCTGCCTGTCGGACGGTCGGGCGGAAAATTGCTTTCAAACATCGCACGCGACGGCCCGAAAGCGTCGAGCCATGGCTGCACGTAGGGGCGCCAGGCGTCGGCCAGTTCCTGCGAGGTTGCGGGCGGGGTGCGTTCGTAGAACGGCAGGCCGAAGCTCCAGGCGCCGAGCCCGCCGAGCTTCACGCAGACGTTCTGATGCTCGACCAGCGTGGCGATGCCGTCGCGCATCAATTGCAGCATTTCCTTCTGCTTGCCGGCATAGGAGCCTGTGCCGCGCGGCGAACCGACATGATTGATGATGATCGGCGTTTGCGGAAATGCGCGCGCGAGGTCCGCCACTTCCGGCAATTGCGCCGGGAAAACCCACGCGTCGAAGGCGAGACCACGCGCAGCGAGTTCGGCGAATCCGGCGCGGAATTTAGCGTCGGCGAGAAGCCCGCGCGGCGGCCGCATCGGTCCTGGCCGCACGGATTCGTCGGCATCCCACGCGGCGCCGTGACGGATGCCGCGAAAGCGCCCGCCGGCCGCCAGGATATGCGCATCGAGCGTCTCGCCTACCTTGCTTCCTCCCGTCAGATCGACAAAGCCGACGATGCCGGCGCAAACGCGCGTATTGCCATAACCGCCGCTTGCGCTCATCGCCGCCATGCCGGCGGCAAACTCGGTCTCGCCGAGCGAACGCAAATGCACAGGGCCCTCGCTTCGATACATCGAATTGCATTCGATATAGACCGTGGCGACGACATTGTGCCCGGACGACGAGTCGGCGAGAAATTCGTGCAGGAGGTAGCGGATTTTCGGTCGATGTTGCGTCGTCACGTCCCACAAGTGATGATGACAATCGACGATTGGTCGCGCGGGGTCGATAACCGCTTCCGGTGCCGGCTGATCCTGAGCGACACTCGCATTCATCGCCCGGACGTTCCCTCGTCGTTCATGCCGCGCGCTTTCGCGCAGGACCAGCTAGACGACGACATCCAGCGGTTGCGATGGGGCGCAAACGCGCCTCCCGCACAAGCATTGCGGGCAACGAACCTTGCTCCAACGCGCGGAAGGAAAGCGTTGTGGCTGCTGCGTCGGCAATTTTGGTATTCCATTGCGCCGTCCGGTGGAGACACGAGGATGGATACATTCGACTGTGCCTTGCAGCAAAGTCGCTTTCGCGCTCGCACAATAATGCGGCGCAAAAGTGCGTAGCCTCTAGCACGACCGCGCGACGGTCGAAGCGCCGTTAAATTTGAAAGCCTTTTAGTATTTTGCTTTTCGCCGTTCGTTGACTTCAAGCCGCGCGGTCGGGCACCTACGCCGGTCTTTGCACGCGTAGTCCGCAAAGCTCCTCGCATCCGAACGGCCATCACATGCCTTCAAAAGAGACGAAGCCTGTTGCCCTCATCACGGGCGGCGCCCGCGGCATTGGCCGCGCCATCGCCGAACGATTTCTCCGGGACAACATTTCCGTCGTGCTGTGCGACGTCAGTGCAGACGACGTGACGCGCACGGCGGAGGAGCTTGTACAAGCCGGCGGCGACGCGATCGGGTTGCGCACCGACGTGTCGGACGAAGGCTCGGTGAACGACCTGATCGCACAGATCGAAGCGCGTCATGGCCGGCTCAATATCATCGTGAACAATGCCGGCCTGATGCTGCGTCTCAATGGGAAGAATCCGCGCATCGAGGAGACGCCGCGCGATTTGTGGGACCGCACGATTGCCGTCAATCTCACCGGCCCGTTTCTCGTCTGCCGCGCCGCGGTCCCGCTGCTGAAGAAGAGTGAATGGGGGCGCATCGTCAACATTTCGTCGCGCGCCGCGCGCATGCTCACCTCGGGCAATACCTATTACACGGCATCGAAGCTCGGTCTGATCGGGCTCTCGCGCGTCCTTGCCGGCGAGCTTGGCCCGTTCGGCATCACGGTCAATTGCGTCGCTCCCGGCCGCATCGACAACGCCATGAATCGCAGCGTCAGCGGCTCCGGCGATTATTTCGCCGAGGCCGTCCGTGCCTCGCCGCTTGGGCGCCTCACAACCCCTCAGGATATCGCCGACGCAATCGGCTTTCTCGTCTCAAACGATGCCCGTTTCATCACGGGCGCGGTGCTCGACGTGAACGGCGGCACCTTCATGCAATGAAGCAAAAAGACTGTATCCAGATCGGACAAGGGCAATAATCGATGGGATATCTCACGCTTGGCTGGCTAACGCTGCTTGATCTTCCTCCGCTCGATGTCATCGCCGCAGCGCCGGCCGGCGGGTTCAACTCGGTCAGCATTCGCGTCACCGGGCGCGCCGTGAACGAGCCTTTCCATGACATCGTGGGCAACAAGGCGGCAATCGCCGAGATGCGCAAACGACTCGATGGCGACGGCGTGCGCATGTCGAACCTTTCGACCTACCATCTTACGCCGGACGTCACGCTCGAGCATCTGAAGCCCGTGCTCGACACCGCCGTGCAGCTGAAATCGGAGATCATGGTCGTCACTTGCGCCGACCCCGACGAGCAGCGCTGGACGGATTTCGTGACGGCCTATGCCGATCTCGCCGCCACCTACAACCAGCAGATGGCGTTCGAATGCGTCGCCTTCAGCCAATGCAACAATCTCGACAAGGGTTATCGTATTATCAAGAACGTGAATCGGCCCAATTTCGGCATGCTGGTGGATCCGCTGCATGTCGCGCGGTCGGGAGGCTCGGCCGCCCAGCTTGCAAAGATGGAATCCAACCGTTTCATCTTCGCCCAATTGTGCGACGCTCGACGCGAAAAGCCGGCAAATATGGATCTGCGAACGGAAGCGCGCACGGGCCGGCTCTATCCCGGCAAGGGCGAATTGCCGCTTTACGACATTCTCGATGCGATGCCGCGCGATATCGAAATTGAATTGGAAATGCCCCATCCCGACCACGCCTCCATGACGCCCGCTGAGGTTTCACGGCGTGTTGGAGACGTGGCGCGCGCCTACCTCGATACGTACTGGCGGCAGCGGCCGGCATCCGCCCGCGCCTGATGGCCAACTGGGATCACGAGACCGACGTATTGGTCTGCGGCAGCGGCCTTGGCGGCCTGACTGCCGCGCTGGTCGCGCGGCTCGGCGGGCTCGAAGTCCTTCTCTGTGAAAAGTCCGATGCGATCGGCGGCACCACCGCCATGTCGGGCGGCACGGTCTGGGTACCCGGCAATCGCCACAGCGAACGTGCCGGCCATCGCGACTCCGTGGACGACGCACGGCGCTATCTCGATGCGGAGATCGGCGACGAAGGGCGCGAGATGCGCGAAGCCTTCCTCTCCGCCGGGGCGGAAGCGCTCGATTACCTCGAGCAGAACAGCGAGGTGAAGTTTCACGTCAACGGTGCTCCCTATCCCGACTACCACCTCGATACGCCGGGCGCCGCGCTCGGCTGGCGCGCGCTCACCGCGCTGCCTTTCGATGGCCGCAAGCTCGGGCATGACTTCGCGATGCTGCGCCCGCCGATGCGGGAATTCGTGATCTGGGGCGGCATGATGGCGCCGCGCGAGCAACTCGCTTACGCGCTCAAACCGTTCTCATCGCTGCGCGCGATGCGTATCTCGCTCCCGCTCGCAATCCGCTATGCGACGGATCGCCTTCGTCACGCGCGCGGAACGGCGCTGCACATCGGCAATGCGCTCGTCGCGCGCTATGTGTTCAGTCTTCGCCGCGCCGGCGCGGACATCTGGACGCGCGCGCCGGTGCTCCAGCTGCTCCAGGAGAAAGGAAATCTCCGCGGCGCGGTGATCGGGCATGACGGCCAGCGGCGCCTCGTGCGGGCGCGGCGCGCCGTCGTGCTTTCGACCGGCGGCTTTGCCGCCAGTGCCGAGTGGCGAAAGAAGCTGTTCAGGGAATTCTTCGCCGAGCATTTTCTTACCTTCGAAGGCAATACCGGCGACGGTCTCGCGCTGGCTCTCGGCATCGGCGCGGCGATCGACGAACATCACGAGAGCCCGGCATTCTGGCAGCCGGCGTCTATCCTGCGG
The DNA here is from genome assembly GCA_964604745.1 of uncultured Hyphomicrobiales bacterium. Taxonomy (GTDB): domain Bacteria; phylum Pseudomonadota; class Alphaproteobacteria; order Rhizobiales; family Xanthobacteraceae; genus Pseudorhodoplanes. Next base: position 5,880 of record CAZSAW010000267.1, read on the forward strand.
CGGCGGGACGGCAGCACGGCGATCTATTCCCATATCCGCGACCGCGCGAAGCCTGGACTGATCGCGGTCAATTCCGCCGGCCGGCGCTTTACCAACGAAGCCGACTCATATCATGACTTCGCGCTGGCAATGTTCCGTTCCCATCGTCAGACACCGACGATCCCGGCTGCGCTCGTTTGCGACAGCACGTTCCTGACGGACTATGGCATCGGTCTCATTCGCCCGGCCGAAAATCTCAAACCCTATCTTGAAAGCGGCTATCTGATCGGCGCGGCGTCGCTCGCCGAACTCGCGCGCAAGCTCGGCATCGAAGGCACAGCCCTCGAACAGACGGTGGCGGAGCACAATCGCTTCGCGCGTGCCGGGCTGGACCAGGCTTTCGGCAAAGGCAGCACGGCCTTCAATCTGCAATATGCCGACGCCAGGAATCGTCCGAATCCCTGCCTGCGCCCGATCGAGCATCCGCCGTTTTATGCGGTGAAGGTGTTTCCCGCCCCGAGCGGCACCAGCATCGGACTTCGCACCGATCCCGACGCGCGCGTGCTCGACCGGCAGGGACATGCCATTGCCGGGCTTTACGCCGTCGGCAACGACATGAGTTCGATCATGCAAGGCTTCTATGCCGGCCCAGGCATCAATCTCGGCCCGGGACTGGTGTTCGGCTATCGCGCCGCTCAGCACGTCCAGCGCAACGCCACGCTCCTCTAGAGCGAAGCAGACATCGTGCGCCGGTCAGGACACCCTCGTGACCGGCCGTACGGTCTGACCTGAATTCGAGGCAAGCCAGACGCGGTCCCGCGCCGCTTCGTCGAGCATCCAGTCGCGGAAATGAATAACTTTCGGACTCGTGGCGGTCGCCTCGGAATAGACGAGGTCGTAAGTGCATTCGCTTGGCACGCCGTGATCGAAGAGTTTGACCAGACGGCCTTCGGCGAGATCGTGCGCCAGCAGCGCACTTTTACCCAGCACGATCCCGCGCCCCTCGATCGCCATCTGATGTGCGTAGGTCCCCTGATCGAAGTGCAGGCCCTGAGTGGTATCGATGTCAGTCACCGAGAGCGTGGCCAGCCAGCTGCGCCAGTCGATCCGGTCGTGCACCTTGAGTGCCTCATCGTGAATCAATTGATGCTCCCGCAATTGCTGCGGGTGGCGCAAGGGACGCGGACCTGCGAGCAGTTTCGGGCTGCAGACGGCGATGACCTCGTAGGTAAGCCATGGATGGCGGTGGAATCCCGGCGCCACCTCCCATCCGAACGCGACGCCGATATCGAGGCTGTATCGCGTGAAATCGACCGGGGCGGTGACGGACGAAATCCGCAGTTCCATGTCTGGGCGCAACGCCTGATAGCGGTGAATGCGCGGCACGAGCCAGCGCGCAGCGACTGTCGGCGTAACGACGATCGACATGGTGCGCCTGACATCATGGATGCTGAGCTGCTCGGTCACATCCGACAGCTTGTCGAAGCCTTCGGCGACTCCGGTCAGATAGCCGGTCCCAGCCGGTGTCAGCGTCAATCCTCCGGCCGAACGATAGAACAGACGGACACGCAGCCATTCTTCCAGGGCCTTGACCTGATGGCTGACTGCGGCCGGAGTGACATTGAGTTCGTCCGCGGCGCGGGAAAAGTTGAGATGACGCGCGGCGGCTTCGAAGCTGCGCAGCGCGGTCAATGGCGGCAATCGTCGTTTCATGGAGGTCTCGGCTTATCAAGGTAAAGCGATCGTATTCCACGCCGCTGATCTTGGCTTTTTATAGCCGGTTTCGCCCGGCTTTCCTTCACTATCTCCCAGCGTCAACGCTGCTCATCATCGAAATTCGAAATGGCCCAACGGCAATCACCCACTTGATGGTGGTCATTTGCCATCTACACAATTGAATCGGTTTCAAATTGTACATGGCTGGCAATGGCTTACGAAGCATGGAGTGAAGAGCTGGCGAGAGGCGTCATCGCCGCCCACCGGAGCCGCGAAGGTGCGCTCCTGCCGATCCTGCATGACATTCAAGACGTGTTCGGCCACATCCCCACACCCGCCGAGCCGCTGATCGCGGAGGCGCTGAATATCTCGCGCGCGGAAGTGCATGGCGTCGTCACCTTCTATCATGATTTCCGGCGCGCGCCGGCAGGACGCCATGTCCTGAAGCTCTGCCGCGCCGAAGCGTGCCAGGCTGCGGGTGGTGACGCGCTCGCGAAGCGATGCGAGCAGCGGCTCGGTGTGACATTCGGCGGCACGACGGCGGACGGCCGGGTGACGCTCGAGCCCGTTTATTGTCTCGGTCTTTGCTCCGTGTCGCCCTCTGCGATGCTCGACGGCAGGATCGTGGCGCGTCTTGATGACAAGAAGCTCGACAAGCTTATCGCGGAGACCGCCTGATGACCGCGCTCCGCATTTACGTCCCCGGCGACGCGGCGGCTGTCGCCTGCGGCGCGGACGATGTCGCGGAGACGATTGCTGCGTTGGCCGCGACGCGAAGGCTGGATGTCGCGATCATCCGCAACGGCTCGCGCGGGATGCATTGGCTTGAGCCGATGCTGGAGGTTGTTACGAGCAAGGGCCGGATCGCTTACGGCCCGGTCGGGCTTTCCGACGTTGAAAGCGTGTTCGACGCGATGCTGGCCGATGGCGGTCCGCACAAGCTGCGCGTCGGCATCCCAGAAGAGCATCGGTTTCTGAAAAGGCAGACGCGCCTGACCTTCGCGCGTTGCGGCATCGTCGATCCGGCCTCGCTCGACGATTACAAGGCGCATGACGGGTTCAAGGGTCTTGCAAAAGCTTTGGCCAATCCGGCCGGCATCGTCGCTGAAGTCACCGAATCCGGATTGCGTGGCCGGGGCGGCGCCGGCTTCCCGACCGGCATCAAGTGGAAGACCGTCGCCGACGCGCAGGCGGATCAAAAATATATCGTCTGCAATGCCGACGAAGGCGACAGCGGCACCTTCGCCGACCGCATGATCATGGAGGGCGATCCCTTCGTGCTGATCGAAGGCATGACCATCGCCGGTATCGCGGTCGGCGCCACCCAGGGCTACATCTAC
>CAZSAW010000268.1:0-4981 GCA_964604745.1 uncultured Hyphomicrobiales bacterium
TCCTCTTCCGCTTCTTCTTCGATCACGTCGACGACGTCGTCGACGGTGATGACGCCGACGAGCCGGTCGCCATCGTCGACCACCGGCGCGGCGACAAGGTCGTAGCGCTCGAACAGGCGCGCCACTTCTTCCTGATCGTCGGTCGCGCGCACGCGGCGCCGGTCGGGGTCCATCAATTCGGTCACCGGCACCGGCCGCTTGGTTCGCAGCAGACGATCGAGCGATACGGCGCCGAGGAAGCGATAGCCGGGATCGACGACGTACAGTTCGTAAAATCGCTCCGGCAGGTCGTCGGTTTCGCGCATGTAGTCGATCGCCTGGCCGACGTTCCAGGCCGGCGGCACGGCGATGAACTCCGTCTGCATCCGCCGGCCGGCGGATTCTTCCGGATAGAAGAGGCTGCGTTCGAGCGCGACGCGTTCGAGCGGCGGCAGCTGGCCGAGAATCTCGACCTGCTCGTCTTTTGGCAGGTCTTCGAGGATGTAGACGGCGTCGTCGGAATCGAGGTCGCGTACGCCTTCGGCGACGGTCCGCGGCGGCAATTCGTCGAGGATTTCCTCGCGGATCGCGTCATCGACCTGTGTCAGCGCGGTGAAGTCGAATTGCGTGCCGAGCAGTTCGATCAGCTTCGGGCGCTGTTCGGGATCGAGCGCTTTCAGCAATTCGCCGGCGTCGGCTTCGTGCAGGGCGCCGGCCAATGTGCGCAGCGTCTCCGCATCGCCCTTCTCGATCGCCGCAACGACGTCGGCGACGAATTCCGGGCGAATGCCGCCCTCCTCGTCGCGCAATGTGTCGGGCGCGCGCGCGGCAGGATCCTGCGTCACGGTCATGTCTTTTTCATCGACCATGCCGGGCTCCGGCGCGAAATCGGAAGGATGAGTCGCGGGCTTGTACGCCCGCGCATTTCGGCTGGCAATCTGAAACGCTTGACGCGCCTACTTGTGCCCTCAGCCGCCGTGGCTTTATGTCCCTGCCCGTCGGAAAAACAGCATGCTCCGCATAATCGTTGCGTTAATTTTTCTCGCCGCGCCGGCCGCCGCGGTCGCCACGTCGTGCCCGGGCAATCCCGATGCGCTCGGCACCGCGCGTGACCTTGCCGTCGACCCCGACAAGACCCGCGCCGTCGGGCGCAAGCATTTCCCGCAAACCCTGCCGCTTGCGCCGAAAGAAGTCGTCCTCACTTTCGACGACGGCCCATGGCCCGGCACGACCGACGGCGTGCTCGCCGCCCTGCGCCAGCAATGCGTCAAGGCGACCTTTTTCCTGCTCGGCCGCAACGCCGCCGCGCATCCGGACCTCGTCAAGAAGATCGCCACGGACGGTCACACCATCGGCCATCACACCTTCTCTCACCCGCTCCTGCCGCACCTTTCGCTCGCTGCAGCCGGCGCCGACATCGACAAGGGTATCGCCGCCGTCCAGACGGCGCTCGGCCAACCGGACGCAGCCGCCCCGTTCTTTCGCTTCCCTGGTTTTGCCTCATCGCCCGCCCTGCTCAAGCTGATGGGCGACCGGCACATGACCGTGTTCAGCACCGACGTCTGGGCGAGCGACTGGAATCCGATGACGCCGGAGCAGCAATTACGGCTGCTCATGGGACGGATCGAGGCCGCACACGGGGGAATTGTGCTCCTGCACGACCCCAAACGGCAGACCGAACTGATGCTGCCGGCGTTCCTGCGCGCGCTGAAGCGCAGCGGCTACAATGTGGTCCATGTCGTCCCGGCGCACGCCGTGCCGGCGCATTGACCAATCCGGGCGGGGCTTGCCCTTTCCCATTGAAATAAGTGGATAAGGCGGGATAATTCCGCCCGCGTTCATGCACGGGTCGCCAATGTGCCGTGAGCGCGCAATGGGGAAGCCCTTTTTCGGGGCTAGTCGGGTTGATGCGATTCGCAGCGGCGCTCGTCGGGGCGCTTGCCATCTCCTGTGCCGGACACGCGCGGGCAGCCGATTGCCCCGGGCATCCCGATGCCATGGGCGTGAGCCGCACCATCGTTGTCGATCCGCGCGAGCATCCACAGATCGGCACGGTCAATTATTCCGAGACGTTGCCGCTTGCCGACAAGGAAGTGGTGCTGAGCTTCGACGACGGTCCACGGCCGCCCTATTCGTCCCGCGTGCTCGACGTGCTGGCTTCCGAATGCATCAAGGCGACGTTCTTCATCGTCGGCCAGATGGCGAAGGAATATCCCAACGTCCTGCGCCGCATGTACGACGAGGGCCACTCGATCGGGACGCACAGCTGGTCGCATCCGATCTATTTCGACAACATCGATACCGACAAGCAGGTCGAGGAGATCGACAAGGGCATCGACGCCGTCCGCGAGGTCTTGGGCGACGGATTGTCGCCGTTCTTCCGCTATCCCGGCTTCGGCCGCACCATGCTCAGCGAAGATCACTTGATGAAGCGCGGCATCATGGTGTGGAGCACGGACGTGATGGCCGACGACTGGCTGCGCATCGGTGCCGGCGCCATCGTCAATCGCATGATGTCGCGGCTCGATGCGCGCGGACGCGGCATCCTGATGCTGCACGACGTCAACCCGGCCTCGGCGGTCGCATTGCCGAACCTTCTGCGGCAGCTCAAGGCGAAGGGATACAAGATCGTCCACGTTGTGGCGGCATCGCCCGATCAGCCGCGCACGGCAACGTCGTGGAGCGAATGGACCGTCTCGGCGGCGATGCATCGGCGCTGGCCGCGCATCCCCGGCTTCACCGCCGATGCGAGTGAGGAATTGCCGCTGCCACGCATCGACCTTTTCGGCATGCCGGAAAGCTACGAGAAGCGCGAACCTGCGCGCGCGCAGCTTTACGTGAAGGAAGAAATCACGCGGCCACGCAAACGCGTGGTCGAGCGGCTGCGCACTGTCGAGATCATGAAGCCGGTGCCGCCGAGTTGGCCGCGCCCGGAAACGCTGCCCGCAGAAATCGAGCCCGTGCTCGTCGCACCCAGCCGCGACAACGCCGGCATCGATTATGCGCTCAACTTCGACGAAGCCGGGTGGACGATGGTGGAGAGCCGCAACCCCTTTGCGAGTCTTACGCCGCTGCCGACCCTGACCGCGTCGGCGCAGCACGATCTGCCCTGACGGCAAATCCCCTTGGCGATCGCAGGCCGACCGGCATGCGAGAGTGGTGCGGCCGAGAAGACTCGAACTTCCACGGGTTGCCCCGCTAGCACCTCAAGCTAGTGCGTCTACCAATTCCGCCACGGCCGCGATGTGGGTGAATGCCGGGCCGAAGCCCCGCTACGCCAAGCGGGCGTCGATGTAACAAATAGGTTGCCGGGGGACAAGGTGCTTGGCAGGGCCTGCCCGCAACGCCATCTCAGCGCAGGTCGGAGGAGCGCGGCAGCAGCTCTTTCAGTTCGACCGCGATGCGGTTTCCGCTGACCACGACCGTGCCGCGGGCGACGGGAAAGTTGTTGGCGAGAATCTGCACGTCATCGTCCTCGGAAGCGTCGAGCTCGATGATGGCGCCGCGGCCAAGACGCAATACCTGATGGATCGGCATGGTCGCGTTGCCGAGAACGACCGAAATATCGAGCGAGACCTTGTCGAGGATGGGCACGTGGGGTTTGTCCTTGCTGCAGATTCCGAATGGCCCCTAGGTCACCATGCTATGGTGAATCGATGGTTAACAGCCGAAACGACCTCGATTTTGGGCTGAAATCCCCCGCCGGGCGCCCGGTGGAATGGCGCGTCAGCGAGGGCCTGATCCCCTATGAGGACGCCCTCGCGGCCATGAACGCGCGGGCCGCTGCCGTCAGCGAAGGCCGCGCGCCCGAGCTCGTCTGGCTCCTGGAGCATCCGCCGCTCTACACGGCGGGCACCAGCGCCCGGCCGGGCGAGCTGATCGAGGCGCGTTTCCCGGTCTATGATGCCGGCCGTGGCGGCCAGTTCACCTATCACGGCCCCGGTCAACGCGTGGTCTATCTCATGCTCGACCTGAAGAGCCGCCGGCCCGATCTGCGGCGCTACGTGGCGACGCTCGAGGAATGGATCATTCGCACGCTTGCCACCTTCAACGTGCGTGGCGAACGGCGCGAGGATCGCATCGGTGTCTGGGTGCGCCGGCCGGAGAAAGGCGACGGCCACGAGGACAAGATCGCGGCCATCGGCATCCGCGTGAAGCGCTGGGTCTCGCTGCACGGCATCGCCATCAACGTCGATCCCGACCTCTCGCATTTTTCCGGCATCGTGCCCTGCGGCGTGCGCGAGCAGTGTTACGGCGTAACAAGCCTCGTCGATCTCGGTCTGCCGGTCACGATGGCAGATGTCGATGTCGCGCTGCGCCGGAGCTTCGAGGACTTGTTCGGCGCAATCGAGGATCGCGTTCTCGAAGACGCAACCTCACAACGTGGATAGCGTTGCGAATCCCCGCCCGCGCCCGGTGTCCATGTCCTGCGGCGTTGCTTCACGCTCCTCGATCGCGTCGACGTGCGCAAGAGTTGGCCCGCGCCGGCACGCATCGATGACGAGCGCGACAAGATCGGGCGGCCCCGCGAACACCGCCTCCACCGCACCGTCGCGGCGATTGCGCACCCAGCCGTCCAGGTGATGGCGGCGCGCCTCGTGCTCGACGAAGGCGCGGAAGCCGACGCCCTGCACACGACCGCGAATCATCACGTGACGGCTCTCGCGTACGCTCACGCGATCGCTCCGGTTTCGGCCGGGTGCCGGCCACGCCAGGAGCCGGACGACCAGCGCTGCAGCTCGGCAATATAGTCGCGCGGAAGGTTCCAGCCGCGGGCGGCGGCAAGAATCTGATCGAGATAGCCCGCGCGCGCTTTGCCTTGCGAGCGGCGCCCGACATAGACGGTCCCGCGCAACACTCGCCCACCACGCCGCACCGGGAGCGTGACGCTGCGATAAAGGCCGGAATCGAGACTCTCAAATGCGTTGAGTGCGGCGAGATCGCGCGGCGTCAACCGCCACAATACGCCATGCACCTGCGCACCGGATGCGGGCACCACCGA
>CAZSAW010000269.1:0-2569 GCA_964604745.1 uncultured Hyphomicrobiales bacterium
CAAGGCCGGATCTGGAGTTGGTTCCTCGCACGCGGTGCGCCGCGTCGGCTTTGCCGCATTTCTGCTGATCGCCGGCGCGACCGGGGTCCAGCATGCCCAGAGCCTGGGCGACACCCGCACCATTTCGCTGCACCACCTGCATACCGGCGAAGACCTCACCATCACCTACAAGCGCAACGGCCGTTACGACGACGACGCGCTGAAACAGGTCAATTGGCTGCTGCGCGATTGGCGGCGTAATGAAGCGGTCCGCATGGACCCGCGGCTGATCGATCTTGTCTGGGAAGTGCAGCGCGACGTCGGCGCCAAGGATGCGATCCAGGTGGTGTGCGGTTTTCGCTCGCCCGGCACGAACGAGATGCTGCGCCGGCGCAGCCGCAACAGCGGCGTCGCCCGCTTCAGCCAGCATACGCTCGGCAAGGCGATGGACTTCTACCTGCCTGACGCGCGGCTCGAAGATGTGCGCGCCGCGGGCCTGCGTCTTCAGCGCGGCGGCGTCGGCTTCTATCCGACCTCCGGTTCCCCCTTCGTGCATCTCGACGTCGGCAGCGTGCGGCATTGGCCGCGCATGACGCGCGATCAGCTCGTCAAGGTCTTCCCCGACGGGCGCACGGTTCACATCCCGTCCGACGGCAAGCCACTGCCCGGCTATGCACTTGCGCTCGCTGACATCGAGAAGCGCGGCGGCGAGCCGTCCGCGATGTCGCTTGCGGCCGCGAATGACAACGGGGTGCAGGCCGGAGGCAAGCGCAGCCTGCTCGCACGCCTCTTCGGCTTCGGCAAGAACAAGAGCGACGAGGACGAAGACGCTGTCGAGACGGAAGCGCCGGCCGTGCAGACCGCGCATGTCGCCCCGCTGCAAGCGAAGCCGGTCTCAACGCAAACGCTCAAGCCTTCGGTTGCCGCTCTCTCTGCTCCGCCCATGCCGAAGGCACGCCCCGCCGCCCCGCAGGCAATCGCACAGGCTCCGCAGGCGACCCTTCAGCCGACCGCTTATCGCGTCGCTTCGGCCGCGCCGAGCGACGCCGGCGAGCGCCGCGCGATCTGGCGCAGCCTGACCAGCGAGCAGCCCGCCGCCGCACAGCAGGCGGAGTTCGAAACCATCCAGGCGGCCACGCAGGTCGCGCTGGCCGAACCGAAACAGACCGGCAGCATCGGTCCATGGCCCGCGCCGGCGACGCTGAAGGATCGCATCGGCGGCGACGCCGCCCTCGCCTACGCCATCCCCGCCGAACCGAAGATCGTTCGCCGCGCGGTCCCGTCCGCGCGCGTCGCCGCTCCGGCCACGGCGCCCGGCATGACCGTCGCGATCAAGACCGAAGCGCAGGCTATGCTCGCACAGGCTCCGGCCACGCCGACCGCCACGGCCGGCATGAACGATCCATGGCTTCGCGCCATCGTGCTCGCGCCCAACCTGCGCAGCTACATGAGCACGACGATCATGGGCGAGCCCGACATGCGCGCGCTGCGCCCGATGCTCGAACGTCCGTCGCAGGCCGTGAGCATGACGTTTTCCGACGACCCGCTTCGCGGGATGATCGCAGACAGTTTCGGCGGCGAGGCGATCGTTTTCGTTGCCACGACGAGCTTCGCCAATCGCACGGCGTCGCTGCGCTGATCGCGGCGTTGCCAAGGGCGCGCGGTCTGCGCAAATCTCCATTTCCGAACCGGTAAGGAGGGCGGCCATGCGCCGCCCGATGGTCGCATGAAGACGCTTGGCCTCATTGGCGGCCTGAGCTGGGAAAGCACCGCCGTCTATTATCGTCTGCTGAACGAAGGCGCGAAGGAGCGTCTCGGCGGACTGCATTCGGCGAAACTTGTCCTGTGGTCGTTCGAATTTTCCGACGTCGCGGCGCTGCAGTCCGCCGGCGAATGGGAGCAGCTGACCGGTATGATGATCGACGCGGCGCAACGGCTCGAACGCGCCGGCGCCGAGGCGCTCGTCATCTGCGCCAACACCATGCACAAGATGGCGCCGCAGGTGGCGCAATCGGTTTCAATTCCGCTCATCCACATTGCCGACGCGACGGCAATCGCCATCATGCGCACCGCTGCGCGAAGGCCGGCCTTGCTCGCGACGCGCTACACGATGGAGCAGGATTTCTACAAGGGACGACTGAAGGAGCACGGTATCGACGCGCTCGTGCCCGGCGAGCCGGATCGCACGCGCCTGCACCGCATCATCTATGACGAACTCTGCCAGGGCATTGTGCGCCCCGACTCCAAGAAGAGCTGTCTCGAGATGATCGCCACTCTTCGCCGGGGAGGCGCGGACGGCGTGATCCTCGGCTGCACCGAACTCGGCATGATCCTCTCACAGGCCGATCTCGATCTGCCTGTTTTCGATACCTGCGCACTGCACGCGCAGGCAGCCATCGATTTTGCGATCGGGCGGACGGCCGCTCCTGTGCCGGCGGCCGGAGCCTAGGCGGCGAGCATCCCGAGCGCGTGCAGGTAGGTTTCGAGGATCGCCTCCTGCTCCTTGCGTTCGTTGGCGTCCTGCTTGCGCATTTTCACGACCGTGCGCAGCGCCTTCACATCGAAACCGTTGACCTTGGCCTCGGCGAAC
>CAZSAW010000270.1:0-14164 GCA_964604745.1 uncultured Hyphomicrobiales bacterium
CCAGCATGATGCGCGCCATTATCTCGCGCGTGAAGATTCTTGCCGGCCTCAACATCGCCGAGCGCCGCCTGCCGCAGGACGGGCGCGCACGCGTGCGCGTCGGCACGACCGAGCTGGACTTGCGCATCGCCACCATGCCGACGGCGCATGGAGAAGCCGCGATCATCCGTCTGCTGGAGCGCAATCCGCGCCTGCTCAATTTTCCGCGCCTCGGCCTCGGCGATCGCGACCGCGCGGTGCTGGAGCGGCAACTCGAGGCGTCGCATGGCATGATCGTCGTTACCGGGCCGACCGGCAGCGGAAAAACCACGACGCTCGCTTCCGCCCTCGCCCGGCTCAACGCACCGGTGCGCAAGATCCTGACCATCGAGGATCCGATCGAATACGAGATCAACGGCGTCAATCAGACCCAGGTGAAACCGGCGATCGGTCTGACATTCGCCACTGCGCTGCGCGCTTTTCTGCGCCAGGATCCGGATGTGATCATGGTCGGCGAAATGCGCGACGCCGAAACGGCAAAAATCGGCATTCAGGCCTCGCTGACCGGCCATCTCGTGCTGACGACGCTGCACACCAACACCGCCGCGACGGCCGTGACGCGCCTCATCGACATGGGCGTGGAGCCGTTTCTTCTTGCCTCGAGCCTGCGCTGCATCGTCGGCCAGCGCCTGGTCCGGGTGCTCTGCCCCGATTGCCGCCGTTCGCGCCCGATCGACGCGGCGATGATGGCGCGCGAACCGCGCTGCACGGTTCTCGGGCTCGACATCGGCGACAGCGTCGGCGAGCCGGTCGGCTGCGAGCGCTGCGGCGGCAGCGGCTATCGTGGGCGTCAGGGCGTGTTTGAGGTGCTGGAAATCTCCGAAACAATCCGCCGCATGATCAGCAAGCAGGCGAACGACATCGAGATCGAGCGGCAGGCGCGCGCCGAGGGCATGGTCACAATGATCGAGGATGGCCGCGCGAAATGCCGCGCCGGAATCACGTCGATGGAAGAGATTCTGCGCGTCACGGCGAACTGAGATGCCGGCATTCAACTACAAGGCGCTCGACCAGTCCGGCCGCTTCGTGTCCGGCGAGATCGATGCGTCCGACCGCAACGAGGTGGAAGCGCGTCTGCGCCAGCTCGGCTATGTGCCGCTTGAGATGCAGGCGGACGGCGCAATCGCGCGCGGGTCGCGTTTTTTCTCGTTCGGCGGCTTTGTCAGTCAGCGCGAAATCACGGTGTTCCTGCGCGAGCTGGCGCTCGTCCTGCGCGCCGGCCTTTCGCTCAGCGAGGCGCTGCAATTGCTCGCCGGCGAAGAGCGCGCCGGTCTCGCCGCCATCGCGCTGAATCTGCGCGCCGCGATTTCCGGCGGATCGAGCTTTGCCGAGGCGCTGCGGCGATATCCGCAGATCTTCCGCGCCGACCTCGTCGCCATGGTGCGGGTGGCCGAGGCGTCGGGTCATCTCGAGCGCGTGCTTGAATCGGTGGCCGATGAACGGACCCGCACCGAACGGCTGATGGCGAAGGTCGCGGCGGCGTTGCGTTATCCCGCCTTTCTCCTCGCCGCGTCGTTGTCCGTCCTTGTTTTCTTTCTCACCGTGATCGTCCCACAATTCGCAAGCGTATTGCGCGATTTCGGCAGCACGCCGACCGGCACCGCCGCCTTCGTGCTGGCGGTCTCGGATTTTCTCCTCGCCAATGGCAGCATGATCGCGGCCGGCATCGGCATCGCCGCCCTGATTTTTCTTCTTGCCCTGCGCCGCCCCGATTTTCGCCGCTACGCCAAGGATCGCGCCTCGCGCCTGCCGGGCCTGCGCGGAATTCTCGAGCTGCGCCGCACGGTGCTGTTCTGCAGCAGCCTCAGCAATCTCCTGCAGGGCGGCGTCACGTTGACGGATGCATTGCGCGTGCTGGTGGACCTTCCGGCCGGCGCCGACCTCGATCGCGTCGTGGGCGGCGTGCGCCACGGCGGCCGCCTCGTGGATGCGCTCGAACGTATCGGCTATCTGCCGCCCATCGCGCTGCGAATGCTGCGGGTTGGCGAGGAATCCGGGGAGCTTGCGACCGTCGCGCGCCGTACTGCCGACTTCTACGACGCCAAACTCACCGACAGGCTCGATCGTCTCGCCGGCATTATCGGGCCGGCCGCCATCGTCGTGATTGCCACAATCGTCGGCGGCCTCATCGTCTCGATCCTCTCGGCGCTCTTGAGCGTGAATCAGCTCGTGAGCTAGAGATACGTGCGGGAGGAAGGGACATGCGTGGCATAAAGAGCTGGTCAGCACGGAACCGCCGTGAGCCCGTGGAACTCAGCGCGCGCGCCGGTTTCACGCTCGTGGAAATGCTCGTTGTCCTCGTTATCATCGGCTTGATCATGGGGCTGGTTGGCCCGCGCGTGCTCAACTACCTCACCGATGCGCGCGTGCGCGCGACGAAGCTGCAGATCGCCTCCTTTTCCAGCGCGCTCGATCTTTATTACCTGGATACCGGGCGCTATCCGTCATCGGGCGAAGGGCTCCAGGCTTTGGTCCAGCGCCCGGCAAGCGCGGAAGCCTGGAACGGTCCGTACCTGAAAGGCGGCGCCGTTCCAGCCGATCCCTGGGGTCATCCTTACGTCTATCGCTCGCCGGCAGAAGGCGCGCCTTACGAGATCATGTCCTACGGTTCGACCGGCCGCGAAGGCGGCACCGGAACCGCCGCGGAAATCAAAAGCACCGCGGCACGCTGACGTGCGCGCCGCCTCGCCATCGTCCCGCCGCGGCATCATTCTTCTCGATGTTGTGCTGGCGCTGGCCGTTATTGCCCTGATCATGCTTCTCGCCTTGCCTGCCCTGCCGCGCGGCACGTCCGCGGCACGCCATCAGGCTTATGCGCTGCAGATTGCGGCCGCGCTCAAGGCGGATCGTACTGCCGCCGCGCGATCCGCGGGAACCGTCGCAACGCTGATCAATGTCGGCGAGCGGCGCATCGTCAGCGGCGCCGACGGTCATCAGATCGCGCTGCCGCGCGACCTCGCACTCAACGTTCTCGCAAGCGACCTGTGTACGGTGGGCCCCGGCCGCTTCGCGATCGCGTTTACCGCGGACGGTCGATCCTGCGGCGCGGTCATCCGTGTCAGCAGCAGCCAGCGCGATTGGCGCATCCGGATCAACTGGCTCACGGGATTTGTCGATGTGGTTGCGCCCGATCACGGCTGAACGGCGCGGCAGCCGCGGATTTCTGCTGGTCGAGGCCCTTGTGGCTGTCGCCGTGGCCGGCCTGTTGCTGACCGTGCTGATCCGCTCATTCGGGGCAACGTGGAGCCGCGGCACGCTTGTGCGCGAGGAAGCCGAACGCATGATCCTCGCTCGCGCGATTCTGGAAACGGCAACGCCGCGCGCGACGCTCGCTCCCGGGCTGCAGGAGGGCGTGAGCGGACAATACACATGGTCGGTCAGAATCGCGCAGGCCTCGCCCGAAGCAACGCCGCTTGTGCCTGGCCGCGCCGACATTCCGCTGCCGAAAGCCGTCGGTCCCTGGCAGCTCTATCGCGTCAACATCCTGGTGACGGCCGCGAGCGGCCGGAGAACGAGCCTTGAAACATATCGCATTGGCCGCAAGACGCGTTGACTCGCGCGCAGGCTTCACGCTGTTCGAGGCGCTTGCCGCGCTCGCAATCTCGGCGGCGATCATTGGCGTCGTCTCACAGCTTGCCGGTCTCGCATTGCGCAACTGGAATCGGAATAGCGGCGCGATCGCGACGATGGAAATGCTCGCCACCGGCCTGAAGCGGCTCGACAACGATCTCTCGCTCGCGCTGCCCATCCGTCCGCCCGGATCCGAAGGACCGACCGTATTGTTCAGCGGCGATAGCACTGGCCTCACCTTCATTGCCGCCACCGGATTCGCCACCGGCAATCGTGGTCTTGAGCTGATTGTCGTGCGCAGCGTTCAGGACGGCGACGACATGGTGCTCGTTCGCCAGCGCGGGCCGGTGGCAAGTCTCGCAGCGTCGCTGACCGATCCGGTGGTCCTCATGCGCGGCCGCATGCAGTTCCGATTTGGCTATCGTGACCGCAACGCACAGCGTTTCGACACCTGGACCAACCGGCCAGGATTGCCAAGCGCCGTCGAGGTGGACATTCGCACCGCAAACGGGGTCAGCGTCTTTCCCGCGCCGGTCGTGTTGACATTGCCTGCGCAATTGGCTGCCGACTGTCTTGATCCGGCCGACGACGGCAAAGGAAAAAGCGAGCGCTGCCGGTTGCAGCCGCTGGAACAGCCGGCCTCACGGGCGGGGCAGAACGACAAAGGCGGCGTCCATTGAATCGACGCGGCTCGATCCTTCTGATCGTTCTGCTGCTCGCGGGTCTGCTGGCTGTATTCGCTTCCGTTGCCGCCGAGGTCCAACGCAGCGCCGTGCTGGCGAGCCGAAGCTACGCCGAAGATTTGCGCGCGGAGACGGCCATGCGGGCGATGCTGGAACGCGTCGTGGCATTGACGGGAACCGCCATCCAGCAGCAGCGCGCCGCGGCGACGTTGCATCTGGACGGCGCCGATGTCGTCATCACGCTGCGCGACGAGGCATCCAAGATCGACCTGAATTACGCGCCGGCCGAATTGTTGTCGGGCATCTTTCGGGTGACCGGAGTGGAATCCGCACTGGCCGACAGTTACGCGGCACGCATTCTCGACTGGCGTGAGGAGGGCGATAAACCGCGTCCCGGAGGCGCCAAACGCGAAGCCTATCGGGCCGCCGGGCGCGTCGATGGCCCGCGCAACGCTCCGTTCGAGCATGTTGCCGAACTGGCTCTGGTGCTCGGCATTCCCCCCGAAACGGCGGCAGCCGTCGCGCCCTATCTCACGGTCGCGAGTGGGCGGGCGAAGATCAATCCGCTGATTGCCGACGCCGCAGTGCTGCTGGCGATCCCGGGAGTTGACGCCTCACGCGTCGCAGAATTTGTAAAGATGCGCGATGGTTCGCCACGGCCTTTCGATAGCCTGATCTCGGTGCTTGGACCGGTGCAGAAATTCGTAAGCGACGAGAGCGGGTCTGCCGTGAGTTTTATGGCTCAGGTCAGGCTGGGGCCCAGCAGCATCCGGCGTTTTTCGGGCGTTGTTGCCGTGATCGAAGGCGACAGCGAGCCGTATCGCATCCTTGCCTGGAATAACAATCCGCCGGGCGTCGGCGAAATGCCGTAAGCTGCCGCAAACGACGGTGCCGACGTGAATCGTATTTTTGATGCCCTGCGTTGGTGGATTGACGGCTTGGTCGATATCATCGTCGCCCTGAGCGAGCGCAAGCGCGACCGGCGCCGGCTTCGCCTGGTCAAATCTCAAGACGGCTACCGGACCGACGGCTCCCCATCGGCACCGTTGACGTTCGAGCACGGCGCAGCCGGGTGGCGTTTCGTCCCCGAGGCTGGGGCGCAGGCGATCGCCGGCCGCGACGTGGACGTGAGGCTCGATGCCGACGAGGTGCTGGTTCGGACTCTGGACCCGTTGCCATCCGACAGCCGCCCTTATCTCGACGGCATCGTTCGGCATCACCTGGAGCGATTGTCGCCGTGGCGCTCCGATGACCTGCTCTATGCCTTTCGCGTCGAGAATGGGACCGCACCCGACACACGACTTGTGGTGACGGTGTTCGCGACGGCGCGATCCGTCCATGCCCGTCTCCTCTCGGCTTTGCAGGCGGCTCATGCGGCAGGAACTCGTCTTCTGTATGCCGATCCGGCAGCGCCGAACGACGCAGTGATCATTCCCGTCGACAGCGACGTCACCAATGCTGCGCAAAGATTGCGGGCGCGCCGCGTTGTTTTCGCGTCGCTTGCCGTCATGGCGTTTCTGTTCGTTGCTATCGGGTCCGTTCTTGCACTTGCGCTTCAACGTGCAGAGGCAGCAGCAGAATCCGTATCGGCGGACGTCGTGAAGAAGCGGCAAGCCCTGATGGCGAGTGCCGGCGCGCGCGGCGCGACGGCTGGACGCGACGTCGAAGCGCTCATGGCGCGCAAACGCGCAAGTCCCGCAATCGTTCTCGCACTTGAGACCCTGTCGGCGGCGCTGCCTGACAATACCTGGCTCACGGAGATGAGTTTTGCCGACGGCAAGCTGCGGCTTGTGGGCGTTTCGCAGGACGTGTCGGCTCTCATTCCGCTCATCGAAGGATCGAGAGCCTTCGGCGACATAACATTCTTCGCGCCGACTGCGCGGCTGCCGGACGGCCGCGGCGATCGTTTCCATCTCGAAGCGAAGGCGTTGCCTGCCGAAAGAGCCGTTCCGTGATGACGCTGCCATCCCCGTTGACGAATCGCAGAGCGATTACCGCTTTCGCAATCCTCTGTGGAATTCTTCTGGTTGCCTTGTCCGGCGTTGCCGTTGCTGTGGCGGCGATCGAAGCGGCGCGCGCTGAAATCCGCAACCGTCAGGAAGAACTGGCTGCACTCGATCAGCGTGCGCTGGCGATACAGAGAAACCAGAGAGCCAATGCGAGCCTCCCCGTCGGCGAACCTTATCTTGCGGGCGCCAATTTCGCCCTGGCGGCGAATGCATTTCAGCAGCGCGTCGTCAGTCTTGTCGAAAGCACCGGCGGTGTCCTTGTGGTCGTCGGGATCGATCCCGCAGGCGCCATCGAACCGGCTGGCCGTCGTGCGATTGTGCAGGTCACCGCGGAAATGACGATCGACGCCCTGCAGGAAACGCTCTATCGGCTGGAGAGCGAGGCCCCGCTCGTCTTCGTGGAATCCCTCAACATCGATGCGCGCGCGCAAAATTCCGCCAGCACAGCATCTCCTTCGACGCTGCGGGTCGAGATGCGCGTCGCAGGTTATTTCCGCGGAGGCGCACGATGACGTTTCGCATGCGTGCTGTCTGCGGAGTCATTCTTTTTCTGCTGTCTGCGCACAGCGGCATGGCGCAAGTGGTCAATGCGCCGGCCGTCGCATCGGCTTTTCCCAAACTTGAGGATCTGAAAGCGACGCGCGATCGTCCTCTTTTCGCGCCAACCCGCAGGCCGCCCCCGCCGGTCGCCGTGCCGCAGTCGCCAACCGCTGCCTCTCAGCCGGTTTCCAATCTGCCGAATGTCGAGCTCACAGGCATCGTCATGGGCGAGGACGTCAGGATCGCCGTGCTGCGCGACAAGAGCACCAACGAGCTGCAGCGCCTTCGCCGCGGCGACAAGATTGCAGACTGGGTGCTGCGGGAACTCGAACCGCGGTCGGTCGTGCTGGAGCGGGGCGGCACCAGCGTCACGCTGCGGCTGTTCGATACCGACCAGAAATAGTCCCGCGATCGGCCGTCGTCACGGCGCGCGCACCAACGTGTCGCGGCCTCGCTGGAAATGCCGCCGCCCCGTCACCGGATCGGTAAAGATCATGGTCCAATGCGTCACAAGCGCAGGGCCGCGCATCACGCCGTTCCAGGTCACGAACGTGCCACAGCGCCGGAAATTTACGGAAAAGACGACGCGGTCGAAGGCAATGTGCCCGGCCGCATCGAAAGGCCCGGGGCAGTTGAAGCTGGCTGAATCGTAGACCCCGGAAAACAGGCCATTCGTGGCACTCGTGGTGACGTGCAGCGCGCCAAGTTGGCCAAACCAGGAAACCGGAACCGGCAGTCTTTCCGGCTCGGCCGCCGAAGCGATCGCAGGCAAAAACAGCACACCCGTCAGGAGACGAAAAACGAAGCGGATGATCATGGCATTGGATGGTGCACGGATGATCGTCGCCTTCAAAGGTATTTTTGCCGGTCTGGCGTGGCTGGATGCATGGACTCCCCCTGTGCATTCTTGCACCACCGGACGGGTAAAATCATGCGCGCCACAAGCGCCCTCGCCATGCCGGAGCCCGCTGTGCTAAACGGCATAATGAGGGCCTCGGGCTTGGGGTTGAGATGCGTAGGGCGAGAGTCCGCTTTGGCGCGGGCGCTGGCGGCACGTTTCTGCTGCTGGCAGTAGCGTTGCTTCTGTTCGGCTGCTCCGCCTGGGACAAGGTCGGATCGGGCGACGACGTCGTGGACACTGTTCTGACGACGGATTTGACGGCCCGCCGCCCTGTTCCCATCCCCTCCTCCGGCAATTCGGAAGGACCGCGCGCCACCGACCAGGTCTTTCTGGACGACGGAACTGCCGGGCCGGCCGCCCGAACGATGGCGCCGGGTGTTTCCGCCGCGACCGGTCCAGGTTCCGCGACCGGCGGCTACGATCTGAATTTCGAGAATGCCGACATCGGAACCGTCGCCAAGGCCCTTCTTGGCGACACCCTGAAACTCAATTACGTGGTCGATCGCAGGCTGCAGGCGATCACGATCAGCCTCTCGTCGGGCCGGCCGGTTTCGCGCGACGATATCCTTCCGCTGCTTGAGAGCGCGGTCAAACTCGCAGGCGCGGCCGTCGTCAAGGAAGGACCGCTCTACAAGATCGTGCCGATCGCCGAGGCGCTCGGGTCCGGCTCGGTCGACACGGTCGAGAACGGCAAGCTCGGGCCGGGCTACGGCATTTCCGTTCTGCCGCTGCGTTACGTCTCGTCGCAGACGGTCCAGCGCGCGCTGGAAAACTTCGCGGCGCGGCAAGGCGCGGTGCGCATCGATCCGTCGCGCAACCTCCTGCTTGTTCAGGGCACGAGCAACGAGCGCGCAAGCATCATCGATGCGGCGCTTGCGCTCGATGTCGACTGGATGAAGAACCAAAGCGCCGGTATTTTTCCGCTGCGCAACGCGACGCCGGACACGATCATCGCCGAGTTGCAGAACGTCTTCGGCCAGGACAAGGAAAACGGCGGACAGGGTCCGGTCCGGTTCCAGCCCATGGCGCGTCTGAATGCGGTCTTTGCCGTCGCCAAGACACCGGAGCAGATCAGCCGCGTGCAGCAATGGGTGCGCCGTCTCGACAATGCCGACTACGAAAATACGGCGTTGCGCGTCTATCGCGTGCGATTCAGCAACGCGAAGATCATGGCGAATATCCTCAAGGAGGTCTTCACCGGCGAAAGCGCGGCCGGTGCCGGCAGCCTGCCCGGAAACGCCGATCTCGCCCAGCTGACGCCGGGAGCCTCCGCTCAGCAGGCCTCGACATTGTCGCAGGATCCTGGACGCACGGGCCAGCCGGACGACTTTGCCACCCGTGCAACCGGGACCGAAGGGACGATCACCAGCACGCGGCGTACCGATGTCGCCTCCATTGCGACGACGTCCACATCGCGCGCCGCCCTTCTGCCGAATGTCCGCATCACGGCCGATGTCGCCAACAATGCGCTTCTGATCTACGCCAATCGCGAGCAATACAAGATCATCGAGCGTGCGATCACACAGCTTGACCGGCCGCCGCTGCAGGTCGCCATCGACGCAACCATTGTCGAGGTCACGCTCAACAAGCAGCTCGAATACGGCATTCAATATTACCTGCGCAGCAAGGGCGGCAGTTCGATCGGCTACGGTGAAACCAGCACGCTGCAACGCCTGATTCCCGGCTTTAACATGGTGCTCGGACCCGCCTCCGATCCGCGCGCCATCATCGACGCATTTCGCCAGATCACCGACGTGAAAGTTCTCTCCTCGCCGTCTCTTGTCGTGCTCGACAACCAGATCGCGACGCTGCAGGTCGGCGATCAGGTGCCGATCGCGACGCGGTCGTCGCAGAGCGTCGATACGCCCAATGCGCCGATCGTGAACAATATCGAGCTGCACAATACCGGCGTGATCCTGCGCGTCACGCCGCGGATCAACGTCAACGGCGTCGTGACCCTCGATGTCGAGCAGGAAATCTCCAACGTCGTCAACAATTCCATAGACCCGACGCAGCAGACATTGACGCCGACCATCTCGCAGCGCCGGATCAAGAGCTCGATTGCGGTGGCGAGCGGGCAAACCGTGCTGCTTGGCGGCTTGATCAGCTCGCGCCAGCAGCGTGAAAAAAGTGGCCTTCCGGTTCCGTTCAATCTCAATCTGATCGGCCGGAATCAGAATCAGGTCACGAATACCGAACTGATCGTCTTTATCCGCCCGCAGATCATCCGCGACGGTCTCGACGCTCAGCTCATCGCCGAAGATCTGCGCTCGAAGCTCAACATGGTGACGCGCCAGCGCGCACCTGCACCGGCTGCTGCAAGCGCCCCCACCACGGTCAATCCGAATCGATGAAACCGGCGTCGCATTGCGACGGCATTCAGATCACGGCCAGATGGCGCGAAATCGGCATCGCGCTCGCAGCAATCCTGATCACCTTCGGTCTGGTCCCGCGACCGGCGGCCTTCTTTCTTGCGGCGCTGGCCGTCCTGGCGCTGATCGTGGCCGTAATCGACCTGAGGTCCTTCATCATCCCAGACAGCGCAAGCGCTCTTATCTTCGCGCTGGGGTTGGGCCTGATTGCGACTGCAACGCGGCTGGATTGGCTGTGGACCGAGCTGGGCGACGCATTGTTGCGGGCTTTGGTTGGAGGCGGAACGCTGCAGCTTCTGCGCCTCGGCTATCGCTGGAAAACGGGCGACGAGGGCCTCGGATTCGGCGACGTGAAGCTTGCCACCGCAGGCGCGCCGTGGCTCGGCTGGCAAATGATGCCGGTGGCGCTGGAAATCGCCACGCTGGCCGCAATTCTCGTCATCAGCGTGCGCGCCCTGAGCCGCCGCGAGAAGATTGACCGGCACCTGGCTATCCCATTCGGCGTTTTCCTCGCCCCCGCAATCTGGATCGTTGCGATCCTCGAGCACACGCTGGCATAAGAGGACATGCAACGCCCCCAAGGCGGCTGGGGCAGCCGGACGGAGACTTTCCCGGCCCCAGCCAACAAGAACAACGAACACTCCCGGAGGCCGATGCCGACCGCTCACCTGCGCGACCTTGAATCCGAATCCATTTCGATCATGCGGGAGGTCGCCGCCGAATTTCATAAGCCCGTCATGCTCTATTCGATCGGCAAGGATTCGAGCGTGATGCTGCACCTTGCCATGAAGGCATTTTATCCGGCCCCGCCACCATTCCCGCTACTCCATATCGACACGAGGTGGAAATTTCGCGAGATGATCGCGTTCCGGGACGAAACGGCGAAGCGTTTCGGACTTGAATTGATTGTGCACACCAACCGGGACGGACAAGCGCGCGGAATCGATCCGTTCAGCGCCGGCTCATCGCTCTACACGCAGATCATGAAGACCGAGGCGCTGAAACAGGCACTAACGCAATACGAATTCGATGCGGCCCTCGGCGGCGCGCGGCGCGACGAGGAAAAGAGCCGTGCAAAAGAGCGCATCTTTTCATTCCGCAACAACGCGCAGGCGTGGGACCCCCGCCATCAACGCCCCGAGCTCTGGAATTTGTTCAACACCAGGATCAATCGCGGCGAATCCATGCGGGTGTTCCCGCTGTCGAATTGGACGGAAATCGATATCTGGCACTATATCCGCCAGGAGAATATCCCGATCGTTCCCCTTTACTTCGCCAAACCGAGGCCGGTCGTCGCAGTCAACGGGGCCTTGATCATGGTCGATGACGAACGCTTTCCGCTGCCGCCACATCAGCAGCCGGAAATGCGGACGGTGCGGTTCCGCACCTTGGGATGCTATCCGCTGACGGGCGCGATCGAATCCGATGCCGGAACGCTCGACGACATTATCGCGGAGATGATATCGGCGCGCTCATCCGAGCGTGAAGGTCGCGTCATCGACTTCGACACGACAGCCTCGATGGAAAAGAAAAAGCGGGAGGGCTATTTTTGATGACGGATCTGGCTCTGTCATCGGAACTCGTGCCGGCCGGCAACCTTCTCCGCGTCCTGACCTGCGGATCGGTCGATGACGGCAAATCGACGCTGATTGGCCGTCTCCTCTACGATACGCGTTCGCTGTTCGACGACCATCTGCGCGCGCTACAGGCTGACTCGCGCAAATTCGGAACGACCGGCGACAATCTCGACCTCGCCCTTCTGGTCGATGGCCTCGAAGCCGAGCGCGAACAGGGCATCACGATCGACGTTGCGCACCGTTTCTTTTCCACGCCGCGACGGTCATTCGTCATCGCCGATACGCCTGGCCACGAGCAATATACGCGCAATATGGCAACCGGCGCGTCGAATTCCGACCTTGCGATCATTCTGATCGACGCGGGCAAAGGAATTCTTCCGCAGACACGCCGCCACTCCTACATTTGTTCTCTTCTCGGGATCCGTCACGCGGTTCTGGCGATCAACAAGATCGATCTCGTGGATTTTTCCGAACAGCAATTCGATGCGATTACCGCCGTCTACATGGCCTTTGCGCGCGACCTCAAATTCAAGACGGTGACGACCATCCCCGTGTCGGCGCTTCATGGCGACAACGTCGTCGTCACGTCGCCGAACACTCCATGGTATCGCGGGCCCACTCTTCTGAGTTATCTCGAACAGATCGAAATCAAGGGCGACGCGCTCGCCTTGCCGTTTCGCTTTCCCGTGCAATGGATCAATCGGGCCGGAGGTGGTTTTCGCGGCGCCGCCGGCACCGTGGCGTCCGGCACCGTCGCCGTGAATGACGTTGTGGTAACCGGATCGGGCCGCCACAGCAAAGTTGCCCGCATCGTGACCGCGGACGGCGATCTTCCCCACGCCAACGCCGGCGATGCCGTTACAATTCTGCTGGATGATGATGTGGACGTTTCACGCGGCGAGATGCTGGCGAAGCCGGACGCACGCCCGTTGTCGGCCGATCAGCTCGCCGCGCATATCATCTGGATGAGCGACGACGAACTGCTGCCGGGCCGCGAGTACCTCATGCGGTGCGGCAATCGTTGGGTTTCGGCGACGGTGACGGCATTGAAGCACAAGGTCGATGTCAACACCTTCAGTCAGCTCGCGGCACGGACGCTGCACCTCAACGATATCGCATTTTGCAACATCGCCACCGCTACACCCATTCTTTTTGACAGCTACGAGACAAACCGCGCAACGGGCGCGTTTATTCTCGTCGACCGTATCAGCAATACGACCGCCGCAGCCGGCATGATCGCCTATGAGCTGCGTCGCGCCTCGAACATTCATCGGGAGTACTTGCTTGTCGACCGCGCGGCACGCGCGGCAGCGAAGCATCAGCGCCCGACGATCGTTTGGCTTACGGGATTGTCGGGATCGGGCAAATCGACCATCGCCAAGCTGGTGGAACAGAAGCTCTACGAGCTGGGACAGCACACGTTCGTTCTCGATGGCGATAACCTACGGCACGGCCTCAACCATGATCTTGGATTTACCGATGCCGCCCGCGTCGAAAATATCCGCCGCGCCGGCGAGGTCGCAAAATTGTTTGTCGAGGCTGGCTTGATCGTCATCTGTTCATTCATTTCGCCGTTCGAGGCCGAACGCAGGATGGTGCGCGGCCTCGTCAACGATGGCGAATTTATCGAGGTCTTCGTCGACACGCCGCTTGCCGAATGCATTCGCAGGGATCCGAAAGGACTGTATGCCAAGGCCAAGGCCGGCCAGTTGACCAATTTCACCGGCATCGATTCCGCGTATGAGTATCCGGACAATCCGGACATTCGTATCGACACGACAACCCAGACACCGAACGATGCTGCCGATGCGATCCTGAATTATTTGCGTCGCGGCCAATTTATTGGTGGCTAGCTGTCCGATATCGGAACGACGGCGTGCGCGTTTGCCCGAGCGAACGGGCTCAGCCGGCTTGTGATGTGGCGCCCGGCTGATCTTCGGCCAGCACCCGAAGCAGATATTGGCCATAGCCATTCTTGGCCATCGGCTTTGCCAGCCGCTGCAACTGCTCGGCGTCAATCAGTCCTTTGCGATAGGCGATTTCCTCCGGGCACGCGATCTTCAGGCCCTGTCGATGCTCGATCGTTTGAATGAAATTGCTCGCCTCGGTCAGACTCTCGTGCGTTCCAGTGTCGAGCCACGCATAGCCGCGCCCCATGATTTCGACGCTCAAGGCGCCACGCTCGAGATAGACCCGGTTCAGGTCGGTGATTTCCAATTCGCCGCGCGGTGACGGCTTCAGATCTTTCGCGATGCCCACGACCTGATGGTCATAGAAATAAAGGCCCGTGACCGCATAGCTGCTCTTTGGTTGAGCCGGCTTTTCCTCCAGCGAGGTGGCGCGGCCGTGAGCGTCAAACGCTACGACGCCATACCGCTCCGGATCCCGCACATGGTAGGCGAAGACGGTTGCGCCGTCGCTCCGGCTCATGGCGCGCGACAGCGGCAAATTGAGATCATGGCCGTAGAAGATA
>CAZSAW010000271.1:0-10636 GCA_964604745.1 uncultured Hyphomicrobiales bacterium
CGGGCTCCTTTCGCTTTTCTTCACAGATTGAAGTGTCGTGATCGGCTTCCTTAGCCGCTGACCATGGGGCATTTTCCGTCCTTGAGCGGACGGAATGCCTCTTCCATCGGGATCGTCGCCCGGACGTGGTAGAGATCGCCCGGATATTTCGATTCTTCCGGCTTCTTGACCTCGAACAGATAAGCCGGGTGCAGCACGCGACCGTCCTCGCGAACGACGCTCTTGCCGTAGACCGAATCCTCAGCCGGCAGCTTCTTCATCTCGGCGACAACAGCCTTGCCGTCGGCGGCGCTTTTCAGGGCTGCCACCGCCTTCAGGTAGTGCAGTGTGCCCGAATAAACGCCCGCCATATTCATGCTCGGCAGCTTGCCGGCAGAGTTGCGCTCCTTGTCCCAGCGCTTGGTCCAGGCGCGCGTGCCGTCATTGAGATCCCAGTAGAAGGTCTCGGTGAAGGTCAGGCCCTGCGCAGTCTTCAGTCCGAGCGCGGCGACGTCCGGTGCGAACACGAGAAGGCCGGCAAATTTCTGGCCGCCCGCGGCGATGCCGAATTCCGCGCCCTGCTTGATCGCATTGATGGTGTCACCTCCGGCATTGGCGAGGCCTATGATCTTCGCTTTCGACGACTGCGCCTGAAGCAGGAACGATGAGAAGTCGCTGGTATTAATCGGATGACGCACCTTGCCGATCACCTTGCCGCCATTGGCCTCCACCACCGCCGCGGTGTCGCGCTCGAGCGCGTGACCGAATGCGTAGTCGGACGTCAGGAAGAACCACGTATCGCCACCGTTCTTCACGATCGCCTTGCCCGTGCCGTTTGCCAGCATCCAGGTGTCGTAGGTCCAGTGCACCGTGTTCGGGCTGCATTTCGGGCCGGTCAGATCGGACGACGCCGGGCCTGACGCGACAAACACCTTGTTCTTGTTGCGGGCAACTTCGTTGATCGCGAGCGCGACGCCGGAATTCGGCACGTCGGCGATCATGTCGACATGTTCGACATCGATCCACTGGTTCGCGATGTTTGTGCCGACGTCCGCCTTGTTCTGGTGATCGGTGCTGATCACCTCGACCTTGACGTTGGGATTGCTCTTCATGAATTCGTCGGCCGCGAGCTTGGCTGCGGCAACCGAGCCCGGTCCGGTATCGTCGGCATATAGGCTCGACATGTCGGTCAGAACGCCGATCTTCACGTTGATCTGCTGGGCCTGTGCCGAACCGCAGGCCAGCGCGATCGCGAGTATTGCCAGGCTTACCCTTGTCTTCATTGGTTTCCTCCGTGCGTTTATTGTAGGCGCGCTATTTCAAACTCCCAGATTCAAACTCCCAGATAGTCGTGCAACTTGTCGAGATTGGCGTCGAGTTCGGAACGCGTGAATCGTTCCACGATCCGGCCATGTTCCATCACCGCATATCGGTCGGCCACGGTCGCGGCAAAGCGGAAATTCTGTTCAACGAGAAGAATGGTGAATCCCTCATCCTTGAGCGATCGGATGGTCTTGCCGATTTGCTGGATGATCACCGGCGCCAGACCCTCGGTCGGCTCATCGAGCAGAAGCAGCCGCGCGCCGGTGCGCAGGATGCGCCCGATCGCAAGCATCTGCTGTTCGCCGCCAGAGAGCTTTGTGCCCTGACTTGAGCCTAGCCGCTCGCGCAGATTGGGAAATAACTCGAAGATACGATCGAGGGCCAATCCGCCAGGCTTGACCTGCGGCGGCAATAACAGATTTTCCTCGACATTCAGGCTTGCGAAAATTCCGCGCTCCTCCGGACAGAAAGCGATACCGGCGCGCGCAATCTGGTTCGACGACAGGCCGATCAGCTCGCGCCCTTCAAAGCGCACCGAGCCAGTTCGCCGCGCGACCATGCCCATGATGGATTTCAGCGTTGTGGTCTTGCCCGCTCCGTTACGCCCGAGAAGCGTCACCACCTCGCCCGGCATCACGTCGAATGTCACCCCGTGAAGAATATGCGACTCGCCGTACCAGGCCTGCAGGTCTTCGACGGCAAGGAACGGCGCGCGCGCATCAAGCATGGCCCACTCCCATATAGGCCTCGCGGACATCCGGATTGGTGGAGACGCTTTCGTAATTGCCTTCGGCAAGGACGCGTCCGCGTGTCAGCACCGTAATGCGGTCGCAAAGATTTTCAACGACGCTCAGATTGTGCTCGACCATCAGCACGGTACGGTCGGCGGCAACGCGCTTGATGAGCGTGGCGATACGGTCGATGTCCTCGTGACCCATCCCTGCCGTCGGCTCGTCGAGCAGCAGCATTTCCGGATCAAGCGCCAGGGTCGTTGCGATTTCGAGCGCACGCTTGCGGCCATATGGCAGTTCGACGGCAGTGACGTGCGCAAGACTCGCAAGACCGACATCCGCGATGAGCTCCATGGCCCGATCGTTGAATTCATCAAGCACGCCGCGCGATCGCCAGAAATCAAACGAGCCGCCGCGCTGGCGCTGCAAGGCGATCCGCACATTTTCCAAAACAGTCAGATGCGGAAAGACCGCCGAAATCTGGAACGAACGCACGACACCGAGCCGCGCGATGTCGGCAGGCTGCATCGTCGTGATGTCACGGCCCTTGAAGGAAATGCGGCCGCGCGTCGGATTGAGAAACTTCGTGAGGAGATTGAAGCAGGTGGTCTTGCCTGCACCATTCGGCCCGATCAAGGCGTGAATGGTGCCGCGCTCGACGCGCAGATTAACTCCGTTGACTGCAACGAAGCCGGCAAATTCCTTGGTGAGATCCTCTGTTTCGAGGATAATCTCAGCGCTCATTGGACGCCACGTTTCCCCTTGTGGCTCATTGTCTGCCCGTTTCCGATGTCATCGTCCAGCCCGCCATTCGGTGCAGACGGCCTAACATGTCAGGAAGAACGCCCCCGCGTAACGGCGGCCCCGCCGTGGTCATTCTGTGGGCAGCGGCCAGATTGAAAAGAAAAGACCCGCCCGATGGGGACAACACCGGGCGGGTCGGCACGGATCGGCGCTGGGGTGGAAGGGGGCGCGCGCCGATCGGCAAGAATTCGTGCGGCGAGTTCACCTCGTCCGCCTGCCCATTGGTCGCCATGGCTGCCGAAAAGGTTCAAGCGGTCAGAGGTCGATTGCTTGGGCTAACGATGCAGATAGCGCGCTATTCCGGCAGCGCAGCGGGCTCAAGGAAAGTTGAACGGCGCCGGCTATCGGCTGGCCGCCGCATTCGAGGCCGACGCAGCAACCGGCGCGTCCTGCGCCGCCGTCACAGCCTTGTAGGCATCGGCCAGCCCGGCGCCAAACTGAGGATCGCGTCCTTTTGGGCCAAGGTCGCGCGCAGTGGCGAGCAGGATATTCTTCACGGCGTCAGGGCCAAGGTCGGGTCTGCGTTCGAGGATCAGAGCGGCAATGCCGCTGATCTGTGCGGCAGCGAACGAGGTTCCCGATGACACCTGATACGCACCGCCGGGCGCAGGCAGGAGGATGTCGACACCCGGCGCGGCAACGGCGATGTACTTGCCACGGTTCGACAACGCAAAGAGCTTGTCGTTCGCATCCGTCGCAGATACTGCGATCACGCTTGGGTCCGCGGCGGGATAAAGCGGCGGCGACTTTGCGCCGGCATTGCCGGAGGCAGCGACCAGCACGATGCCGCGCTTCTTCGCCGCCGCGAGCGCGCGCGACAAGCCCGGATCGGAAGGCCCCGCAAAGCTCATATTGATAATGCGGGCGTTATTGACGGCTGCCCAATCAAGCCCTTTCAGGATGTTGAACGTCGTGCCTTCCGCGCCGTCGCTTGCCGCGCCGAAGGCGCGCACCGCGAGAATGTGCGCCGCCGGCGCGACGCCCATCAGGCGCGAATGCGCGGCGATCACGCCCGCAATGCCGGTGCCGTGCGCATGTGGTGCGCCCGGTGCGATTGCGTCGAAACTTCCTGCCACGACACCCGCAAGCTCCGGATGTGCCGCATCGATGCCGGAGTCGATGACTGCGACAAGCACGCGGTCTCCCTTGGCGATGCGATGCGCGAGCGGCAACTGCAATTTGGCAAGCGCATATTGCGCCGGGTCCCCTTCATTGAGATTGGCCGGGGCATTGGCGAGCGTGCTCTGCTGCTGCGAGCCCTTAAAGATATAGTTGGGCTGCGACAGGATGCCGTCAGCGGCAAGCTGGCGGATGACGGTGCGAACGGAACGGCCGTCGGAAATTTGCCAGCGATATTTCGTCACGCCGGTGAGCACGGATGTCAGCGCTTCCAACCGGGTCAGTCGATGCCGCCGCGCCATCGCGTCGGGGTTGCCCGCCATTTCGATGACGACCTCGTTCTGCACGAATCGGTTCTCGCCGGCAGGCGGCATCCCGACAATGGCGGCGGACGTATTGTTTCCGCCTCCGCTGCTTCCGTTGCGCTCGCCACTTGGCGGCGTACGAGGGTGCAGCCGTGGCGCAGGCTGATTGTCGCCGGGATCGACGATGACCACCTCGGGCCTCGTGTGCGGCCGATCGAAATTCGGGCCGCGCGGCCCGATATTCGTCATGCTCGGTCCACGCGGGCCGGCGTTGAAATTGGGGGTGAAGCGCTGAGCGAATGCGTCGGTCGCAGTGAAAAGCGAAAGGCCAGCAATTGCGGCGGCGAGGATGAAACGCGACATGACCTGCATCCTGTCCGGCATTGTCGATGTCAAAACGCGCGCACTCCGAACAATGTGCGGTCGTTATGGCGCGGGTGCGGCAAACCCGATGGCCTTGTTGTCCTGGAGCGACTTTACGATGCGCGCCGTTTCCTCCTTCGGCAGCGCCGTCGTCGCGATGCGAACCTGATACACACCGCCGGCGGTCGGGCCGAAAACGATGCTCGCCTTGTGGTCTTCCAGAACCTTGGTGATATCAGCGGCGCTCGCCTGCGGCGCAAAGCGCACCAGGACAAAACTGCCCTGCCCCGACGGCGCGGCCTGTTCGACACCGACCGTTCGGTATCCGGCATCGCCGCGCTCATTCAGAACAACGCCTGCGATGATCCCTGCCTGAAGCAGAATAGCCAGCGCCGCAGCTGCGCCGGACAATGCCAGCGTACGCGGGGAAAGGCTCTCGACAAATCCGAAAATTCTGCTCGTCAGGCTCGGCGCAACGGCCGCGCGCGATTCTGAGGGAGATTCCGCTTCGATCTTTTCGAACAGCCGCGCCATCGCGCGTGAGGACGGCGCGCCCAGTGTCTCATTTAGGCGGATCGTCTCCGCCAGTTCCTCGCGCACGAGCTCGTAGTGACGGGAGAGCACCGCATCGGCCTTGAGCGCGCTTTCGACCCGCGCCGCATCCTTGCGGCTGAGCGTGCCGGCCGCGAACCACGGCAGCAGCGTCTCAATCTCCTCGCGTGTCTCACCGTTCATCATCATGGCCAACCTCGTTCTATGCCCGCCGCTTTGAGGGCTTCTGCCAGCTTCTTGCGCGCATAGAACATGCGCGTCTTCACTGTTGCTTCCGGGATGCCGACGATCTGCGCCACTTCTTCCACGGACTTCTCGTGGTAGTAGACGAGATCGATGATCTCCCGGTGATCCGGCGAAAGCGCGGTGAGGCACTGTCGCAGGATTTCACCTTTATCCTTCTTCTGCAGGGACGTTTCGGGATCGTCGGATTGATCCTCGATCGTCTCCGCCATTTCGTCGTCCAGCTCGGCTTCCTTGCGGCCCCGCAATGCGGACAGGGCCTTGAACCGCGCTATTCCGAGCAACCATGTCGAGACGGCGGACCGCCCCTC
The DNA here is from genome assembly GCA_964604745.1 of uncultured Hyphomicrobiales bacterium. GTDB lineage: Bacteria > Pseudomonadota > Alphaproteobacteria > Rhizobiales > Xanthobacteraceae > Pseudorhodoplanes. Next base: position 5,731 of record CAZSAW010000271.1, read on the forward strand.
AAATCGCCCGGCTTGGCGCCAGACATCCAGGAACACCTCGCTGATCGTGTCCTCCGCCACGGTTTCGTTACGCACCAGACGCAGGACAAACCGGTAGATCCGTACATGGTGCCGCGCGAACAGCACCTGCATGGCAAGCCGATCCCCGCCCGCGATCCGCTGGATCAAGACTTCGTCTGATGATGCCTGCATCGGAACGGTCGGCTCGCTGTTTGGTCGCGGCAGAAACCAATAAGGTTCAAAGGCTTTAGCGGCAATTTCTCAACCTAATTGGCCCGGAAATCCTTCAAACTGCAAGGGAATCCGGTTCGGGCCTTTCCGGCGTCGGCGGACGGCCCGGACATACGCTGATTGCAGAGCTGGAAATCGTGGTAAACGGGCGGCCCATCGATTTGCCCTCCCGATGCCGGACTGGCCATGCCGAAAACAGCCCTTATCGCCGGCGCCACCGGCGCCACATCCAAGCGCTTGATCGAAGCCCTGGAAGCAGACCCCGACTGGTCGGTGATCGGGTTGAGCCGGAACCCGCCCGCCGCCACAGGCCGGGTTCGGTTTGTGGCAGCCGATATGAGCGATCCGGTGTCTTGCAAGAAGGCGCTGCAAAACGAGAGGGGGATTACGCACGTTTTCTACACCGCACGGGCGACGCATGGCGAAGTGGCAATCGAAAGTGTCGAGGACAACACGGCGATGCTACGCAACGTGCTCGATGCCGTCGAAGCGTCGACGCGCGATCTGAAGCACGTCAATTTCGTTCAAGGCGGCAAGTATTACGGCCAGCATCTCGGGCCGTTTCCAACCCCGGCACGTGAAGACGATCCGCGCCACATGCCGCCGAATTTCTATTTCAGCCAGCAGGATTTCCTTGTCGAACGCCAGAAAGGGAAGAACTGGACCTGGTCGGCGGCGCGGCCCGATTTCGTCTGCGACTTCGCTCCCGGGCGCGGGCGCAACATTGTCTCCATTCTCGGAACCTTTGCTGCGATCAGCAAGGAACTTGGGCTGCCGCTCTGCTTTCCCGGCGTACGCGGATGCTTTGAAACACTCAAGCAAGCGACCGATGCGACGCAGCTCGCGCGCGCGATGGTGCATATTGCCACGCATCCGGAAGGTGCGAACAAGGCCTTCAACGTGACGAACGGCGACGTCTTCCGGTGGAAATATGCGTGGCCGAAAATTGCTGCACATTTCGGCATGACGACCGGCGAACCGCGCACGCTGAAACTCGCGGACTGGATGTCCGACAAGGAGCCGGTCTGGGAGTGCATCGTGCAACGGCATGGGCTCAAGCCCCAGAAGCTGCGCGATGTCGCAGTCTGGGCCTATGCCGATTCCCAGCTCGCGCAGGATTATGACGTCATCACCAGCACGACGCGGCTGCGGAAAGCCGGGTTCCACGAGACGGTCGATACCGAAGAGATGTTCATCGATCAGCTAAGCCGCTATCGGCAGGCGAAAATCCTGCCGTAGACGGGATGCAGGATCGGTTCCTGCATCCCGATATGACCGCCGCCTAGCCCAAGAATTTCCACAAAACGGGCGGCTTCCGCGAACAAGAGAGCGCGGTTCGGGGCCAGTCCCAACACGTTCCAAACCATCCGCGCCGCCAGCGCACCGCGCCGGCTTGGCGACCGAGGGGGAGTCGTCTTGCATGCGGCTGCTGATTGCATTGGCATTGACCATGGCTGCCGTTCTTGCCGCACCGACCCTGACCGGGACCGGCGCGACGCCGATGGCTGTGTGGCAGGACGCGGGCCCGCTTGAGCAGCTGAAACTTCGTCCTTCGCTGCCGCAGCTCGGCCGGCGCGCGGAAATCCCGCTCACGGATATTGACGAACTGCCGACCAACGCAGACATCGCCCAGCAGATTTCGGACGTTCCACTCGATCTGATCTGCACGCGGCTGACCGATGCTGCGCAATCGAGCGGACTCCCGGCGCCGTTTTTCGCACGCCTGATCTGGCAGGAAAGCCGCTTCAACGCGCGCGCCGTGAGCCCCGCCGGTGCACAAGGTGTCGCGCAATTCATGCCTCGCGTCGCATCGGCGATGGGGCTCGTGAATCCGTTCGATCCACTTGCCGCGTTGCCGGTGTCGGCGGAATTGCTGCGCACGCATTATCGCAATTTCGGCAATCTCGGACTCGCGGCCGCCGCCTACAATGCCGGCCCGAAGCGAATCCTCGATTGGCTCGCGCGGCGGGGCAAGCTGCCGGAAGAAACGCGCAACTATGTGCGCATCGTCACCGGCCAACCGCCGGAACGCTGGACGGTCGAGCAACCGATCGAGATTTCCTACAAGCTGCCGTCGCGTGCGCCGTGCCACGGCATCGGCGGTCTGTCGCGCGAAGCGGGAACGCAGACGATACCGGTCCAGCTTGAATCCTCCGTTGCCAAGGTGATCGCGGATGCGCGCGCTGCCGAAGAGCGAGCAAAAAAGATCCGCGCCGCGCGGGCGCTGAAAGCGGCGAAGGCAGCGAATGCCGCGAAGGCCAAGGCCAAGGAAATCGCGAAGAAAGATGCCGCGCCCAAAAAGGAAGCGGTCAGCAAGGGCAATTCACGCGAGAAACTCATGTCCCGCGGCAAGTCGCAGGATCGCGTGCACAGCAGGGGCGACAAGGTCGCGTCCGCGGTCCGCTGAACATTCAGCCGCGGATTTTATCCAATCCCTTCCAGTCGAATGTGATGCCGTGGCCGAAACGGTCCGGCGCACGCACCTTGCCCTCTTTCACTGCCATCGGATCAGCGATGTAGCGGTCGAGGCCGAAACCGTGCGCTTCGAGGAAGCTTCGGTTCGGACAAGCTGCGAGCAGATGCACCGTGAGATCGTGCGCGCCGTGCGACGTGACCGGAAGATTGAAGGCTTCGGCAAGATGCGAGACCTTCATGAACACCGTCACGCCCCCGCAATTGGTCACGTCGGGCTCGGGCAAAGTCACGCCGCCTGACGCGATCAATTGCTTGAACTCCCAGAGCGTGCGCAGATTTTCGCCGGCGGCGATCGGCACGCCGCCATCACGCACGATGCGCGTGTGCCCGGCAACGTCATCCGGAATCGTCGGCTCTTCCAGCCAGGTCAATTCATACGGTTGAAAGGCGCGAGCGGCGCGGATGGCCTCGTCAACCGACCATTTCATGTTGGCATCGGCCATGAGCGGAAAGCCATTGCCGAGATGCTTGCGCATGGCGGCGACCTTCTCCACGTCTTCGGCGAGACGCGCGCGGCCCACCTTCATCTTGATCGCGCGAAAGCCCTTTTCGAGATTGCCGTCGGTCTGCTTGAGCAATTCCGTCGGCGTCAGATCGAGGTCGATGCCGCCCGCGTAGCACGGCACGTCCGGATCGTTGCCGCCGAGAAGCCGCCAGAGCGGCAACCTGGCGCGGCGCGCTTTCAAGTCCCACAGAGCAATGTCGAAGGCCGAGAGCGCGAGCACGCTCGGCCCGCCGCGGCCGCCATAGTGCAGACCCCACCAGACCTTGTTCCACAGATGTTCGATGCAATCGGCGTCCTCACCCGCGACGATGTCGGAAATTTCACGCGTCAAGATACTGTGGATCGCCGCGCCGTTCCGCCCGGTGGTGTAGGTGTAGCCGACCCCCTCCTGGCCATCCGCATCGGCGATGCGGACCGTCATCAATTCGAACGCCGTCATTACGCCATGCGTTGAATCCGACAGCGGCACGTCCAGCGGAATGCGATAAAAGCCGGAATTGACGGACACGATCTTGGCCATCGTTCTCCCCCGCCTGCGCCGGCCATCACGACGTTGCGACCGGTCCTGAGCCCGTCTTCCGTGCCATGGCCGCCTTGCATAATTCAATACGGCTGATCGTGGTGCCCCCATGCTATGAAGCCGCCGGACCGGGTGCGCCCGGTCTCGCCCACCAGGAAGGACAATCCCGTGATCGACCTCTACACATGGACCACGCCCAATGGGCGCAAGGTCTCAATCGCCTTGGAAGAATTCGGCCTGCCCTACACGGTCCATCCGATCAACATCGGAAAGGACGAGCAATTCGCTCCCGATTTTCTCAAGATCGCTCCCAACAACCGTATCCCGGCGATCGTCGATCGCGACACCAATATTGCGCTGATGGAATCCGGCGCGATCCTCATTTATCTCGCCGACAAGACTGGCAAGTTTCTGCCAAAAGAGGGTGAGCCGCGCTACCGCGTGATCGAATGGCTGATGTGGCAGATGGGTGGCGTCGGTCCGATGATCGGCCAGGCGCATCATTTTCTGCGCACCAATCCCGGCAAGTCCGCCTACGCCGAAGAGCGCTATCACAATGAGGCCGAGCGTCTGTATGGCGTGCTCGACCGCCGGCTCGAAGGCCGCGACTACATGGCTGGCGATTACTCGATCGCCGATATGGCGACCTGGCCGTGGATCGCACGTTTTGAATGGCACAAGGTCGACATCAACAAATACGCAAACGTCAAGCGGTGGTATGTCTCGATCGCCAAGCGGCCTGCGGTGCAGAAGGGCTATCAGGTGCCAAAGCCCGTCGGCGACGTGCCGATGCCATAACGAGAGAATGTTGGAGGAAACGACGTGACGCTTTCAATGTATCAGGCTTCGGTGCCTGCCTTCCTGCAGACGATCGGCGCACTCGACGCCATTCTTGACAAGCTCGCCGCACACGCGGCGGCGCGCAAGATCGACCCAAATGTGTTTCTCGTCAGCCGCCTCTTCCCGGACATGTTCGCTTTCGCTAAGCAGGTGCAGCTTGTCTCGGATTTCGCCAAGAACACCTCGGCACGGCTGGCGGGTGTCGAGATTCCGAAATTCGAAGACAATGAGACAACGATCGATCAGCTCAAGGCCCGACTCGCCAAGACCACCGATTTTCTCAAAAGTCTGAAGCCCGCGCAGATCGACGGAACGGAGGCGAAGGACATCACCTT
>CAZSAW010000272.1:0-17165 GCA_964604745.1 uncultured Hyphomicrobiales bacterium
TTGCACATCTTATGCTACGGCGCATGTTGCGAGAGATTTCGTGCGAGGCCAACTTGAGGGCTATAAGCCCGGCGAACAGCGCGAGCTAGCCAATAGGCTATTCGAGTTTCACGTAACGCCAACACTCTCTCGCGTTTCTCCACTGTCCTACTTTGTTCCATGGCCCAAAGTCGCTGGGTGCTATTATTTGGCGCTGAAGTTGTTCGCAATAATGGTTCTTTTTGGAATCCCCATGTTGTCAATAGCGACCGCTTTTATCCAAGTAATTGAAACTGCGTTCCCTCTATGGATACACGGAGGAAGTATCTTGATCCTAGTTGTGGTCGCTGTTTCGGTATTCCTAATGTTATCGATAGAAACTCCGCTACACGCTGCGTGTTTTCCAGTTGTATCGGACTGGGCGTATTACCTAGTTCGCCCCCATATCTATCGATAGTTTCACCCATTCCTCGCCGTCACCTTCCATGAGCTCGACGGCATCATCACGCCGCGCGCGGTGACGAAAGGCGCCATCGTATCCTTGAAGGCGGCGACAATCTCCGCGCGGCGCGCGCCGGCCTTGTCGCCCGCCTCGCGATAGATTTCGCCCGCCGGCCCGAGCGCGAGCTGCAATTCGATCGCCTCGTCGAGATCGCGCCCGACCAGCACGTCGGCATCGACGCGCTCGAAGGAAATATCCTTGTAGCCCGCGATCTCGAGCTGCTTCGTCACCACGCCCGTATCCGCCATCGAGAACGGACCCGGACCGCAAGAGCGCGCGTCGTCGCCGGGCGCCGGCAGGAATTTCAGGATCGCGTCCTTCGGCAGCCCGAGCCAGGGATTGTCCGCAAGGCTCCGCCACACGATCATGGTCATGATGCCGGTCGGCTTCAGGCTTGCGCGCATGTTGCGCAAACCGGCGACCGGATTTTCGAAGAACTGCGTGCCGAAGCGCGAGAAGCAGAAATCGTGCACCGGCGCGAAGCGATAGGTCTGCACGTCCTCGTCGAGGAACGTGACGTTGCCGATGCCCGCGGCCTTCGCATCCTTGCGGCCATATTCGAGAAAGGCGTCGCAGCAATCGAGCGCGAGCACGGAGCCCGCCGGCCCGACGCGGCGCGCAAGCTCGATCGCGGTATCGCCGAAGCCACAGCCGGCATCGACGACCTTGTCGCCCTCTTTCACCGGCAGCGTGGGAAAGATCGCCGCCGAATGCAGCGTCAGCCCGTCGACGACGATGTGTTTCCAGCGGATGAATTTCGGAACGAGCACCTCGTTCCAGAAATCGACGTATTCGCTGCGCGGACGGTCATCGCGGGTATCGGTCATCGCCATGGCGTTGCTCCATCGGACGATCCCAGCCGCGGCAATTCTGGCGCAAGGCCGCAGCGGCGGGAAGCCGCCCGCGCCGGGCGACGGCGTCGCGGCTCTTGATTATATTCCTATCGCCCGATCCGTGGGAACCGCACGGCACAGGCGCGATTGACGAAACGGGGCGCGCAATCGAACGAGGCGTGCCATGCCCGAACGCAATGACGATCAGGACGAGGAGCGGCGCAACCGCGCACTCGATACGCGGTTTCTCACGCCGCTCCTGCTGATGGGAACGATCATCGTCTGCGGCCTGCTCTATTACGCCTATACCGGCCAGCTCCTGACCGGCTGAGCGTCACGCATTCTGCTGGCGCTGGAATTTGCTCATCGCCCAATACCAGGCGAAGCCGGCAAAGATGCCGCAGACCGTCAGGATGACGGCGTTGACGATCGTGTAGTCGCCGCTCCACCAGAACATGGCGCTGCTCCAGAGAACGGTGAAGCCGACGGCGGCGAGCTTCAGGCGCTTGCGAGGGTCGAGCGTATCCATGAGCGTTGCTCCTTTCCGCTTCCGATTATCTTGCTGCAGGAAAGCAGAAGGCGTGCCCGGCCATCCGTGACGAAGCTCACACAATTGACGCCACGCGGCCCGCAGACGACAGTGCCGCCGCCTGAAGGGGATGGCGGCGCCCGATGCTTGCGGCAATCAGACAATCCGGCTGGTTTGGCACGACCCTCGCCGCCCTCTGCGCCCTCCAGGTCGCCCTCTTTTTCGTCTTCGTCGCCGCAACCTATGTGCGCTATCCGGTCTGGGACCTGCTCGACTGGGTCATCGCCTATCTCGACGCCGCGCGCGACGGCGCATGGGCGCACTACCTCTGGCATCCGCATAACGAACACCGCGTGATCGTCTCGCGCCTGTTGATGGCGGTCGACATCACGCTGTTCCACGGCACAGGAATCCCGTTCGTCGTCTTCGGTGCGCTCGCGCTCGCGGTCATGGTCGTCATGCTGGTGCGCGAAATCTGCCGCGCCTGCCTGCCGCGCGACCTTGCGCTCGCCGTCGGCGCGGCCGCCGTGTTCGCCTACAGCGCAAGCCAGCTCAGCGTGCTCATCAGCATGGCGGCAAGCGGTGTATTCGTGCACACGATGCTGTTCGTCATCCTTGCCGTCGTGCTGTGCGATGGCGCGGGCGAAAGCCCGCAGGGTGCGATCCGCCGCATGCTCGCGATCCTGTGTGCAGTGTGCGCGCCGTTCGGCGTCGCCGCCGGCCTCCTGATCTGGCCGGTCATGATCTGGATCGCCTGGCGCGGCCGGCTCGGCCTGATGTGGCTGATCGCCGTCGCCGCGATCGGCGTGGCCGAGTGGATCGTCTACCTGCACGGCGATGGCGTGCCGGCCGGACGCGCGATCGACGCCGCGTCCATCCTCGACATGGCCGATTATGCCGTTCGCCTCCTCGGCCTGCCCTTCTCCCGTTCGCCGTCGCTTGCCTGGCTCGGCCGCCTGTTGGGCCTGGCCTGCCTTCTCTCCGGCGGATTCGTGCTTCTTGCGTTTGCGCGCATCAGGCCGACGCGCCTGCAGCGCATCGGCACGGCGATGATCCTGTTCGCTTTCCTGATTGCGGCAAGCGCCGCCTATGCCCGCTCGCTCATTGCCCCCGACCACGGCGTGCCGGTCCGCTACAGCATCTTCGCCGCGACCGGACAGCTCGGCATCCTCCTCGCCGTCGCCGAATGGGTCGCGCAGCGCGTTCCGTCATTCGGCGCGCGAACGAAAGCCGCGATTGTCGCCGCCGCAGCGGTGCTCGTCGCCCAACAGGTCGCCGTCGGCGTGACGGCAGCGGATGTCGCGGGCCGCTATGCCGCGCAATGGAAGCGCTTCAGCGACGGACAGCCCTGGACGCCGGAGATGGATCTTTATGCCTATCCGTCACGCGAGCGCGCGGAATTCGGTCTGCAACTGCTCAAGCGCGAGCATCTCTACGGCGCGGCGCCTTAGATTGGTGCCAGCGCGCTAAACGATGGTCAGCGCATTCGCGATTTCAACTTGATGCGTGGTCCATCGACGACAAACGAGCCGTAGCCGAGATGATGGATGGTCTTCGGGTTCTTCTGCGCCGGATCGGTCCAGGCGGCGACCACTTCGAGGACAAACAGATTATAACGGTCGACCATCGCAGCATCGGCGACCCTGCATTCGAGATTGGCAAAGCATTCCGCGATCAGCGGCGGCTTCACGCGCTCCGCCGGCAATGGCGTCAGGCCGAACTTTGCGAACTTGTCGATGTCGCGGCCCGACGTATTCCCGACCTTCACGACCTTGGGTGCAAGCTTGCGCGCCGGCACGGCGATGACGCATTCGCCGGTCGCCTGCAGCGCAGTAAAGCTGTAATTGCCGCTGCTGACAACGCAGGCGATCATCGGCGGCTCGAATTCCATCATCATGTGCCACGACATGGTCATCACGTTCGCATGACCGTCTTGCGCTGTCGTCAGCATCACAACCGGCCCCGGCTCGATGACCTGATAGACCTTGGGAATGGCGAGCGGCTTGAAGGGGCGGAGCTTCGTCATGGTCGGACCTGTTGCGGCTGACCGTGCCTAGGCGGACGCCGCACCGCCGGCATTGATCCTGCGCAACTCAGCCGATTGTCACCGCCGGCGTACGGCGATCCGCGGTCGCGACGGTCGTGGTGCCGCCGCAGAAGCGCACGATCAATTCGCACAATTCGCGCGCGGCGGCATCGAGGTCGCCCTCACCGTTCGATTGCACGGTAACGATGGCGCGCCGCGTTTCCGGCGTGATGATCGAGCGCGCATCCTGCCGCCAGTTCCAGCGCCGGCACAGAACATGCGCATCGTCGGCATAGACAACTTCGCCATCCTTGGGCGGATCGTTCGGATCCTCGCCCGACTCGGCCGCCATATCGAGAAACGAATCCCCGCTGCGCGCATAGCGGAAAGCGACATCGCCGGTCACCTTGTCGAGATCGTCGGCGCCGAGCGGCATGACATGGCGCAGCGACACGACGTTGTAGGTATCGACGAAGGCGTTGATCTGCGGCAGTCCTCGGCCGGCCAGCACATTCTTGACCAGACGTTCGACCGAGGAGCGATAGCTGGTGCGCTTGATGCCGAATGCACGGTAGGCGCGCCGCCACACGGCAATGCCGGGAATTTCCGAAAGCTCCAGTCCTTTCCAGCGTGCCCTGCACTCTGCTTCGGCAGCCGCGATATGTGCGGCCAATTCCGCGGGCCGTTCGGACGCAATGGCAAGGTCTGTCGCCGTCACCGCAGCAACACGGACATCGGGAAACGCCTCAACGATCGGGGAAATGGAAAGCTTCATCGGTGCCGGCGCCGAAACGTGTTTGTCGGGAGAATGGACGGCGCTCACGGTTTGTATCTGGCGTCGCGCTCCAGCAACTCCACGCAAACGCCTTCCGGCCCGCGCATGTAGCACATGCGGATTCCCGGCCGCGGCGTGTTCAGTTCGAGCATGAACCCGGCGCCCTTCGCCTTCAGTCCCGCGACAACGTCGTCGATGTTCTTGACCGACAGGCCGATATGGTCGAGCCCCTGATAGGGTGACACCGGCGACGGGCCCGTGCCATCGCCGTCCGATGCCTTGGCGATAAACACCATCTGCCCCCCAAGCTTCAGGTCGACGCGCGGCTGGCCCTCCTGCATCGACCGGATCACCTGCGCGCCGAGCATCCGCTCGAACCACCCCGCCGTCGCTTCCGGATCGGGACTTCGCAGATGGACATGGTCCCATTGCAGGTTGAGCATTGCCGCCTGCTCCTTATGTGACATTCCGTCGGTGCCCGAGATTGGAGTGAATACCGATGCCCTAACTTCGCCGCCTCGTCCGGGTGTAGCATTGTCGTGCGACCCGGTGCATTCTCGAATTCACGCGAGCGCCAGCCGCCGCAAGACTGACAGGCACATCATGACTCACATCATCTACAAGATCATCAAACACGACGACGGCTGGGCCTATACGGTCAACGGCGTCTTCTCCGAAGCCTTCCCGACGCACGCTGCAGCCCGCGCCGCCGCCCAGGCCGCCGCGCAGGAACAGCGCGTGCCCGGACAGACCGAGGTCATCCAGTGGGAAGACGAGAGCGGTCAATGGCATACCGAGACGGCGCGGGGAAGCGACCGGCCGGATACCGCGGTCGAGGATAGCGAGTGACGCCTCTCTGACGAGAGCAGCGCGAGCCGCCGCTTTGGCGGGATGGCTCGCGTCTCAACGCGCCGAACATCGCTTTCGCCACCCGACCACGGCTTGAATCATGACCGCCGCCGTCAGCGCCAGAGGCCGTAATCGTCCCACTTATCTTCCGGGATGGCGGCGCCGATCTGATAGTCGAAGGACAGGACCTTCATGTGGTCCGGCGTGGCGCGGCATGTGAATGAAAACTGATACCACTTTCCCCTGCTGCGAAATGCGGCGCCCTTCGCTTCGATCGTGTCCGCGCCGACTTTGGTGTTCGCCATCGCGCTGCTCACGGCGCGATCGGGGTGAAACGCATTCTTGTCGCGGTCGATGTGGGTGATGGCGGCGAAATCGCACAGCTGCTCGAGCCGCGCCGATGGATCGAGCATGCGAAGGCTCTTCTCGAAACGGGTATCGGCGGCAGCGCATGGCGCCGCAAGGATTCCGATGGCCACAGCGATGGTGGTAGCCTTCATTCGCACATTCTCCGGCTGACGGCGCACAGCACCGGCTTTTTCGAATCGGGTCTTACCGCAGATCGACGTCCCGGCGTCACTCATGCGGGGGCATTGCTGTCATTCTTGTGACGCGGGCAACCATCGCGGAGCGGGATACCCTCATTGCGGGTGCAAAATCCCGATGTCACGCGGATCGGTCGCGGTCACACGGAGATGAAATCGAACCCATCTCCGAAGCGGACGACGCGGCCGGCCGAGGGCGAGGGAAAATGGGCGGTGCACATCAGCGTTGAGCTATCGCAGAAACGGCCAAAGAGATCGCGCCGCGTCCTGCCGGCCAGATCGGAATCATAATCCGTCATCATGCCGATCTCCGGATAGCGCGCCTGCAAGGGCGAGTGAATCATGTCGCCGGTGATGACCGCATCGCTGCCCGGACGACCGACATGGACCGAATAATGATCGATCGTATGCCCCGGCGTCGGAATGAGGCTGACGATGTCGTTCAGCGCATGCGAGGACGTCACGATATCCGCGCGGTTGGCGGCGATGACCGGCAGCACCGAATCCTCGACCCATGGACATGACGCGGGATCGTCCTTCTGACGCTTGGTCCAGAAGGCAAGCTCGCGGTCGGCAAAAAGATAGCGCGCCTTGGGGAAGGTCGGCACCCAGCGGCCATTGTCGAGGCGCGTGTTCCAGCCGGTGTGATCGACGTGCAGATGCGTGCACATTACAAAATCGATGTCGTTCACGCCGACGCCCGCGGCCGCAAGGTTTTTCTCGTAGCGATCCGACGTCATATTGTTCCAGAAGGCGCGGGCCGGACGCGGCTTGTGATTGCCGACGCATGTATCGATGAGGATCTTGTGGTGCGGCGTTTCGACGAGATAGCTCTGGATACAAAGAACGAGCTTGCCGGACGCATCGAAATATCTGGGCACCAGCCACGCGCGGTTTTCCTCGAACAATTCCCTGCTCAGTTTCGGAAAAAACTGAAAGGCATCGAAGAACGGCGCTTCCTGCTCGACGATACGCTGGATGGCGATATTGCCGACGGAGAATTTCGTGAGCATGGACACCCTTAATTTCCGCTCAGCGCGGGCCGAAGATGTACTTCAGAAGCTTGAACAGGCTGTAGAGGGAAAGCTCGACCGTGGCAGTGAGCAACAGCAGGAACAGCGAGCGCTGACCCAGATCGTCCGTGATCGCGCCGCGGATTTTATATTTCACATCGGCCGGGAAGTAATTCTCGACAAGCGTGTAGAGACTGTTGGTGAGCGGCAGGAGCTTGCTGTAGGCCCAGCCAAGCCAATCCAGACGATACGCGTGCAGATAGGCATAGATCGCCCAGACCACGACGATCGTCACCGCGAGCAGCAGCACCTTGGCGAGAAAGAGCCAGATGAAATGCGGCTCGCGCCGTCGCTCGGGCGCTTCGACATACGTCATGGCTTCTGTGTAGAAGGATTCGCATCTTTCGTCGATGCTGGCGGCACTCGCACGCCGCACGCGCGAGGACACGAGGACGCTGCTCCCGCCAGTTCGCCATCTTCCCGCAACACCGGATAAGCGACGGCCAGCGCCCGCAGGCCTGGAAGCGCCTCCGACCACACGGACCGGAAGCGGGTCCGGCGACGACGGCGGCCGATAAAGACGTTCCCGGCGTTGGATACCTGCTTCGCTGTCTTGCCCTTGAGCCTTCTGATCGTTACATCAGCGCAATTCCCCGACATGACGTCGCGCGCGAGGGCAGATGAACGGCCGCCAATTCGTCTATTTCATGCAAGGTCTGACCAAGACCTACCCGGGCAACCGCAAGGTGCTCGAGAATATTCATTTGTCCTTTTATCCCGATGCCAAGATCGGCGTGCTCGGCGTCAATGGCGCCGGCAAGTCGACGCTTCTGCGCATCATGGCGGGCATCGACAAGGATTTCACCGGCGAGGCCTGGGTCGCCGAAGGCGCGCGTGTTGGCTACCTGCCCCAGGAGCCGCAGCTCGATCCGGAGAAAACAGTTCGCGAAAACGTCATGGAAGGCGTCGCGCCGCAAAAGGCGATCCTCGACCGCTACAACGAACTGGCGATGAACTACTCGGACGAAACCGCGGACGAGATGACGAAGCTGCAGGACGAGATCGAAGCCAAGGGGCTTTGGGATCTCGATTCCAAGGTCGAACAGGCCATGGATGCGCTGGGCTGCCCGCCCGACGATGCCGACGTTGCGAAGCTGTCCGGCGGCGAACGCCGGCGCGTTGCGCTCTGCAAGCTTCTGCTCGACCAGCCGGACCTTCTCCTCCTCGACGAGCCGACCAACCATCTCGATGCCGAGACGGTCGCCTGGCTCGAAGGGCATCTGCGCAACTATCCGGGCGCCATCCTGATCGTCACCCACGACCGCTACTTCCTCGACAACGTCACCGGCTGGATTCTCGAGCTCGATCGCGGCCGCGGTATTCCCTACGAAGGCAATTACTCGTCCTGGCTCGGGCAGAAGCAGAAGCGGCTGGAGCAGGAAGGCCGCGAGGAAGCGGCGCGGCAGCGCACCCTCGCACGCGAGCAGGAATGGATTGCGGCCTCACCCAAGGCGCGGCAAGCCAAGTCGAAAGCGCGCTATCAGCGTTATGAGGACCTGCTCAAGCAGGCGGCCGACAAGTCGTCGCAAACCGCCCAGATCATTATCCCGGTCTCCGAACGGCTTGGGCAGAACGTCATCGAATTCGATCATCTGAAGAAGGGCTTCGGCGACAAGCTTCTGATCGACGACCTGACCTTCAAGCTGCCGGCGGGCGGCATCGTCGGCGTGATCGGACCGAACGGCGCGGGCAAGACGACGCTGTTCCGCATGATCACCGGTCAGGACAAGCCGGATTCGGGCACGATCGAGGTCGGCGACTCTGTGCATCTTGGTTATGTCGACCAGTCGCGCGACTCGCTCGACGGCAAGAAGACCGTGTGGGAGGAATTGTCGGGGGGCCTCGACATCATCACGCTCGGCAAGCGCGAGATGAACTCGCGGGCCTATTGTTCGGCCTTCAATTTCAAGGGCGCCGATCAGCAGAAAAAGGTCGGCACGCTCTCGGGCGGCGAGCGCAACCGCGTGCATCTCGCCAAGATGCTCAAATCCGGCGCGAACGTCCTGCTGCTCGACGAGCCGACCAACGATCTCGACGTCGACACGCTGCGCGCTCTCGAAGAGGCGCTCGAGGATTTCGCCGGCTGCGCCGTCATCATCAGCCACGATCGCTGGTTCCTCGACCGCATCGCCACGCACATGCTCGCCTTCGAGGGCGACAGCCATGTCGAATGGTTCGAGGGAAATTTCCAGGATTACGAGAAGGACAAGATGCGGCGGCTCGGCACCGACACCGTCATCCCGCACCGGATCAAGTACAAGAAATTCACCCGCTGACGCGCGATCAGCGCTGCACTACCGCGTCGATTTCCTGATCGGTCGGGAAGCGGCCGGCTGCCTTCTTTGAAAATTTCAGCTGCCCCTCGACGACGATCTCGAACACCCCGCCGCTCGAGCGGACGAGTTCGACCTGAACGTCCTTGGCCTTTTGCAGTCTTGCCCTCGCACCGAGGGCTTTCGGTTCGTAGCCTCAACTGCCGCAATAGTGGATGACGACATTCATCGGTGCACTCCTGATGCAGGAAGGATAATGCCTTTGCCGGACGCTCGCCAGCCTCGCGGCGGCGATAGATCGCGCTCCTCACCACCCAACAGCGGTCAGGTTCCAATACTCAAGCGCGGCGGGATCGAGTACAAGTCAGGCCGACGACGAGGCGAAAATCAAGGGGAGCGCCGATTGGCCCAATCCGACACCACCACGCTGGTTCTTGATCGCGCGGTTGCGTTGGTGCTGTTCGACTTTCTTTCACGCACCACCGACGAGGAGGATGGCGAGCCGCTGATGGGCGCCATCGAGAACGAAGCCGAATTGCCGGCCCTGTGGTCCCTGCTCGCCACTCTGGAAGATTCCTTGTCGGAGCCCTTTGCCGACGATTATCAGGCGCGTTTGCGGCAAGCGCGCTCGAGCGTGATCGAGCGCTTTGGTCACGCGCCGAGCTGAGCATGGTGATCCGATATTTCAAAGCATGCGCCCTGCTGGCGTTCCTGGTGCTGTCGACGCCGGCCTGTGCCGATCCGGCATTCGATCGATGGATCGCGACGCTCCGACCGGAAGCCGAAGCGCTCGGCGTCTCGCGATCGACATTCGATGCAGCGACGCGCGGGCTCGAACCGGACCTGACGCTACCCGATCTCGTCATTCCCGGCCGCAAGGAAACGCCGCCGGCGCAGCCCGAATTCGTCCAGGTGCCGGCCGACTATCTGAAGGAAGCAACGCTTGATCGGCTGGCGATGCAGGGGCGCAAACTTGCCAACGAACATCGCGCGACGCTTGCGACGATCGAACGCGACATCGGCGTGCCCGGCCCTGTCGTGCTCGCCATCTGGGGACGCGA
This sequence comes from uncultured Hyphomicrobiales bacterium, assembly GCA_964604745.1. Taxonomy (GTDB): domain Bacteria; phylum Pseudomonadota; class Alphaproteobacteria; order Rhizobiales; family Xanthobacteraceae; genus Pseudorhodoplanes. Next base: position 10,446 of record CAZSAW010000272.1, read on the forward strand.
GACAGCCTACGGTACCTACAGGCTGCCGCACAACGCGATCCGCGTGCTCGCGACGCAGGCCTATCTCGGCCGCCGCAAGGATCAGTTCCGCAGCGAATTCCTGCTCGCGCTGAAGATCCTGCAGGAAGGGCATGTCACGCTTGCGGCCATGCGTTCCTCATGGGCCGGCGCGATGGGGCTGACGCAATTTCTGCCCTCGGAATTCTACAAATACGCCGTCGATTTCGACGGCGACGGCCGGCGCGATATCTGGAATTCGGTGCCGGATGCCCTCGCCTCCGCCGCGCGGCAATTGATCGGCAAGGGTTGGCAGCGCGGCAAGTCCTGGGCCTATGAAGTACGCGCGCCGCGCAATACCGACTGCACGATCGCCGAGCCGGACGTGACGATGACGCTCGGCGAATGGCTCAAGCGCGGCTTCGTGCCGACGCGCGGTCGCAGGATCGTCCCATCGGACATCGGCGACACGGCCTCGCTGTTGATGCCGGAGGGCATTTATGGCCCGGCGTTTCTCACCCCGCGCAATTACTTCGTGCTCAAGGACTATAATTTTTCCGATCTCTATGTGCTCTTCGTCGGAAATTTGAGCGAGCGTATTGCCGGCGGCGGCGCTTTCGAAACGCCCTGGAGCAAGACCGCACAATTGCCGACCGCGCAGCTCGAAGCCATGCAGCGCTATCTGAGCGAACGCGGAATGTATCGGGACAAGATCGACGGCAAGGCCGGGATGAAAACCCGGGCGGCGCTTGGCGCCTATCAGAAAACGAGTGGTCTGGCGGTCGATTGCTGGCCGAGCGCCGCAGTCCTCGACCACATGCGCAGAAGCGGCACGGGGCGCTGACGCTTCTTGAAAACAAAAAACCCGGCGGCGCTCGCGCGCCCGCCGGGTCTTGTCGAAAGAAACGATCGGATCAGTACGGGCAGAACCAGCGCGGCTTGCTGTAGCCGACAACCATGCCGGCCGGATTGACGATCGGCCGCTGCGCCCAATAGCCGCCCGGGCACGCATAGGGAGCGGCCACCGGATACGGCGCCGCCATCGGCACGTAGCCTTCGACCGGATAATAGACGCGCGGATAGGCGTAGGCTCCGACGATGCCCGCACCGATAATTCCGCCGACAATGGCGGGCCCAAGCCAGCGGCGCTGCGCGTAGGCGTCGCTCGGCGCTGCCATGGTCGAAACAGCGATCGTCGCAACGGCGGCGAGCGCAAACAGGGCTTTCTTCATCTAGGTTCTCCTCCAGGGTGCGCCCGAATCCGGCGCCGATCCCGCTCAAAATATCCCAAGCCAGGACGGCGCAAAATAGCACCTTCCAATTTGTCGGAAATTGGGTGGCTCCGGTTCAGTCCTTAACAAAAAAATCCGGCGCCTTTGCGGGCGCCGGACAGGGAGGAATGCTCGGTTGTGTCAGTAGCAGACACGCACGGGTTGCCAGCGCCAGGCCCAACCGGTCCAGACCCGCTGATGGCGGATGACGCAGCCAGGGCCATAAGCGTAGGCCGGAGCCGGACCGTAATAACCATACGGTCCATAATACGGCGCGCTCGCCGCAGCGGCCGCGCCGCCGATGATCGCCCCGGCGGCAAGGCCGCCGATCAAGGCGCCGGGAACCCAGCCGCCGCGCGCTTGCGCGTCGCTTGGCATTGCCACCGCCGCGCCGGCAATCAGCGCGGCAGCGAGGGTCGCAGTCAGAGTCTTCCTCATGGCACCACCTCTTTCTCTACCCAACACGGAAACGTCGCCGCTGCCGCGCATGTTCCAGCGCGAGCGGTGAATACGCCCTGAACGGGCGCGCCACACTGCTGCCATCTCTGTTTCTGGTTGTTCAGCTTTGTTAACGGCTAGGTGTGCGTCGCCGTCACGCGGATCTGCCCCTCCCGGCGGAGCACCCGCAGTGAAATGTCCGAGCCGTGGCGATCGATCGAGAGATCGACGCTTGATCCGCCCAGCCGAAGATTGCGGATGATCACTTCATCCAGGAAGGACGGCAGTCGCGGATTGTGCAGGCAGATTTCGTTCTGCGCGGGATCGAACCACATGCCAAGGCACGCCTGCAGCAGCGCGAAGGGCGTCGCCGCGGCCCATGCTTGCGGCGAACACGCGACCGGATAGAGCGTCGGACCACGGCCGATGCCGCGGCGGAAGCCGCAAAACAATTCCGGCAGCCGGTCGAGATCCATCTAGGTCGCGGTCTCGAACATGCCGCGAAACACGCGCTCGATCGGCGCCTGCAAACCGTAACGGGCGAATCCCAACGCGATGAGTGCGTTGTCGTGCGGCCAGATCGATCCGTTGTGATACGACATGGGATTGTAGCGGCTTTCGGTGCGCGACACCGTACGAATGCCCCAGCCCGAGAAAAATGCCGGCCGCATCAACCCCGTCGCGACCTCCAGCGCCCGCTCGCGCGGAGCGATGCCGGAAAACAGAACCTGCCCGGCGTTCGATGTGCGCACACGGCACGGCAGCTTCGCCCCGTCAAGCGCAAGTGCATACGTACCGATCTCCGGGCACCAGAATGCGGCGTTGAAGCGTTCGGCCAATTCGCTCGCTTGCCGGTCGAGCTGCTCCCCGCGCTCGACATGACCGAGCCGCCGCGCCATGCGAGCAGCGCGACGCTTGGCGGCAAAGGCGTAGGCCTGAACTTCGACCAGCGCGATCGGCCCCTCAGCGAGCGACCCATCGGCGTGAAACACGGCGTCATGGGAATCCTTCCACCCCTGATTAGCGAGGCCCTGCTCGGTTTCGCGATGATATTCGAGGAAACCATCGCCGTCGCGGTCCCCGAACTTGTCCATCCAGTCGAGGCCGGCCTCGATGTGAGGCCACAATTCGGCGATCGCTTCTTCATCGCCCGTCCGCTCCATATAAAGTCCGGCGAGCAACACGAAGAGCGGCGTGGAGTCGATGCTGCCGTAATAAAGACCGAACGGGACTTCGTGCAGCGCCGCCATCTCGCCGCTGCGCATCTCGTGCAGAATCTTCCCGGGCTCCGCGTCGGACACCGGGTCTTTCGCCGTGGCTTGATACGCCGCGAGCCGGCGCAACACGCCGCGTGCCATGGCCGGTTCGCACCAGAGCATCTGGATCGCCGTGATCAGACCGTCACGGCCGAACGTCGTCGAATACCAGGGGATGCCGGCATAAGGGTAAGTACCCTCCGCGGTATCCGTCGCGAGCATCCGCAGGTCCGCCATCGAACGGCACAGCACCCGATTGAACAAGGCGTTGGATGTTTCAATGCTGGTCGAACCGCTTGCCGCCTTCCGCTTGGCGCGTGTCGCGGCCATCATCGCGCTGAAAAACGGTGCCGGGGGCTGCTCGGATTCGGGATCGCAACGAACCGCGACAAAGATCGATTGCCGCTCGGCCTTGTCGAGGTGAAGCTTGTAGGAGGCAACAGCCGACGTCAGGTTTGTCGGCTGCGGATCGAACGTCAGTGCAGCGCGCCGCGGCTTGCGGTCCAGCCCGGTATAGTCGAGCACGACGTCGCTGTGGCTGAGCAGGCGCGAGCTCGCGGCGCCACGCCGTTTGCGGCGCAATCCCCTCACCTCGAACAGATCGGCGAAATCGCTGCCGAAGCTCATCGAGATCCGCAGATCGAGCGGCTGATCGCCATGGTTGCGAAGGTGGATACGCTGATAGACCGTTCCGTCCCAGAGAAAGAACGTGCGCACGATGTGCAGCGTGTCCTTCGGCAACACCAGGCGATCGCGAACAAAGATGTCTGGATTGGTCAGATCGACGGTAAGAACCGAATTGTCGTCCCGCACGTTCGATCCGAGCAGCAACAGCTGCGTGCCGTCGAGCGACAGCTCGAAACGCGACAGGAACCGGGTATCGGAATGGAATATGCCGTCCGGTCCGCCCGCGCTCGCGCCGATATCGCCATGGGCGTCGATGACGGCAAAGGTGTTGCCGTGCTTGAGCGTGCACCGCGGCCGCGAAGCGGGGCCGGTGGCGGCGATGTAGAAATCGACTTCTGTGACAGCATCGGCGCTGTTCGCCGATTTGAGTGCCGTCTTACTCAAGGTAAGGCCTCGGGCTCGTCTGGTTCGGTTCGACCATCGGCAGAAGCTTCGATTGGGCCGGCACGATGGACGGTGCAGCTTTGAGCAACGAACGATAAAGCTTCACATAGTCCTTGGCCATTCGTGTGGCCGAAAAGCGTTCTTCAAATTTTTGCCGGACCGCGCGCCGGTCGAGTGCAACAACGTGCGACAACGCAGCGTTCGCATCGTCGATGCCATCGACAATCAGGCCGGTGACGCCGTCATCGACGATTTCCGGCACCGAGCCGCGGCGGAAGGCAAGCACCGGCGTGCCGCAGGCAAACGCCTCGATCATTGTCAGCCCGAACGGCTCCGGCCAATCGATGGGAAAAAGCAGCGCCAGAGCGTCTCCGAGAAAGTCCGTCTTCTGCCGCTCATTGATTTCGCCGATGAAGTCGACGCCGGGACCGAGCAGCGGTTCGACCACCTCACTGAAATAGGTTTCGTCTACTTTATCCACCTTGGCTGCGATCTTGAGCGGAATGCCCATGGCGCGCGCGATCGCGATGGCGCGGTCCGGCCCTTTCTCCGGCGAAATCCGGCCGAGGAAAGCCAGGTAGCCGCCTTGCGGCTCGAAATTGGCCCGATGCATGTCGAGCGGCAGCCCATGATAAACCGTGCCGGCGAAATCGATATGGGGCAGCGGCCGCCGCTGGGCGTTCGAGATCGATACGAGCGGCATGCCTTCAAATGCCGAATAGAAAGGCGGCAGGTCCGGCAGATCCTGTCGGCCATGCAAGGTCGTGACCGTACGCTGCCCGATGTCGCGGAACAGCGGATATTGAAACAAATCAATGTGGAAATGCAGGACGTCGAACTGGCCAGCCATCTGGCGGACGCGATCCACCATCAGCATGATCCAGGGAATGGGATCGTGCACTTTCTCGTCGAGGCGCAAGGCTTTGGGCGAGCACGGGACGAGCCTGGCCGACGTGACGGAATCTCCGCTCGCGAACAGGGTGACGTCATGTCCGAGCCGGACCAGTTCTTCCGTAAGATAGGAGACGATACGTTCGGTGCCCCCATAAAGGCGCGGAGGCACGCTCTCGATGAGGGGAGCTATTTGTGCAATTTTCATTGATGAACCTACGACCCGACTGAGCCGGCACGTGCTGAGATGAAAAGCAGTCGCCCCGGATCGGGTTCCTTGCAGCGCAAAAAATTCTCACAAGCGGCACGTGCCCAGCGGTTGTGCGATTTGCATGGCAGGATCGCGCGGCCAGGCGCCATTGGCTTCCCCGTCGCCGCCGCGTTTGGCTACACTGGGTTTTCCCAGCGCCCCATGATTGCAGATGTAGACCCGCCTGATGCCTCATCATTGCGCCGTCCTCGACGACTACCAGAATGTGGCTCTCACCCTCGCCGACTGGGCGCCGGTCGCCGGCGACGTTGACGTCACGGTGTTCAACAAGCCCCTTGGCGATGCCGAACAGATCGCCAGGACGCTGGCCGATTATTCGATCATTTGCCTGATGCGCGAGCGCACGCCCTTTCCACGCGCAATGTTCGAGAAATTGCCCAATCTGAAACTTTTGGTGACCACCGGGATGCGCAACGCGGCGATCGATACGGCCGCAGCCAAGGACCACAACGTCACGCTCTGTGGCACGGATTCGGCGGGACATCCGACCGCAGAACTCGCGGTGGGGCTCATGATCGACCTCGCGCGCCGGATCAGCCTGGAAAACGCGCGCATAAAGGCCGGCGAACCCTGGCAGATCACGATCGGCAACGATCTCTATGGCAAGACGCTCGGAATCATCGGCCTCGGCAAGCTCGGCACGCGCGTCGCCAAAGTGGGGCTCGCCTTCGGCATGAAGGTCATCGCCTGGAGCCAGAATCTCACGCCGGAGAAATGTCGCGAGATTGGCGTTGACTACGCCAGCAAGGAAGACCTGCTCCGGCAGGCCGACTTCATCACGATCCACCTTGTGCTCAGCGACCGCAGCCGCGGTTTGATCGGCGCGAAAGAATTGTCGTCGATGAAGCCGTCGGCTTTCCTCATCAACACGTCGCGCGGCCCGATCGTCGAGGAAAAAGCGCTCGTCGCGGCGCTGCAGGCGCGCACCATCGCTGGTGCGGGGCTCGACGTCTACGACACCGAACCCCTTCCCCGCGACCATCCCTTGCGCAAGATGCCCTATGCCATCACGACGCCGCATCTCGGCTATGTGACGGAGGACAATTACCGCACCTTCTATCGCCAGACTGTGGAGGCGATCCGCGCCTTCCTCGACGGCAAGCCTGTTCGCGTCATTTCCGCCTGATCGCCTCATGTCGGCCATTCAACATCGCAGTGCTTTCGTCCCGCATGATTTGAAGCGCCCGATCCTTGGCGCAAAGAGCGGGCCGCTTGCCGGCCTGACCGTCGCGATCAAGGACATGTACGACATCGCAGGCGAACGCAGCGGCGGCGGCAATCCCGACTGGCTGCAACACCAGACGCCGGCGAGCGCAAACTGTCCCACCGTGCAACGGCTGCTTGATGCCGGCGCGACGATTATCGGCAAGACGATCTGCGAGGAATTTTTCTTCAGCGTCACCGGCATCAATGCGCATTACGGTACGCCGGTGAACGTGCGCGCACCGGGGCGCGTCCCCGGCGGATCGTCGAGCGGATCGGCTTCCGCAGCCGCCTCCGGCGCCTGCGATTTTGCGCTCGGCAG
>CAZSAW010000273.1:0-5133 GCA_964604745.1 uncultured Hyphomicrobiales bacterium
CCGATCGTCTTGCCGGATTCCGGATTGACGAGGTGCACAAGACCGCAGGCCGGGCAATCAACCGAACGGTAGGTATCGCGGCTGGTGGCCGGATCATCCGCCACCCAGCCCTGCACGTTGCGGCTGGTTCGCGGGCATCGATAGAGAAAAGTACCCATCGACCATTGGTACGAAGATGGGCGTGCCATCGGCAACTAAGGGATTGTCCGTAAGGGGCGCCCGAAGAATCGTGCCGCGGACCTTGTCCGCACACGATGACCGAGCCGATTTCCGGGTGCTGTCCTCGGACAGTACCCTTTTTCCGCAAAGAACATATTGCGAACAGAGAACAAACAGTGTACGGTGCAGCCTTCGGATCGGGGAGCTGCAAGGCCCGGCAGGTGCCGGCGTCCGAACGTTGGCGGGGCCCCGAATCTTAGGTCATAAGGAGCGCGAACATGGCCCAGGCTGCCCTGCGTCTCGTTGAAGGTTCCTCCATGGATAAATCGAAGGCCCTTGATGCCGCGCTCTCGCAGATCGAGCGCAATTTCGGCAAGGGCTCGATCATGCGGCTGGGCAAGACCAACCGCTCGATGGATATCGAGACGGTGTCGACCGGCTCGCTCGGGCTCGATATCGCGCTCGGCGTCGGCGGCCTGCCGCGCGGGCGCGTGGTCGAAATCTACGGGCCCGAATCCTCGGGCAAGACGACGCTTGCTCTGCACACCATCGCCGAGGCGCAGAAGGCGGGCGGCATCTGCGCCTTCGTCGATGCCGAGCACGCGCTCGACCCGGTCTATGCCAGGAAGCTCGGCGTCAATGTCGACGATCTTCTGATCTCGCAGCCCGATGCCGGCGAGCAGGCGCTCGAAATCACCGACACGCTCGTGCGCTCGGGCGCGGTCGATGTCGTCGTCGTCGATTCGGTCGCCGCGCTCGTGCCGCGCGCCGAACTCGAAGGCGAGATGGGTGAATCGCTGCCGGGCCTGCAGGCGCGGCTGATGAGCCAGGCCTTGCGCAAGCTCACCGCGAGCATCAACCGCTCGAACACGATGGTGATCTTCATCAACCAGATCCGCATGAAGATCGGCGTCATGTATGGCTCGCCGGAAACCACGACCGGCGGCAACGCGCTGAAATTCTACGCTTCCGTCCGCCTCGATATCCGCCGCATCGGCGCGATCAAGGAGCGTGAGGAGGTCGTCGGCAACCAGACCCGCGTCAAGGTGGTCAAGAACAAGCTCGCGCCTCCGTTCAAGCAGGTCGAATTCGACATCATGTATGGCGAGGGCGTTTCCAAGACCGGCGAACTGGTCGATCTCGGCGTCAAGGCGGGCGTGGTCGAGAAATCGGGCTCCTGGTTCTCCTATGACAGCCAGCGCATCGGGCAGGGGCGCGAGAACGCGAAAGCCTTCCTCAAGGCCAATCCCGACATCGCCGCCAAGATCGAAGCGGCGGTGCGCCAGAATTCCGGCATCCTCGCCGAGAAAATCCTCGCCGGCGAGGAAGAGAAAGACGACGACGAGGCGGCCGAGGGCTGAAAGCGCGTTCACGCCCCGCCGTGATGGCGGGGCGTATGTCGGCGCCATCGCGAAGTTGTGATAACGCGCGGCTCCGCGATCCGGGCAGAGCCGTATGGATCGCCGCGTCATCGGCGGGCGGCGTGCACAATATCCTGCGCCGGCCATACGCTGACGAATGCCGTAAGGCCATTGGGCGAATGCCATAAGGCCAATGAATTGCCAGGGCTGTGGGTCACCGAAAGGAGCGTGCGGTGCTGTTGTTCTATCTGGAAGACCGGCTGACCGGGGAAACGCGCAACATGGCGGCGCCGGACGGCACGACCGAACAGGACGTGCGCGACTGGTATGGCGGCATCTGGCGCGATCCGGGGCGCGTAATGTGCCCGCCGCCATGCCGCATCGGCAAAGCGGCACCGGCGAGGCTGCCGGACCTGGCGAAGGTTGCGTAAGCAGGCGGCAAGAACACGCCGCGGTGCCTGTTGTGTAAGCGTGGCGTCGGCGTCTCGGTAACAGGACATCACCCCGGGGCGTGCCCCGGGGTTTTCCATCGGCGGCCAAGGGCCACCGATCGCGCCTTGTCAAATACTCAATCGCGGGTTGGCGGGCCGCGGCCGGCTGCGCGTTTCTGGACTTGGCGCACCCCCAAAGCTACATATCCCAAGCAAGAAAACAGAAGCAGGACCGGGCTTTAGCCCGGCCGCTGAGGGCATCAGTCGGTAACCATGAGTGGCGTCAACGACATCCGGGCAGGCTTTCTCGATTACTTCGCGCGCAACAACCATGAGGTTGTGCCGTCGTCGCCGCTTGTCCCGCGCAACGACCCGACGCTGATGTTCACCAATGCCGGCATGGTGCAGTTCAAGAACGTGTTCACCGGCGTCGAGAAGCGTCCCTATCAGCGCGCCGTGACCGCGCAGAAATGCGTGCGCGCCGGCGGCAAGCACAACGATCTCGACAATGTCGGCTACACCGCGCGGCATCACACGTTTTTCGAGATGCTCGGCAATTTTTCTTTCGGCGATTACTTCAAGGATCGCGCGATCGAGCTTGCCTGGAATCTCGTCACCAGGGATTTCGGCCTGCCGAAGGACCGCCTGATGGTCACGGTCTATGTCGACGACGATCAGGCCTTCAATCTGTGGAAGAAGATCGCAGGCCTCCCCGATTCCAAGATCGCGCGCATTGCCGGCTCGGACAATTTCTGGGCCATGGGCGACACCGGCCCGTGCGGCCCGTGCTCGGAAATCTTCTACGATCACGGCGACAAGATTCCGGGCGGCCCGCCCGGCTCGCCGGATTCGGAGGGCGACCGCTTCATCGAGATCTGGAATCTCGTCTTCATGCAGTACGAGCAGCTTGCCGGCGGCAAGCGCCTCGATCTGCCCAAGCCCTCGATCGATACCGGCATGGGGCTTGAGCGCATCGCCGCCGTCATGCAGGGCACGCACGACAATTACGCCATCGATCTTTTCCGTCACATCATCGGCGCGATCGCGGAGCTGACGAGGGTTTCGCCCGACGGCCCGCAGAAGGCCTCGCACCGTGTCATCGCCGATCATCTGCGCGCCTCATCCTTCCTCATCGCCGACGGCGTGCTGCCATCGAACGAAGGGCGCGGCTATGTGCTTCGCCGCATCATGCGGCGCGGCATGCGCCACGCCGAGCTTCTCGGCGCCAAGGATCCGCTGATGTGGAAGCTCGTTCCCGTGCTGACGCGCGAGATGGGGCAGGCCTATCCCGAGCTTCTGCGCGCCGAGGCGCTCATCACCGAAACGCTCAAGCTCGAAGAGACGCGCTTCCGCAAGACGCTCGCGCGCGGGCTGACGATCCTCGATGAGGCCTCGAAGTCGCTGAAGAAGGGCGACATGTTCGACGGCGAAACCGCCTTCACGCTCTACGACACCTACGGCTTTCCGCTCGACCTGACGCAGGACGCGCTCCGCGCCCGCGGCATTTCCGTCGATCAGGCCTCTTTCACCGACGCCATGGACCGTCAGCGCGCCAAGGCGCGCGCCTCGTGGGCGGGCTCCGGCGAAGCCGCGACCGAGGCGATCTGGTTTCCGCTGCGCGAGAAAGCCGGCGCGACCGAATTCCTCGGTTACGAAACCGAGCGCGCCGAAGGCGTCGTCGCCGCGCTTGCGAGCGACGGCAAGGAGGTCGATGCGCTGAAGGCGGGCGAGAGTGGCGCGGTCATTCTCAATCAGACGCCGTTCTATGGCGAGTCGGGCGGTCAGGTCGGCGATACCGGCGTGATGGTCGGCGAGGGCGTGCGCTTTCGCGTCACCGATACGCAGAAAAAGGCGGGCGACCTGTTCGTGCATCTCGGCGAGGTCGAGCAGGGAACGCTCAAGCCCGGCGCCGCGCTTTCGCTCGAGGTCGATCACGCGCGCCGCGGAGCGATCCGCTCCAATCACTCGGCGACGCATCTCCTGCACGAGGCGTTGCGACTGGTGCTCGGCGATCACGTCGCACAGAAGGGCTCGCTCGTGTCGCCCGAGCGTCTGCGCTTCGACATCTCGCATCCGAAGCCGATCACGGCGGACGAACTCATCCGCGTCGAGGACATCGCCAACGACATCGTCTTGCAGAATGCGCCCGTCACCACGCGGCTGATGGCGGTCGATGACGCGATCGCCTCCGGCGCGCGGGCGCTGTTCGGAGAAAAATACGGCGACGAAGTGCGCGTCGTCGCGATGGGCGAGGCGGGGCCCGGCGGCAACGGCAAGTCCAACGCGATGGGCTGGTCGGTCGAATTGTGCGGCGGCACGCATGTGCGGCGCACCGGCGACATCGGTCTCATTTCCATCGTCGGCGAAAGCGCCGTCGCGGCCGGCGTGCGACGCATCGAGGCGCTGACAGGCAAGGGCGCGCGCAAGTCCGCCAACCGCATCGCCAACATCGCGAAGGCGGCGGCGGCCGAGATCAAGGCGCCGCTGGAGGAATTGCCGGCGCGGCTTGGCACCCTGCTCGACGAGCGCAAGAAACTCGAGCGCGATCTCGCCGATGCAAAGAAGAAGCTCGCGATGGGCGGCGGCGCCAAGGCCGGCGCGGCTGCGGACGGCGTGCGCACCGTCGGCGACGTGAAGCTCCTCGCCCGCGCGGTGGAGGGCATCGACCTGAAGGATCTGCGCAGCCTTGCCGACGAAGGCAAGAAGCAGGTGGGCTCGGGCGTCGTCGCCATTGTCGGCAAGACCGAGGACGGCAAGGCCGGCATCGTCGTCGGCGTCACCGCCGATCTCGCCAAGCGTTTCAACGCGGTCGATCTCGTGCGCACGGGCGCCGAGGCGCTCGGCGGCAAGGGCGGCGGCGGGCGGCCGGACATGGCGCAGGCCGGCGGGCCCGACGGCTCGAAGGCCAATGCCGCGCTTGCCGCGATCGAAGCGGCAATCGGCGCGCGCTGACGGCCGATGCGCGCGGCTCCAAGCGCTGCCGCCATTCGTCGCCGCCTGTATGAAATTCTCGAACACGGTCCGCGCGGCGGGCCGGCGAGCCAGCTGGCCTCGGCCTTTCTCGTTCTTCTCATTCTGGTCAACATCGCCACGGTGACGCTGGAGACCGTGCCGGACCTCGAGGCGCGCTATCACGCCCTGTTCGCTGGCATCGAGATGGTATCGCTCGTCGTGTTCACGCT
>CAZSAW010000274.1:0-2683 GCA_964604745.1 uncultured Hyphomicrobiales bacterium
CCTCGATCAGGCCGGCGATCTCCAAGGCGATCAACGCTTCGCGAACGGTCGGGCGGCTGACGGCAAACTGTCGCGCCAGATCGCGTTCCGCCGGCAACCGGCCGCCAGGTACGAACTTCTTGCTGCGGATCAAGTCTACGATTTGGTCGGCGATCTGCTGATGAAGGCGTTGGGTATTCGGCGATTGCGTCAACATCGATTCAGTCTCCCATCGGCTCCGGCATCGCAACGCCAAGCTGCGCGGACCAGTTGCTCAATGCGGAAATTGTTTCCGGATGCAACGTGACACCTTCGGCAAGTTGCTGCCGACGCAGTGCGAGCCCACGCGCCCCGGGCATTCGCACCGGTGGCCCCGAGAGGCGGGGGGCAGCCGACCGGCATGACTCGCCAAGCCAATCGGTTTCGCGGCGAAATGACGTAAGGCCGCCGAACAACGCGGGATTGATCACCTGCAGGAACACCGCGGCGCCGTCCTGGGTTGCGCCGTCGGCGCGACCGTATCCGCCGAGCGCGCAGGTCAGCGCTTCCACAATCAGCGCAAGCGCAAATCCCTTATGACCGAGTTCGATCCCACCCAACGGCAGGATCGCGCCGCCGTTCGACAGCACGTCCGGATCGTTGCTTGGTTCGCCGCGCGCATCGACAAGCCAAGGTCCGGGACATTTCGCACCAGTGCGCGCCAGTCGGCCAACCATGCCCGCGGTCGTTGTAGAAGGGCAGGTGTCGACGATAATTGGATCGCCGTCGGTTGGCCAACCGGCGGCAACCGGATTGGGCGTGTAGCGCGGCTCTCCCGATCCATGCGGTGCCACAATCCGCACGGCCGGGTCCGACGACGTGAGCAGCATCATGTAGTCGCGTTGGGCCGCGAGCCGCGGATAGGCGGCGAGGCAGCCGATATGTCCTGCGCGGCGAATGACGACCGTCACAACCGGAAACTGATTCATGCGTTCAAACGCTACGTCCATAGCCTCACGGACCAACCAAGGGCCCGGCAGATAACGGCCGTCAAGCGTCACCGCTGCGCCATGGTCGGCAACGATGTCAGGTTCGCCGTGCCGGACGACAGCACCGTTGTTAATCGCATCGAGATGCCGCGTCACAAGCTGAAGACCATGGGTGGAATGTCCTAAGAGATCGCCCTCAAGCAGGACTTCGGCGACGATGGTTGCACGATCCGGCGCCAGCCCGGCGGCGCGGAACAGCGACGCCACGAACGACAGCAGGTCGGCGGCAGCATACCGCGGCGCTTGGTCGCGCTCGGGGGCTGACATCATTGTTGTGTGGAGCTCTGCGATCGTCACGCCTTGCATATACCCGTTGACTGGATTGACAGCCAGACCAATTTCCGTAGATTAGCAAATTGGTAAGGCCAAGCGACAGAAAAATGCGCTGGCCGTGAATAAAATAGCTGAACAAAATTAAGGGAGCGGACACATGAAAATCACACGGCGTAACTTCAACATTGGTGCTGCCGCAGCCGCGAGCGCGCCGATGTTCGTTCCTGCGGCGCCTGCCATTGCGCAAGTAGAACCGATCCGCATCGGCTGGCTCGCTGCGATGACCGGCGCCAGTTCGGCACCTGCGATCGGCTTTGATCGCGGCGTCCATTATGCCGCCGATCTGATTAATGCCGCTGGCGGCGTCAAAGGTCGAAAAATCGAAATTTTGACCCGCGATACACAGGGCGATCCGACCAAGGCCGTGAACGCAACACAGGAAATGATCAGTCAGCTCAAGGTCCATGCAATCTGGGGCCCGACCAATTCTGGCGAATCGCTGGCGGTGACGCCGATTATGGCGCGCGCCAACATGCCCAATATTCACCCCTGTGTCGTCACATCGCTGATTGACGAGAAAAAATATCCGAACGCGTTTCGCACCTCGCCGTCGTTAAGCCAATGGGACGATTCAATGCGAGCCTATTGCCTCAACGTTCTCAAGATTAAGAAGGTCGCCGTCCTTGGCGATACGACGGGCTTTGGGTCGGCGGCCGCCAATTTCTCGGTTGACGCCTTCAAGAAGGATGGCGCCGAAGTCGTTTACGCTGCCAATATCGACTACAACCAGCCCGATATGACGCCGGATATGCTTCGTGCCAAGAACGCCGGCGCGGAAGTCGTCGCGGTCTGGAGCACCTCGACCGGCATGGATGCGCGTTTGATGAACACGCGCGCCGCCTTGAAATGGGATGTGCCCTTTGTTGGTCACTCGTCGATGTCTTCAGGCGACGTCGCCAATCTCATTGAGAAGCGCGAATACTGGAACAAGGTGTATGTCACCGGCTACCGGAGCTGCAGTTATGACGCCAATGGCAAACTGCCGCCGCGGACGCAAGGATTCGTCGACCAGATCAAGGGTAAGGTGAAGCTGTCCGACAACCTGCTGTGGTGGGTCGCCGGCGGCGTGGACGCCGTAAACCTGATTGCAAAAGCCGTCGAGACCACCGGTTCCTCTTCGGCCGAAGATATTATCAAGTACTGGAATAGCCTGACAAAATATCCGGGCTACTACGGCGATTACACGTTCACGCCGACGCAGCATAACGGCTATCCCACGGAAGATGTTGTGATGTCGGAAGCAAGCTCGGCTAAGGACGGCGCGTTTTCCCTGGCGCCCGGCTACAAGGCCTGAAGCTGTCCTATGATCGCTTCAATTCTGGCATCGGGTCTCGCCGTGGGCG
>CAZSAW010000275.1:0-1948 GCA_964604745.1 uncultured Hyphomicrobiales bacterium
GCGCGCCGAGGCAATGATGGATGCCGCCGCCGAACGACATCGGCCGCACGTCCTTGCGTTCGATGTCGAGTTCGTCGGGGCGATCGGGATAGACCGCCGGATCGTGGTTGGCCGAGCCGAGCAGGCACATCACGTTCTCGCCCTTCGGGATCATGGTGCCGCCGACCTCGATGTCCTCCATCGCGACACGGCCGGTGAGCTGCACCGAGGAGTCGTAGCGCAGGAATTCCTCGATCGCGTTTTGCATCAGCGCCGGATTGGCCTTGAGTTTGGCGAGCTGGTCGGGATTGCGATGCAGGGCGAGCAGGCCGTTGCCGATCAGGTTGACCGTGGTCTCGTGTCCCGCGCCGAACAAGAGGATGATGTTGGCGGTCAGTTCCTCGTTGGTCAGCTTGCTGCCGTCTTCCTCAGCCTGCACCAGTTGCGTGGTGAGGTCGTCGCCGGGCTGGCGGCGGCGCAGCTCGAACAGCTTGTGGAAGTAGGCTTCCGAGTTCTTGTGCGAGGCGTTGGCGGCGTCGATCTCTTCGCGCGACAGCGGCACGGGATCGAGCAGCCGGCCGCCGGTGCGCTCGCGGTGGAAGAAGATTTCGCGATCCTCCTCGGGGATGCCGAGCATGTCGCAGATCACGATCACCGGAAGGCGGAACGCGAAGTCGGCGATCAGGTCCATGCGGCCCTGCTTGATCACGCGATCGATCGATTCATCGACGATCTGCTGGATGCGCGGCCGCATGTCCTCGACGCGGCGGTAGGTGAACGCTTTCACGACGAGGCCGCGGAGCCGGGTGTGGTCGGGCGGATCCTGCGACAGCATCCACAGGCTCATCGCGCGATAGATCGGCTCGTTCAGCGCCGCGGGGCCGTAGCGGCGGGTGATGCGGGTCGCGAAATCCTTGCCGAAGCGCTTGTCGCGCAGAACGAACGCGGCGTCGGCATTGCGGCTGACGAGAAAGGCGCCGAGGTGCGGCAGCCGCATCACCGGAGCGGTCTCGCGCAGGCGCGCGTAAAACGGATAGGGATTGCGGATGAAATCGGGTGACAGCGGATTGAACAGCGGGGCCGCGCCGGCGGCCTGGGTCGTGGCGGTCTGGACGTTCATGGGCGCCTCATCACGAGAGGGTGCGATCCTGAGCCCGAAAATATGTCACTTCGGTAAATCCTCATACTCGCTTTTGGAATCCGGCAAATACTGAGTTTTTTCAGAATCCGGCCGGCGTCCTCAGTTATCGCCGGCGGCGAAACCGCCTATGATAACCACGATCGCGGGTGGTGCGACGGCATAACCGCGCAGCCCGACAATTCGCATTGCGTTATGAACTAAGCGAGTCCACACTCCAGCTGAATCCAACAATCAATAGAACGTTACGGGAGGTTGTTCATGCGTGTTCTGACGTCGGTGCGCGGCGCGTTTCTGGCTGCGGCCGTGGGCCTTTTCGCGATCGCTCATCCTGCGAGCGCGCAGACGCCGAAGGCCAACGGCGAGACGCTGAAGATCCAGAATTACTCCGGCACCACCGGCAACATGCACGCCATCGTCGCAAAGGCGAAGGGGTTCTGCGAAAAGTATAACTTCCACTGCGAGCCGACCACGATCAACTCGACCTCGCTCGGCCTGCAGGCGCTGGTCGGCAAGTCGATCGACGTGACGCAGGGCGGCGCCGACCTTTTGGCCGCGTCGATCCTGGCCGGCGCCGACATCCGCATCGTGGGCTTGAGCCTGCCCAACAACGTGCTGTCGGTCTCGGTCCGCAACGACGTGCCGCTGCCGCACCGCAAGGACGGCTATCCGGCGATAATGCAGGATTTCAAGGGCAAGAAGATCGGCGTCGCGGCGCGTGGCACCTCGAGCGAAAAATATTTCAACATGATGCTCGGCGAGGTCGGCCTGAAGCCGGAGGACGTCACCTATGTGGCGATCGGCAATCCGGTGACCGGCTACGCCGCACTC
>CAZSAW010000276.1:0-6416 GCA_964604745.1 uncultured Hyphomicrobiales bacterium
GCGTCGACGTAAATCATCAGGCCGTCATACATGTGGCCGCCGAAGGTCGAGACCGGCTGGCCGGTCTTGGCTTCGTAGGTCTTCTTGTAATCGACCACGACCTTCTTCTGCGGATCGCTGTCGGGCAGCTTCTCGGCGACCAGCAATGCCGCCGCCGGCAGCCGCACGCCTTCCGCCGCCGCGGGCGTCGCCAGCTCGATGAATTGCTTCGAGGCGACGCCATGACTCTGGTAGAGCGGCACGCTGATGCCGAGTTGCTTGTAGTTGCGCGTCACGATCGCCGGGCCCTGGCTGAAGCCCGGATTGATCACCGCTTGGATGCCGGCCTTGCCCTTGATGTTGGTGAGCTGCGGGGTCATGTCGCTGTCGCGCGGGCCGTAGGTTTCCTCGTGCAGGACCTCGATGCCGTATTTTCCCGTCACCGTCATGCACTGGTCGCGCATTGACTTGCCGAAGGCGTCCGTGCCCGAGATCATACCGATCTTGGTGGTGCCGCGCTTCTTCATGTCCTCGAAGATCTTTTCGCAGGCCATGAGATCGGTGTGCGGTGTCTTGAAGATCCACTTCTTGACCGGCGACACCGCCTGCACCGCGCCGGCGAGGTTGATGAAGGGCATGCCCGCCTCTTCCGCCAGCGGGATGATCGCCATCGTCGTCGCCGTGGTCGAGCCGCCGACAATGGCATCGACCTTGTCTTCCTCGATCAGGCGCGTGCCGAAGGTGCGTGCCTGGTTGGGATCGCCGCCGTCGTCATAGACGAACAGCTTGATCTGCTGGCCGTTCACGCCGCCCTTGGCGTTGATGTCGGCGACGTACATTTCCAGCGTCTTCTTTTCCGGATCCCCGAGGAACGACGCCGGCCCCGTCACCGACAGCACCGAGCCGATCTTGATATCCGCCTGAGCCGCGCCGACGCTCAGAAGCAGAGCGCCCGCCGCCGTCAGCAACGTCGATTTGAATGTCATGCTTTCCTCCCGTTGAGTCGTTGTTATGCCGTTTATTGACTTTCACGCTGCCCGCTGCCGCCGCACCGCGGCGACGCGAAAACGGTTCGCCACGAACGCAGCATCCGTCAGGCAGGCATTGCCCGCCGGATTGGCGCCGGTGACATGGTAATCGCTGAAGGCGGCCGACTGATTGACGTAGACGCCGCCGGTGAGATTGACGGAGAGCGCGACGCCGGCGCGTGCGAATGCCGCCTCCGCCTCCCCGATCACCGCATCGTTCGTGGAATAGAGCGAGGCCGTGATCGCGCCCTTGCGTCTGGCCGAGCCTGCCGCGAGCGCAATCGACTCCGCCGTGGAGGCGGTCTTGATGACGAAAGCGATCGGCCCGAAGCGCTCCTCGCCCCACGCTGCTTCGTCCTTTGCGTCCACGGCCACGAGCAGGGGCGACGCGGTGCGCGCCTTCTCGAATCCCGGCACGGGCGTGGCACCTGAATCGCGCACGACGCGGCCGAGCCTGCGCGCCACCTCGATGCGCCTGACGGTCGCCTCGCTCTGCACCGCACCGAGCAAGGCTGCCGCGCGCTCCGGATCGCCGAGGAGCTTGTCGATCGCCGTGCCGATCGCGGCCGCGACGTCATCGAAGCTCTTGTGGCCCTCGTTCGTCTCGATGCCGCCCGCCGGAACAAAAATGTTCTGCGGCGCCGTGCACATCTGTCCGGAATAAAGCGAGAGCGAAAAGGCGATGTTGCCGCTGAGCCCGCGCAGGTTGTCCGTCGAGTCGATGACGATGGAATTGATGCCGGCCTCTTCCGTGAACACGACATCGGTCGCCGCATTCTCGCGCACCCACTGGCCGAAGGCCGGGCTGCCGGTGAAATCGACGATGGCGACGCCGGGATTGGTGGCAAGCTCTTTCGTAACCGGCGCGTCGGCCTCGTCGGCGGCAAGCATCAGCACGTTCGGATCGAAGCCCGCCTCCTTCAGCACATCGCGCCCGATCTTTACCGTCAGCGCCAGCGGCAGAATCGCACCGGGATGCGGCTTGACGATGACGGTGTTGCCGGTGGCAAGGCTTGCAAAGATCGCCGGATAGCCGTTCCAGGTCGGGAACGTGGCACAGCCGATGACGAGCGACACGCCGCGCGGGACGATGCGCCAGGTCTTGTCGAGCACGAGCGGATCGGCCTTGCCCTGCGGCTTCGACCAATGCGCCGCGTCCGGCACGCGCTTCATCTCGTCATAGGCGTAGGCGACGGCTTCGAGCCCGCGGTCCTGCGCATGCGGACCGCCGGCCTGGAACGCCATCATGAAGCTCTGGCCGGTCGTATGCATCACCGCATTCGCCATCAGGAAACTTTGACGGTTGATGCGTTGCAGGATTTCGAGGCAAACGCCGGCGCGCGTATCGACCGCCGCGCGCGCCCATGTCTCGCCTGCCTTTTCCGACGCGGCGATCAGCGCCGCCGCATCGGCCGACGGATAGGTGATGCCGAGCGGCATGCCGTAGGGCGACACTTCGCGGCCGACTCGCCTGGCGCTCGGCTGATCGAGGTCGAAGGGCTGTCCGACAAGCGCCTTGAAGGCAGCTTCGGCGTCCGCCTTGGCGGTTTCGCCATAGACCTTGCCGCTCGGAATTTCCGGATAGGCGCTCCAGTAACCGCGCGTGCGGCTGGCGCTCACAGCCTGATCGAGCAGCGCGCGATGCGCCTCGAAAAACGTCATGTCTCCTCCCGGCGGGCGCGCGATCCTTCCGGCCTGCTGCGGCCGGGGCGCGTTGACACCCTTTTGCTTGGCCCATATTAATTAGCCGACCGGCCGGTCAGTCAAGAGGCTGATGGCCGCATCGAGCAAGAGCGCGAAAATAATCGCGCCGGATCGGGAGGAAATCGCATGGACGAGAGTGTCCTCGTCGACACGCGCGCCGGCTATCGCGTCATCACGCTGAATCGTCCGCAGCGGCTCAACTCGTTCACCGAGGCGATGCATCACGCGCTGCGGGCTTCGCTCGACGACGCGGAGAAGGACACCTCGTGCCGGGCGCTGCTGCTGACCGGCGCCGGTCGCGGCTTCTGCGCCGGCCAGGATCTCAACGACCGGATCGCGAGCGGCGACGCCAAGGTCGATCTCGGCCACACCATCGAGACCTTCTACAATCCGCTCATTCGCAGATTGCGCGCACTCCCCTTCCCCATCGTCGCGGCGGTGAACGGCGTTGCCGCCGGCGCCGGCGCCAATATTGCGCTCGCCTGCGACATCGTACTCGCGGCAAAATCAGCAAATTTCATCCAGGCCTTCGCCAAGATCGGGCTCGTGCCCGATTCCGGCGGCACCTATTTTCTGCCACGGCTCGTCGGTGCCGCGCGCGCCCGCGGGCTGGCGCTTCTTGCCGAACCGCTCAGCGCGGAAAAGGCGGAAGGCTTCGGCCTCATCTGGAAAAGCGTCGCCGACGAGACCCTGATGGCGGAAGCGGAAAAGCTCTGCGTGCATTTCGCCCAGGCGCCAACCTTCGGGCTTTCGCTGATCAAGCGCGCGCTCGATGCGTCGGCATCGAACGGTCTCGACGCGCAGCTCGATCTCGAGCGCGACCTGCAGCGCCAGGCCGGGGCGCATGCCGACTCCGCCGAAGGCGTGCGCGCCTTCATGGACAAGCGCGCGCCGAAATTCACCGGCCGGGGGTCATGAACATGGATGCCGGACAGCTCGCGCGCGCCTGCGCCGACGCGATGTGGGCGGAAGACGAGGCAAGCCGCGGCCTCGGCATGCAGCTCGTCGCGGTCGAGCCGGGGCGCGCGACGCTCGCCATGACCGTCACCGAGCGCATGGTGAACGGCCACAAGATCTGCCACGGCGGATTCATCTTCACGCTTGCAGATTCCACCTTCGCCTTTGCCTGCAACACCTACAATCAGCGCACCGTGGCGCAGCATTGCGCCGTGACCTTTCTGACGGCGGCAAGGCTCAACGACAAGCTCGTCGCGCGCGGCGTCGAGCGCCAGCGCATCGGCCGCTCGGGCATCTACGACATCACGGTGACGCGCGAGGACGGATCGATCGTCGCCGAATTTCGCGGCCATTCGCGCACCATCGAGGGCGAATTGCTGCCCGGCGTGAAGGTGAGCGCATGACGAAAGCGACAATCCGCTCGATCGACGCGGGGAGCTGAGACACATGGTTGATGCATCCTACAGGCCCTACGGGCTCGAACCGATCGAAACCGCCTCGCGCGACGAGATTGCCGCGTTGCAGACGCAGCGTCTGCGCTGGTCGTTGCAGCACGCCTATGACAACGTCGACGCCTACCGGCGAAAGTTCGACGAAGCGGGCGTCCGGCCCTCCGATTTCCAGCGGCTCGAGGACCTCGCCAAGTTTCCCCTCACCTCGAAACAGGACCTGCGCGAGAATTATCCCTTCGGCATGTTCGCCGTCCCGCACGAGAAGATCGCGCGCATCCACGCCTCATCCGGCACCACCGGCAAGCCGACCGTCGTCGGCTATACGAAGAAGGATATCGACACCTGGTCGCAGTTGATGGCGCGCTCGATCCGCGCCTCCGGCGGTCGCCCGGGCATGAAAGTGCACGTCTCCTACGGCTATGGGCTGTTCACCGGCGGCCTCGGCGCGCATTACGGCGCCGAGGCGCTCGGCTGCACCGTGATCCCCGTTTCCGGCGGCATGACCGAGCGGCAGGTGCAGCTCATCACCGATTTCAAACCCGACATCATCATGGTGACGCCGTCCTACATGCTGGCGATCCTCGACGAATTCCGTGCGAAGACAATCGATCCGCGCGAATGCTCGCTCAAGATCGGCATTTTCGGCGCGGAACCCTGGACCAATTCGATGCGCGCCGAGATCGAGGACGCCTTCGGCATGGACGCGGTCGACATCTATGGCCTGTCGGAGGTCATGGGTCCGGGTGTCGCCAACGAATGCGTGGAGACCAAGGACGGGCTGCATATCTGGGAGGATCATTTCTATCCGGAGATCGTCGATCCGCAGACCGGCAAGGTCCTGCCCGACGGCGAGCGAGGCGAACTTGTCTTCACCTCGCTCAGCAAGGAAGCGATGCCGGTGATCCGCTATCGCACGCGCGACCTGACACGGCTTCTGCCCGGTACCGCGCGTTCGCATCGGCGCATGGAAAAGGTGACGGGCCGTTCCGACGACATGATGATCATCCGCGGCGTCAATGTCTTCCCGACACAGATCGAGGAATTGCTGCTGCGCTGCGAGGGCCTGAGCCCGCATTACCAGATCGAGCTTCTGCGCGAACAGCGGCTCGACGTGATGCGCCTTTTCGTCGAGGCGCGGCCCGAGCGCGCGGATGAAGCCTCGCGCGCGGCGGAGGCTGCTTCGCTGTCGGCGCATATCCGCAGCAATATCGGCATCGGCGTCGATGTCGTGGTCGGCGATCCCGGCGCGGTGGAACGCTCGGCCGGCAAGGCGCGCCGCATCGTCGACAAGCGGCCGAAGGAATAGCGATGGCCCGCCCCCGCGCCGCCGATCACGACGACAAGCGCCGCGTCATCCTGCGGCGCTCGGCCTCGCTGTTCGCCAAGAACGGTTATGACCGCACGTCGATGGCGGAGGTCGCCGCCGCCTGCGGTGTGTCGAAGGCGCTCGTCTATCATTATTACACCGGCAAGGATGCGCTCCTGTTCGACATCCTGCGCGAGCATCTGCAGGCGCTGCTCGATTCCGTGCAGGCGGTGGACAAGGGAATGACACCGCGCTTGCGCCTGCGCGCCCTTGTCGGCGCCCTTCTGTCCGCCTATCGCGACGCCGACGACGAGCACAAGATTCAGATCAACGAATTGTCAAAGCTTCCGTCCCTGCGGCGCAAGGCGCTGGTCGAGATGGAGCGCGCGCTGGTCGCGACCTTCGCCGAAGCGATCGCTGCCGTGATCCCCGCGCTTGACGACGGGGCGATGCTCAAGCCGGTGACGATGTCTCTCTTCGGCATGCTCAACTGGCATTACATGTGGTTCCGCGAACGCGGCGCCGTGAGCCGCGAGGACTATGCCGATCTCGTCACTACCCTGCTGATCGAGGGCGCGCAGGCCCTGGCGCAGACCCCGGCGCGGCTGCGCAAACGGGCCTGAAGAAGCCGCCATCAAACCGCGTCGTAATCGACGCTGACCTCGCGCGTCACCGGATGCGCCTGGCAGGTGAGCACGTAACCCGCTTCGGTCTCCCACGGCTCCAGCGAATAATTCACCGCCATGGCCACTTCGCCCTCCAGCACCTTGGCGCGGCAGGTGCAGCACATGCCGCCCTTGCACGAATAGGGCAACGCGCGGCCGGCCCGCAGCGCGGCATCGATGATCGCCTCACCCTCCGCCACCGGGAACTCGCTGCGGCTGCCCTCGCAGATCGCGGTGACCAGCGCCGCCGGCCGGGCATCGCGTGCCACCGGCATGGGCCGCGGCCGACCGCCCTCGCCGGGGGTGAAGCGCTCGACATGCACCC
>CAZSAW010000277.1:0-24144 GCA_964604745.1 uncultured Hyphomicrobiales bacterium
CGGCGCGCACATCTGCGCCGCCAGCATGTAGCGAAGCTCGTCGAAGAAAATCTGCGCGTCGTTTTCCGAATCGAAATAGCCGCCCTTCCAGCCCCAATAGGTCCAGGTGCCGGCGAGACGATCGAATACCTGCTTGGCCGAATGCTCGCCCGTCATGCGCTCGCCTTGCGGCAGCGCCTCCAGCGCCTCGTCGTCGGCGACCGAGCGCCAGAGGAAGGAGGGGACGGAATTCTCCTCGACCTTCTTCAGCCGCGCGGGCACGCCCGCCTTGCGGAAATATTTCTGCGCGAGAACGTCGGACGCGACCTGCGACCAGAAATCCGGCACCTCGACATTGTCGAGATGGAACACCACCGAGCCGTCCGGATTGCGGATCTCGCTCGTGGTCAGGCGGAAATTGATCTCCGCGTAGGGGGATTGGCCGTCCTTGGTGAAGCGCCGCTCGATTCGCATTGTTCTCGCCCTTTTTTGGTCGGCCCGTTGGCTGCCGACGCTTATCGTTCGAAACGGGCCTGGCCTCCGCCCGTTCGTCCGGCTCGTTGCTCTTTTTGACGTCCCTTACGCAACTTAAGCCCGGGTCCGTTGAATGGCACCGGTTGGCCTCAGGCTTTCGCTCCGCCTGTCACGGCGACGCGAGACCCACCCCCGCCAAGGGCCATCCTGGCGGGCCACTGCCTCGAGCCTGAGGGAAAAGCGGTCGGCGGAGACGCATGACCCACCCGCGCCGTGCTGAACTCAAAACCTAAGCAGACTCGTTACACGCGTCAAGAACTAGTCGGAGAGTCTGAACGAAACGCTAAATGTTGTGTCCGGCCTGTTAATTTCGGGGACGACTCGGCCCGACCGCCGGCAAGTATCGGAAGGCCGGGGGCTTTCGCCAAGCCCTTTGTGTCACTCCGGTGACATCGCCCGTTCACAACCCTGTCGCCGCCCGGGAAATAGCGTCGGGCCAGTGTTTCCCGCCGGCCGTTCCGCCAACGGGGTGGCGGCGGGGGAAGGCCTGCGACGGTTGCCCGCCACCGTCCGGGCCGTAGATCGGTGCGCGGGAGAGCACCGATTCTCGTTGATCTGCCAACGCGTTATGGGCACTGACGCGAGTATGGAATACGCCTATGGTCGCCCGCACCGGACTCGGGGGAGGAACCTCATGCGCACTGTACTCATCGTTCTCGGCATCGCTTTCGCGCTTCTCGCCATCGTCTACTGGGTCGTGCCGGCGAGTTCGCTGCCGGCCTTCATGCCGGGCTTCGAGGCGGGTTCTGCCCGCATTCACGTCAAGCATGGAGCGGTCGCGGCGGTGGTCGCGCTCGTCCTGTTCGGCTTCGCCTGGTATCGCGCCCGCGCCTAAGGCATCTGGGCAGCTCGCCATACGCCTGCGTCCGGACGGCACGCAGGCGATCGGCCCCGGCCATCGGGGCGGAAGCGAGGCCGCTCGGCTTCCGGCCGCGCGGGTGAGGGCGCGGCGTTATCTCAGGCCGCCAAAGCCGCCGCCGATTCCGATGCCGCCGCGTCCGTGGTCATCGTCGCGCCGGCGATCGTCGCGGTCGCGCCGGTCATGGCGCATGATGCCGACGCCGACATCGATCGCGATCGCAGGGACGTTGACGCCCGTCTCGCCCTTGTCCTTCTCCTTCTCCGCCTTTTTCTTCTCGACTGGCTTCGATGCCTTTTTGACCGGCTTGTCTTCCTTTGCCGGCTTGTCGTCCTGCTTGCTGGTCGAGGGCGCGGGGCAAGGCGGCGGATTGAGCACCTTGTTGAGCTCCGTCTTGTACTCTTCGATGTTGTGCTTCAGCCGCTTGATGCGACGTTGCAGCAATTCGTTCTTGTCTCTCAGCTCGATGAGCTGAATCTGCGTGGTGCCGTCCTTCTCGGAATTCTGGATGGCCTGGTTGATGTTCCTGGCCTCCTGCTCGGCGTCGGCCAGGCGCTTCTCGTAGATTTCGATGCGCGTCTGCAGTTCCTGGATGCGTTTCTGGTCGGCCTCGCCGCAGGCGACCGGCTTCTTTGGCGTGTCATCGTCGTCGTCGACGACATCGAAGACGTGGCCGTGCGCCTCGCTCTCGATATCGCCGCGCGCGTTCTGCCGCACGATCTGCACATCTTCGGTGCGAGCGAGGATTTCCTCCGGATCCTGCTTGTCCTCCGGCTTGTTCTGCGCCCGCTTCAGGGCGTCTTCGGTGCGGCGCACGTTCGGATCGAGGTCGACGGCTTCGTCGAGCGCCTTGTTGAACTGCTCGCGCAGGCGCGACGCCTCTTCGTGCACCTCCTTGAATTCCGGGCCGAGGATGCTCGAGTCGAATGCGGCCTTGTAATATTTCTTGTAGATGAGACCGGCCTTGATCTTGGCCTGCTCGAATTTGCTTTTCGGTGCCGCGGCAGCGGCGGGAGAAATTCCAGCGCATGCGACGGTGAGGCCGAGGGCTACGATGAGCCCGGCCAACCGCAAGAATGACGATGTCATGGCACGCCCCCCGTTCGGCCTTGCCAGCGGGCCACGTCCCGCACAGGGACATGGACCCGGGCAGGCGACGAGGAAACGGTAACAGTGGCGTAAAGGCAGTCAATGCACGGCGAATTCGCGAGATGCGACTTGAACTTATCGCAGACGAAGGTGGCCGCGGTCGCAGATATTCACGAAAACGCGGAGCGGTTGTCCCGGCGCGCGCGATTGTCTGGCGCGACCGCAGGCGCGTCCCGGCTCTGCACCATTTCCTGACGGCGCCGCGGCAACGCCGAGGGATAGTCCTCCTGCAGGAAGGCGATCAGCTTCTCGCGCACCTCGCAGCGCAGATCCCATGCGGCCGGCGAGGTGCCGGCACTGACAAGCGCGCGCAACTCGATCGTCTGCGCGTCGGCGTCGGTGACCTGAAGATTGACCACGTTGCCGTCCCAGAGCTTGGAGCCCTTGGCGATCTCGACGAGCTTCTCGCGCACGCGTGCCACCGGCACGCTGTAGTCGGTGTGGATCATCACGCTGCCGATGACCGCTGCACCTTCGCGCGTCCAGTTCTGGAACGGCTTCTCCATGAAATAGGAGAGGGGCACGATCAGACGCCGCCAGTCCCACAGCTTGATGACGACATAGGTCGCGGTGATCTCCTCGATCCAGCCCCATTCGCCTTCGACGACCACGGCGTCGTCGATGCGGATCGGCTGCGTCATGGCGATCTGCACGCCCGCGATCAGGCTTGAAAGCAGCGGCCGCGCGGCGAAGCCGACGACGATGCCGGCAAGACCGGCGGACGCGAACAGGCTGACGCCGAATTGCCGTACGGGCTCGAACGTCATCAGCGCCGCGGCCGTCGTCATCACGACAACGATCGTCTTGAGCGCTCCTCGCAATACGCGCACCTGCGTGACGTGCTTGCGCGCGAGCAGATTGTCGGGGACATCGAGCTTGAAACGGAGAAGATAGACATCCGCCGTCATCTCGGTCGCAACGATGGCGAGCCAGCCGAGAAGTGCGATGACGCCGAGGCGGAAGATGCGCGAGAGGGTATCGGCCGCTTCCGGCTCGAGCGGCGCCAATTGTACGCCGATCGCGAGCGCGAACAGCACGATGGCGAAGCGGATCGGCCCGCTGGTGCGGCGCAGATAGGACCAGAAACGCGGATGATACGGTTTGACGAAACGGCGCAGCAGCGCGACCGCGGCCGCGAAGACGATGAGGGCGAGAAAGATTGCCGCCATCAGCACGAGAATCGAAATGATTTCCGCTGGCGTCGATTGGAGAAGGTCAACGAGCGCGAACCATTGCGAGCGCAGGAAATCCATCTCGTGATCAATCGTTGTGCAAAAGCAAACGGCCTCTCGCGCGAGGCCTGGTTCGCAAAGACAACGCATGCCGCCAGCAAATGTTGCGGCGGCGCTCGGCATTAGCGTTTACGAAAAGAAAAAGCCCGGCGCGACGGCCGGGCTTTTCGCTATCCGCGCTGGAGGCTGAAATCAACCGCCGAACTTGTAGGTCAGGCTCGACCGGAACAGGTGGTACTGATGGTCGCCCTGCACCGGCGTGACGCTCGGGTCGATGAGCAGGGTGCCGCGGCCGACATCGACGAACAGATATTCGGTCCGGCTCGTGAGGCCGCCCCACAGCACCGTCTCGATGCCGCCGCCGACGCTGTAGCCAGACAATGTCTTGGTGGCCGAAGCCGGGCCGGAACCGAAGTCCCACGACTCGTTCAGGTTGACCCACGCGCCGCCGCCGGTGACGTAGAACAGGGCAGGGCCGCTGCTGTAGCCGAGCCGTGCGCGCGCCGTTGCGAGCCAATGGGTCTTGATCGTGTAGAGCGCGAGCGAGTCATTGTAGTCGTCGACGCCGTGTCTGATGCCAAACCAGCTGAAATCGCCTTCGACACCGGCAACGAGAGCTGGCGCGAATTGATAGTTGAAACCAAGGACGCCGCCGGCGTTGTAACCCGTGCCGGTATTGCCGAATTCACCGACGCTGTTGCCCGTGGGGTCGTCGATCTTGGTCTGTGCAATCGAGCTGCCCCCGATGATGCCGGCATAGAAGCCCGACCAGTTGTACATTTGCGGGGCCGGCGTTGGTTTTCCGCCGAACAGATAGTTCACGCCAAAGCGCTGCGTGTAATAGCGATGCTCGGCCTTGTAGGCGAAGTCGCCATTATCGATTGTGTCGCCGGAGCCCGTGTTGACGTAGAGCGTTTCGGCTTTTGCGGTCCAGCCGCCACCCAACATGGTTTCCGTGCCAGTGCCGATGACCCAGCCGGTCTTGGTATCCGACGTGCTGTCCGGCCCGGCGTCGCTCACCAACGAATCCTTCGCGTGGACCCACGCGGCACCGCCGGTGACATAGGAGAGATTGGGCCCGTTCGTGTAGCCGACGCGTGCGCGCAAGGTCGCAAGCCAGTCGGTTTCCTGATTCACGAACAGCGTTGTTTCGTTGAATTGATGGACGTTGCGGTTCAGGCCGAAATAGCCGATGTCGCCTTCGATGCCGAGCACCCAGTTCGCTGCGACCTGCCAATTGTAGCCGACGGTCGCGCCGCCGGTGAAACCGGTGCCGAGAAATTCGAGCGCGCCATCGATTGCGCCCGTCGGGTCGGATGCATGGGAATGATTGAGCGCGAGGCCGACGTAACCGCCGACGTAAAATCCGGTCCAGTCCCAGATCGCCTGCGTTGCAGCGGGCGCCTTCAGCGGCATGCGCGGTGAAAGGTCCGCAGCGGAGGCTGGAGCGACGGCGAGCGAGAAAAGCGCCGAGGTCGCGAGGAGCAGTTTTTTCATTCCGATCACCTTGGGGGCAGGCGTGAAGAGGGCCCGCTTGGGCTGCCTGAATCGCTTGGGAAAATAACCCGGCGCCGGGCAAATGAGCTATAGCGCGAGAGCCACACCACGCTGATTTCGCGTGAAATCTACAGAGCCCGGCGCGCCGACCTGGCGACTCCGCGTCCCGGCTGGACAGGCCTTGCGGGGGGTGGCATTCAGGCCCGGATACTTGGCTCCGAAGCGAACCGGACGTGCGGATGAAGACGTTTCTCTTGCGGCTTTTCACCTGGTGGAACGGCCAGACCTTCGGAACGCAATTGTGGACGTGGCTCTACGGCGAGTTCGTCGGTGAGGACGAGTACGGCAACCGGTATTATCGAACCAGGGGCGGCAAGGTCGATCCTGTGCTGCACTTTCAGCGCCGCTGGGTCATCTACAACGGCTACGCTGAGCCGACGACCATTCCGCCGTCATGGCACGGCTGGGTTCATCACGTCGTCGACGTTCCGCCGACGCAGGAAAACTACAAGCCGCGCGCCTGGCAGAAGCCGCATCGCCCGAACCTGACCGGCACGCCCGGGGCCTATCGCCCGTCCGGATCGATCGCCGCGCAGGGCCGCCGCGGCAAGGCAACTGGCGATTACAAGGCCTGGGACCCCGGCCGCTGACGACCGATGGCCGGAAAGCGCCATCACTATCGCGCGACGCTGGAATGGGTTGACCCCGCCGGAACGGTCAAGGCCTCGACCCACTCGCGCAATCACGTCGCGCGCATGAACGGCAAGCCCGATCTGGCGCTCTCTGCCGACCCGGCCTTTCGTGGCGATCCGACGCGGCATAATCCCGAAGACCTGCTCGTCATCTCGCTCTCGTCGTGTCACATGCTCTGGTACATCGGCTTGTGTGCGAAGGCCGGCATCGCGGTGACACATTATGTCGATGAGGCCGAGGGGGAGATGATCGACGAGGGCGCCGCAGGCGGGCGCTTTGTGCGCGTCACGCTGCACCCGCGCGTCACCATCGCCAATGGCGACGCCGAGCTTGCGCGCACGCTTCATCACGACGCGCACCGGCTCTGCTTCATCGCCAATTCGGTGAATTTTCCGGTCGCGTGCGAGCCGGTGATCCTGGCAATTCCCTGAAATTTGCCGCCCTTCCACCGCCGCATTCGCCGTGTTAACCCGGCGTCGCAGGTCCCGAGGCGGAAGGCCTGTTCAAGCTGGACTTTTGATGCACCGGATAACGACTCGACGCGCCTTGGCAGGCCTGATCGCTCTTTGGGCGTGCGCGGGCCTCGCCGGCTTCGGCGCGCAACCGGCATCGGCGCAGTTCGGAACGATTTTCGGCGACAACCCGCCGCGTCCGCCCGCCGACGTGCCAGGCGCGCCGCCATCCGATCCGCGCCTGCCGCCGCAAGGGCAGCAACCGCCGCAAAGTCTGCCGCCGTCGTCCAACCTGCCGCCGTCCGGCGGACGCGGCGTTTCCGTGCAAACGCAGCCGTTGCCACCGCCGCCCGGCGCGCCGGCCGCGCCGCTCGATACGCGCCCGCAGCAAAGCGCGCTGCCGCCGCAACAACAGCAACAGCCGCAAAGTCCGACGCCGGGTTTGCCGCCCGGCCTGCGCCCGCCGCGCGGCACGCCGCAGCTGCCGGGCGACGCCGCAAGCGTCGCTCCGCCAGCGCCGCCGAGCGACGACACATCCGCCGAACCGCCGACGCCCAAGATCGAAAACAAGACGGCGGTGTTCTCGGGGCTCGACAAGATCACCGGCCGCATCATCAGCTTCGACGTCGCATTGAACGAGACAGTGCAGTTCGGCGCGCTGCAGGTGACGCCGCGCGCCTGCTACACGCGCCCGCCGACCGAATTGCCGAAGACCGACGGCTTTGTCGATGTGTCGGAGGTGACGCTGCAGGGCGAGGTGCGGCGGATTTTCACCGGCTGGATGTTCGCCGCGAGTCCCGGCCTGCACGCGGTCGAGCATCCGATCTACGACGTGTGGCTCACCGATTGTAAGGATCCGGCGACGAAGGTGGCCGAAGAACCGGCGCCATCGCCGGCGCCCGCGCCGGCTGCTGCCCCGAAACCGACACGCCCGGCCGCGCCGCGTGCGCCGTCCGCTGCACCGGCGCAACGGCCCGCGGCCGCGCGCCCGCCGTCCGGCACGTTGTTCCAGCAACGCTGACGTACTCGTTCAATCGCGCTGGATAAGATCGAGCGCCTGTGCGCCCGTGACCGGGCGATCGACCGACAGCGCGCCGAAATCGGCTTCGCCCGTCAACGCCTCTTCGAGCAGCGCGTGGTAGTGGCGGCGCGAGATTTCACGCGCGCCGAACGTCTTCAGATGATCGGTGACGAATTGCGTGTCGAGCAGTGAAAAGCCGCCGGCGCGAAGCCGCGCGACGAGATGCACGAGCGCGACTTTCGACGCGTCGCGCGCGATGTGGAACATGCTCTCGCCGAAAAATGCGCGGCCGAGCCGCACGCCGTAGAGACCGCCGGCGAGCAGACCCTCTTCATAGACTTCGACGCTGTGGCAATGGCCGCATTCGTGCAGCTTGCCGTAGAGCGAGCGGATGCGCCGGTTGATCCATGTGCGGCCGCGCCCGGCCTGCGGCGCGGCGCAGCCATCGATCACCGCCTCGAAGTCATGATCGACGCGCACCTCGAAACGGTCGGAGCGCACGGTGCGCGCAAGCCGCGCGGGAACATGAAAACCTTTCAGCGGAATGATGCCGCGCCGCTCCGGCTCGATCCAGTAGAGCGACGGATCGTCGGCGCTTTCCGCCATCGGGAAGATGCCGCAGGCATAGGCCTTGAGCAGAACCTCCGGCGTGATCTCGATGAAAGCGTTGTCGCGGCTCGCCAATCCGTCCCCCGTTCAGGCGGCCTCGACCACGACGTCCTGCGCCGCGTTGTCGACGATGACTGGTGCCTCGAAATACTGGTAGGTCGGCTCGCTGCCGAAATATTGCAGGATGCGCTGGCGGAAGCTCTCGTCGTGCCAGCGTTTCGCATCCTCGACGCTGTTCCAGAGATAGACACCGCCGCCTTTGCCCGCCTTCAGATCGAAGATCATGTATTTGCGTATCATGTCGGGATTTTGCTGCCAGCGCGGGATGGAGTCGCGGAACTGCGCGATCATCTCGTCGCGGGTGATGCCGGCCGGCAGGTCGAACAGCACGATCTCGGTAATCATCGGTTGCAGTCTCCGTCGGTTGGCGCGCGTGTTTCAAATCTTAACACAACGTTAGCCACGCCCCGCTAAGTTTCTAAAAGATTGCGAACAATTGCCGCGATTTGCGTTTCCCTTGCGTGGATCGGGGGACAATCATGGACGAACCCAGGCATCTACCCAAGGTATTGCTGGTCGAGGACGAGATTCTCATCAGCGAGATGATGGCGGCTGCGCTTGCGGAGGAGGGCTTCGAGGTGCTCGCCGCCGCCAATGCCGAACAGGCGCTGCAATATCTTCAGGACGGGCAGCACGTGGACATCCTGTTCACCGACATCAACCTGCCGGGCATGGACGGCTCGACGCTCGCGGCGCGCGCCCGCGAACTCTATCCCGACCTGCCGGTCATCTACGCCTCCGGACGCTGGAGCCTTCTCGCCACGCTCGGCGCCATGCCGCGGTCCGGCATCCTGCCCAAGCCCTACAGCCCGACGCGCGCCTGCTCGATGGTGGAAAGCCTGCTCGCCGCCGCGCATTGATGCTGCCTCTTTACGACCGCTGCAGCTTGTCGAGCAGATTCATCGGCAGCGGGAACACGATGGTCGACGAGCGCTCGCCGGCGATGTTCTGCAGCGCCGTCAGATAGCGAAGCTGCATCGCCTCCGGGCGCTCGGCGAAGATCGCGCCGGCATCCGCAAGTTTCTGCGCCGCCTGGAATTCGCCTTCGGCATCGATCACCTTTGCGCGGCGAATGCGCTCGGCCTCCGCCTGTTTTGCGATCGCGCGCACCATCGTCTCGTTGAGGTCGACCTGCTTCAGTTCGACCAGCGAGACCTTGATGCCCCAGGCGTCGGTCTGGCCGTCGAGAATGCTGCGGATGTCGTTGTTGAGTTTGTCGCGTTCGGCCAGCATCTGGTCGAGATCGTGCTGCCCGAGCACCGACCGTAACGTCGTCTGTGCCAGTTGGCTCGTCGCAGCATCGAAGTGCTCGACCTGCACGATCGCCTTTTCCGGATCGATCACGCGGTAATAGATCACGGCGTTGACGCGCACGGTGACGTTGTCGCGCGAGATGATGTCCTGCGGCGGCACGTCGAGCATGCGCGTGCGCAGATCCACACGCACCATCTGCTGGATGAAGGGGACGACGAGGATGAGGCCCGGACCCTTCACCCGCCATAGGCGCCCGAGCATGAACACGACGCCGCGTTCGTATTCGCGCAGGATACGAAACGAATAAAACAGAATGCCGAGCAGAACGACAATCAGCGGGATCAGCAATCCGGACAACGCCGTCAATGCATTCATCGATGCCTCCGTGGCTTTGCGGGTTCCACCGTCAGGGTCAATCCCTCGCGCGCGACGACGCGGACGGGCGAGCCGGCCTCGAGCGCGGCGTCGCTGTGCGCCGACCAATGCTCGCCGAGAAGATGCACGGTGCCTTCGCTCCCGCGCCAATCGACGACATGGCCATGACTGCCGATGAGTTGCTCCGCGCCGGTCTTCGGTTTGCGCTGCCGCGCCTTGATCGCGGCGCCGATGACGAGCAGCGAAATCGCGGCGCAGGCGATGGCCGCGCCGATCACGAGCGGCAGCGACAGCGCGTAGGATGATCCGCTCGCCGGCTCGAACAGGAAGAGCGAGGCGATGACGAAAGCGGCGACGCCGCCGAGACCGAGCGCCCCGCTCGGCACAAACGCTTCGCCCGCCATCATGGCGATACCGAGAAGCAGAAGTCCGAGCGCGCCGAGCTGTACCGGAAGGGTGGAAAAAGCGATCAGCGCGAGAATGAGACTGATGAGGCCGACGACGCCGGGCGCGAAAATGCCCGGCGTGAAGAATTCGATCAGGATGCCGTATACGCCGACCAGCAGCAGGACGAAGGCGATATTCGGATCGGAAATGAGATCCAGAAGCCAGCCGCCCCATTGGCCGGCCGGCCCGTCAGCTGGCGCGGCAAAAGCCGGTCCGCCAAGCAGAAGGAAAAGCAGCGTGATGGCGCAGAGCCCGATGCGCCAGGGTCCGCCGGGGATGACGGCCGCGTTCATGCGCCGATAGGTATGCATTCCCGAAGCGCCGCGCCAGCGGCGGAAAAGCGCAGTTGTGCCACGCGTTAGCGGTGGCTCAGCTCGGCTCCATGTTGGACTCGGCGAGGTAATGCTCGAGCCAGTGGATGTGGTAATTGCCGTCGATAATGTCCTGGTTGCGCACGAGATTGCGGAACAAAGGCAGCGTCGTCTCGATGCCGTCGACGACGAATTCATCAAGCGCGCGGCGCAGCCGCATCAGGCATTCCGGCCGCGTCTTGCCGTGCACGATCAGCTTGCCGACGAGCGAATCGTAATAGGGCGGGATCGTGTAGCCCTGATAGGCATGGGAATCGACGCGCACGCCCATGCCGCCCGGCGGATGGAAATGCAGGATCTTTCCCGGTGACGGACGGAAGGTGAAAGGGTTCTCGGCGTTGACTCGGCATTCGATCGCGTGGCCGTGGAATTTCACATCCTTCTGCGTCAGTGCCAGATCGGCGCCGCCGGCGACGCGAATCTGTTCGAGGATAAGGTCGATATCGGTGATCATCTCGGTCACCGGATGCTCGACCTGGATGCGCGTGTTCATCTCGATGAAGTAGAACTCGCCGTCCTCGTAGAGAAATTCGACCGTGCCGACGCCCAGATATTTCAACTCGCGCATCGCCTTGGCGACGACCTCGCCGATGCGGTCGCGCGCCTCGACGTTGAGCGCGGGCGAGGGGCTTTCCTCCAGCACCTTCTGATGCCGGCGCTGCAGCGAGCAATCGCGCTCGCCGAGATGCACGGCATTGCCCTTGCCGTCGGCAAGCACCTGGATTTCGATATGGCGCGGCTTCTGCAGATATTTTTCCAGATAGACGGCGTCGTCGCCGAACGCGGCCTTCGCCTCGGTGCGCGCCGTGGCAAGCGCGGTCGACAGTTCACTTTCCGAATAGGCGACCTTCATGCCGCGTCCGCCGCCGCCGGCCGCGGCTTTTACCAGGACGGGAAAGCCGATGTCTTTGGCAATCGCGAGCGCCTCGGAATCGGACGATACGCCGCCTTCCGAGCCCGGCACGACAGGAATGCTGAGGCGCTTCGCCGTGCGCTTGGCCTCGATCTTGTCGCCCATGATGCGGATGTGTTCGGCCTTCGGGCCGATGAACTGGATCTTGTGCTCTTCGAGGATTTCGGCGAAGCGCGCGTTTTCCGAAAGGAATCCGTAGCCGGGATGCACGGCATTGGCGCCGGTGATCTCGCAGGCCGCGAGCAGCGCGGGAATGTTCAAGTAGCTATCGCGCGCAGCCGGAGGACCGATACAGACGCTTTCGTCGGCAAGCCGCACATGCATCGAGTCGGCGTCGGCGGTCGAATGCACGGCGACGGTCGCGATGCCGAGTTCCTTGCAGGCACGCAGCACGCGCAAGGCGATCTCGCCGCGATTGGCGATGAGGATCTTGTCGAACATCAAATCCGTGTCACTCGATGATCACCAGCGGCTCGCCGAATTCGACCGGCTGGCCGTCCTCGACGAGAATCTGCACGACCTTGCCGGACCGCGTCGCCGGAATCTGGTTCATCGTCTTCATCGCCTCGACGATGAGCAAGGTGTCGCCGACCTTCACCTGGCTGCCGACATCGATGAACGGACGCGCGCCAGGCGAGGGCGCGAGATAGGCGGTGCCGACCATCGGCGAGGTGACGGCGCCCGGATGCTTTTCGGGTGCAACGGCCGCCGGTGCGGGCGCGACGGCGGGCGGCGGAGGCGGAGCGGCGTGCGCCGGCGCGACGGCGACGCGACCGCCGCGGCCGACGCGCACGCGCATGTCGTCCTGCTCGATCTCGATTTCGCTCAGGCCCGTTTCGTCGAGCAGTTTCGCCAGCTCGCGAATGAGATCCTGATCGACGCTGAGTTTGCTTTTGGACATGTCGGGTTTCTGCGGTCCGCGCGCCACGCTGTCAGGCCTTCGCTTCGACCATGGCGGCAAGGCCGCGGATTGCCAGGGCATATCCGTTGATGCCGAAGCCGCACAAGGTCGCCTTCACGCCATAGGAGATATAGGACTTCTGCCGCCATTCCTCGCGCTGATGCGTGTGGCTGATGTGGATTTCGATCACGGGCAGGGGGCTCACCGCCTTCACTGCATCGAGCAGCGCGACCGACGTCATGGTGTAGGCGGCGGGGTTGATGACGATGCCGGCGATCTTCTTGGCATGCGCCTCCTGAATCCAGCTCACCAGTTCGCCTTCGTGATTGGTCTGCCGGAACTCCATGTCGAGCCCGAGTTCCTTGCAGGTCTTGGCGCACAGGGCCTCGACGTCCTTGAGGGTCGTATGGCCGTAGATATGCGGCTCGCGGGTGCCGAGAAAATTCAGATTGGGTCCGTTGAGGACATAAATGGTCTTCGCCATGGAGAGCCGTCGCCGCCTCGATAATGGATGACAGGCACAGCGATGTGCCAGCCAGAGCGCCGGTTATAGGCGGGGGCCGTGGCGAGGAAAAGCCTCAAGCCGCGCGGTCATGAACGAACCGCAAACGCACAAAGGGCCCGCCGGTGAGACGGGCCCCGCATGCGCGAACGAAGCGGGAATTCTCAGCAAGTCGCCTTGCCGCAGCGCGCGGTGTTGATCTTTTCCTGCAGCGCCTTCAGGCCGACGGCGCCGACCACCCCGTCCTGGCCGACAATATAACTCGGCGTGCCGTTGAGGCCGAGCGCCTCGGCGAGCTTGAAGTTTTCCTCAAGCGTTGCCTTGACCTCGGGGCTCGCCATGTCCTTTTCGATCCGCGCCATGTCGAGGCCGACATCCTTCGCCACTGCGAGTGCGTGCGCCTTGTCGGCCTGGCCGCGGCCGCCCAGAAGCTTCTGGTGGAATTCGAGATATTTCTTGCCCGACTTGTCCTGCATGCGCACGGCGACGGCGACGCGCGCGGCTTCCACCGAGCCTTCGCCGAGAACGGGGAATTCCTTGAGCACGACCTTCAGCTTCTGATCGTTCTTCAGCAGGTCGAGCATGTCGCCCATGGCGCGCTTGCAATAGCCGCAATTGTAATCGAAGAACTCGACCATCGTGACGTCGCCCGACGCATTGCCGAGCACGACCTGACGCGGCGAACTGAACAATTCCTCCGCATGCGCCTTCAGCGCGACCTTGGCCTTTTCCGCTTCGGCGGCGCTCTGGCGCTTCTCCAGCTCTGCCATCACGTCCTGCAACACTTCCGGATGCTGGAGCAGGTAATTCTTGATAATGCCTTCGATCTCCTCGCGCTGCGGGGGCGAAAAGCTTTGCGCGGCGGCGCTGCCGGCAAGAAGCGCGGTCAGGGCGGCCGCGGCGGCCAGGGATCGGAAGATGCGCGTCATGAAATTCGTCCTTCGTTGCGCTAGCGCCGCTTCGCGGCGGGTGTCTTGACGGTTACGATGTCGTCGGCCTTGACCCAGCCCGGCGAACCGACCGGGAAGCGGGTGCGGGCGCGAGCGGCGAGCTCGCGTGCCGTCTGGATGTCGCCGCGCGCGAAAGCCGCCTGCGACGAGGCGAGGTCGGCCTGCGCGTAATCGCCCTTGCGGCCATACGCCATGGCGAGTTGGGAATAGCCTTCCGGCGTGTCCGGCTCCTTCGCGAGCGCGTTGCGCAGCAAACCGATTGCTTCGTCAGAGTAGCTCGGATTGTTGGTGGCGACCAGCGCCTGGCCGAGCAGGATCTGCAGCAGCGGCGCATGCGGGGCAAGCGACACCGCATGGCGGAGCGGGCCGATTGCTTCGGCCGGGTGCCCGCCTTCGAGCAGCGCCTGACCCTTCAGCTCGTGGAAATAGGGATTGTTCGGCTGCGTCTGGATGAGGCTGTCGATCTGGGTGAGCGCATTGCGCAGGTCAGAATAGCGATAGGCGGAAATCGCGCGCGCATAACGGGCGGGCAGGCTCGTATCGCTCATCGGATAGCGCCGCGCGACCGAGTCGGGACGGTCAATGAAGCCGGACAGTTTCGCGCGCATCAGATCGTGACGCAGCTGCAATTCCGGCGAGTCCTTCTTGTCCCAGAGCGGGCTCGCCTTGGCGAGACCTTCGAGCGCGGCGACGCGTTCGGCCGGCATCGGGTGCGACTGCACATATGGATCGGTGTAGCGCGCCGAGAACATCGTCTGATCGGAGAAGCGCTTGAAGGTTTCCCACATGCCCTTTGCCGACTGGCCGCTCGCGGTGAGGAATTTCACGCCGGCGCGGTCCGCCTGCTCTTCCTGCGCGCGCTGATAGGCGAGGAGGGTGCGCTGGATCGCCGACATCGGCGCGGTGAGGGCGGCGGCGCCGGCCTGTGTCATACCCGAGCCGGAACCGGAGCGCGCGCCCGCCACCAGGGCGCCCGCGCCGAGCACGGTCGCAAGAATGAGTGACGTCTGCGCATTCGCCAGCTGCTCGCGCATCTTGGCGAGATGTCCGCCGGCGATGTGTCCGGTCTCGTGGGCGAACACGCCGATGATCTGATTCGGTGTCTGCGATTCGAGCAGCGCGCCGGTATTCACGAAGATGCGGCGCGCATCCATGACGAAAGCGTTGAAGGCACGGTCATTGATAATGACGACGCGCACGTTCTGCTGCGTCAATCCGGCGGCGCGCAGGATCGGCGCGGTGTAGTCGCGCATCAATTGCTCGATTTCCGAATCGCGGATGACCGGCAATCCGGCATTCGGATTGACGTTCTGCGCGCGGACCGGCGTGCCCGCCAGCGTGAGCGCGACGGCGGTAGCGAGCGCAACCGGGCGCGAGGCTTTCGCCGCCGGGCGCGTTTTGGTAGGTCTTTTGACGGCGCTCATGTCCGGAAAATCTTCGTCTTTCGGCGCAACCTAGTGAGGCGACCTTTGAGGGTCAAATCGCGGATTGGTTATCACTGACGCTGCGCGGAGACGGGCGGAAACAAGCGCGGGATTGCGGCAGCACCGGGGCGATCCGCCGCCCGCGGCAACAGGTTGCGAAATGCTGGAACGAGTGAGAGGCCTTCTGACCCCATCGGCGCGCAGCGACGTGCCGCCGTTCATCGTCATGGACGTGATGTCGGCGGCGGCGCGGATCGAGGCGCAGGGCGGCTCCGTCATTCATATGGAAGTGGGCCAGCCCTTCGCCTCCGCGCCCTCCTGCGCGATCGCTGCAGCACGCGCGGCCTTGTCCGGCCGCATCGCCTATACCGAGGCGCTCGGCATTCCCTCGCTGCGCGCGCGCATCGCCGCGCATTATCGGCGCCAATATGGTCATACGCTCGATCCGGCGTGCGTGATCGTCACGACGGGGTCGTCGGCCGGATTCATTTTTGCGTTTCTGGCCGGCTTCGAACCGGGTGATCGCGTCGGCATCGCCAATCCCGGCTATCCGCCGTACCGGCACATTCTCACCGCGCTCGGCTGCGAGCCGGTACTGATCGAGACGAACGCGGACACGCGCTGGGCGATCACGCCGGAAGCGCTGTTGCGCGAACATCGCAGGAAGCCGCTCGCCGGCGTGCTCGTCGGCAGTCCCGCCAATCCGACCGGCACGATGATGACGGCGGACGCGCTGCGCACACTCATCCGCGCCGCAGAGGATGCCGGGATCCGCTTCCTCTCCGACGAAATCTATCACGGGCTCGATTACGCCTTTCCGGCGCAGAGCGCGGTGACGCTCTCCGACACCGCGGTGGTGATCAATTCCTTCTCAAAATATTTCTGTATGACCGGCTGGCGCATCGGCTGGATCGTCGTGCCGGAGCCGCTCGTTCGTCCGATCGAGCGGCTGCAGCAGAATCTCGCTATCTCCGTCCCGGCCTTGTCACAGATCGCGGCCGAAGCGGCCTTCGACGGCATCGACGAGATGGAGCAGGTCAAGCATGGCTATGAGGAAAACCGCCGCATCCTCGTCGCGGGATTGCCGAAGGCGGGGTTCGACAGGTTTCTTCCCGTCGATGGCGCCTTCTATCTCTATGCGGATATCTCGCGCTTCTCCAACGACAGCCTGACATTCGCAAAGCAGATGCTGGAGGAGACGCATGTCGCCGCCACGCCCGGCATCGATTTCGATCCGGTCAACGGCCACGATTTCCTTCGCTTCTGCTATGCCGGCTCGCAGGCCGAGATGCATGAGGCGGTTGCGCGCATCGGGCGATGGCTGTCGCAGCGGTGAGTGTGCCCGAACTCGTCATCTTCGATTGCGACGGCGTTCTGATCGACAGCGAGGTGATCGCCTGCCGTGTCGACGCTCAATGCCTGGCGCGCATCGGCGTGCCGGCGAGCGCCGATGACATCATGGAACGCTATGTCGGGCGCAGCGCCGCGTTCATGTTTGCCGATCTTGAATCGCGCCACGGCGTGAGACTGCCGGCGGATTTCGCCCGTACCTTGAACGATGCGCTCGCTCACGCTTTCGAGACGGAATTGAAGCCGATGGCGGGCGTGAAGGATGCGATCGCGTCGCTTCCGTGCCGCTCCTGCGTCGCCTCGAGCAGCGCCCCGGAACGGCTCTTCCGCTCGCTGCAGATCGCTGGTCTTCTGTTCGATTTCGATCCGCATGTCTTCAGCGCTACGCAGGTCGCGCGCGGCAAGCCCGCGCCGGATTTGTTCCTCTTCGCCGCGCAACAGATGAATGTGCCGCCGGCACATTGCCTTGTGATCGAGGATAGCGAGGCGGGGATCGCGGCGGCGCGTGCAGCCGGCATGCGCGCCTTCGGCTTTGCCGGCGGCAGCCATTGCGGCCCGGGTCATGCGGACGTTCTGCGCACAGCCGGCGCGGACTTTGTCTTCAGCGACATGCAGCGATTGCCGGATTTGTTGTGACGCGGGCACGCGTCAGCCTGAGCGGCATCGCCAGGACGAGTCGGGCCGTGTCCCGGCGGAGAACCGTGTGTCAGAACTCGACGTCGAGCTCTTCCAACTCCTCCGGCTCGGCCTTCGCTGCCGCAATCCATTCCTGCATCTGCGGCATCGCCATGACAGTGCGGCCATAGGCGAGCGAGTCCGGATCGATATTGACGTCGTACGTGAGAAAGCGTGTGCAGACCGGCGCATACATCGCGTCAGCCATGCAGGGCCGCGCACCGAACAGATATGGCCCGCCATAGGTCGACAGGCACTCGCGCCAGATTTCGGTGATGCGGTCGATGTCGCCCTTGGCGCCGGCCCAGGCTTTGAATTTCGGAAAATGCGCCTTGATGTTCATCGGCAGCGCCGAGCGCAGATTGGCGAAGCCGGAATGCATCTCGCCGCAGATCGAGCGGCAATGCGCGCGCGCCACGGGATCGGCGGGAAGGAGGCCGGCATCCGGCTTCACCTCGGCGAGATATTCGGCGATGGCGAGCGTGTCCCATACCTTGACGCCGTCATGCGTGAGGCAGGGCACGAGGAAGGACGGCGACATCAGCATCAATTCGGCGCGGGTCGAGGGATCGTCGCTGGAGATGATCTTTTCCTCGAAGTCGAGGCCGGCGAGCTTGCAGAGGAGCCAGCCGCGCAGCGACCAGGAGCCGTAATTCTTGCTGTTCAGGGTAAGCGTCGCCTGGGCCATCGAATGTCCCTTTCGCGGGCCGGCCCGGCTCCACAGCCCGTCCACAATTATCTCGCAGCGCAGCAAAAATTGCACTAGGCTTTTTTCAATTGCGGCGGCCGGGGCCGTGTCGCAGGGGGCGGTTTCGGCCGTCGGGTTGGGAATGCTGTATCAGGCCTATCAGGCCCATACCGACATCATGGTGCCGGTGCGGGCGCTGGCCGGCGCAGCCCTGAAATCGCTCGAGCCTGTCAGCAGGACAGGACTCGGCAACGGCACGCTGCGCAATCTCACGGCCGCCTACGAACTGATCGCGCGCGCCGGTCTCACCCACACGCGCCCACCTTTCGGCATCGACCGCGTGCGCGTCGGCAATCGCGACGTCGACGTGCGCGAGGAAGCGGCGCATGTCACGCCCTTCGGGACGCTGCTGCATTTCAAGAAGGATTCCGATATGGCGCAGCCGCGCGTGCTGCTGGTTGCGCCGCTGTCGGGCCATTTCGCGACGCTCCTGCGCAACACGGTCAGGACCATGCTGCCGGAGCATGACGTCTTCATTACCGACTGGCACAACGCGCGCGACGTCGCCGTCTCGGACGGACAATTCGGCTTCGACGACTACGTCGAACACCTGATCACGTTTCTCGACGTGATGGGGAAGGGGTCGCACCTCATCGCCGTCTGCCAGCCCTGCGTACAGGCTTTGGTCGCGGCGTCGGTGATGGCGCAGAGCGGACATCCGGCCGCGCCGGCGTCGATGACGCTGATGGCCGGGCCGATCGATACGCGCGTCAATCCGACCAAGGTGAACGAGCTTGCCCAATCGAAGCCGATCGAGTGGTTCGAGAAGAACCTGATCGCGACCGTGCCGTTTCGCTACGCGGGCGGCTATCGCCGCGTCTATCCCGGCTTCGTGCAGCTCGCGGCCTTCATGAGCATGAATATCGACCGGCATGTGAAGGCGCATCGCGACCTGTACGAGCACCTCGCCAACGGCGAAGAGGAGAAGGCGCGCGTCACCAAGGATTTCTACGACGAATATTTTGCCGTGCTCGATCTCGCGGCGGAATTCTATCTGGAGACGGTGCGCATCGTTTTCCAGGAGCACAAGCTGCCGCTCGGCACGCTCGAATGGCGCAACCAGCGCGTCGATCCGTCGGCGATCCGCAAGACCATGCTGCTGACCGTCGAGGGCGAGCGCGACGACATCTGCGCTGTCGGCCAGACGGTGGCGGCGCACGACCTGTGTTCGAAGCTGCGCGCCTATCGCAAACGCCACCACATGCAGGCCGGCGTCGGCCATTATGGCGTGTTCAGCGGCAAGCGCTGGGAGCAGCAGATTTATCCGATCGTCAAGAACGTGATCCTCTCGAGCGAATAGGGAAGTTTCATCGACGCTTGCCGGAGGCCCGTCCGGCCCCTGTCGACGCCGCGATGCGGCAGGCGCTAGTGTCGAAGCATGCGCCGCCAACGTTCGCCCAAGCCTTCTCGATCGCGCATCGGCGTCTTGCAGCGCGCGACCCGAAAGCGATGGGGCGCCTTTCGCACACAGGCGCTCGATCGCAATTCAATCCGGCGCGCGGTGCTTTTCACGGTCAATGTCGGCGTGCCGCTTTTGATCGGGACGTGGCGCGACGAGCGCGAGGCTGCGCTTCTCGGCGCGATCATCGGGCTTCTTCTTTACTTTGCCGACAATGACGGTCCGCTGCGCGTCCGCTTTTCCATCCTGTTCTATTGCGCCGCCGGGCTGTTCGCCGGCGCAGGCGCCGGGCACCTGCTCAGCCATGAGAGGCTGCTCTTCTGGATCGCCTTTATTGTCGCGGTGTTCGCAGCCGGCTGGCTCTATCGCGTCGGCAAGGCGCCGGCCATGGCGGTGCGTCTGGCCGCAATGGCGATGGCTGTCTCGGCCGGTGTCGAGGGGTTTGCGCCGCGCGAGTTGCTCTACGCGGTCGGCACGTTCGGGCTCGTCGCCATTGTCCGTCTTGCGGACCATGCAGCGGCGGGGCCGTTGCCGCAATTGCGACCGGGCGCGCGCAATGTCCCGCCCGACCACGGAGGGTGGGCGCGCTTCGCACTTGCCTATGCAGCAGCCGGCGCTGTCGGCTTGTGGATCGGCTTGACGCTCGACCCGACGCGGGCGCTATGGGTGACGACGACGTCGCTGGTGGTGATGCAGCCGGATGCGCACGCGAGCTATGTGCGCGTGGTCGAGCGCATCGCCGGCGCCTTCGCTGGTGTCGTGGTGGCATGGGCGCTGGCGCGCGCTTCGCCAAGCGCGGCCCATCTCTGCGCGGCTGTGCTACTGCT
The DNA here is from genome assembly GCA_964604745.1 of uncultured Hyphomicrobiales bacterium. GTDB lineage: Bacteria > Pseudomonadota > Alphaproteobacteria > Rhizobiales > Xanthobacteraceae > Pseudorhodoplanes. Next base: position 20,222 of record CAZSAW010000277.1, read on the forward strand.
CGCGCCGTTTGTGCCGCATCATCTTGCGCAACGCTATTGGCTGCACACGGCACTGATTGCGGCGGTGATCCTGCTGGCCAACGATCTCGCCGAGTTCGGCTCGGTCGCGGCGCAAGGGCTGTTCGCAGAACGACTCGAGGATATGCTGCTTGGTTGCGGGCTTGCGCTCGTCTTTACCGCGGCAGCCTTTCCGCGCGCCGGCCGGCCGGAGGCGGACGCCCTTTAATTCCGCAACGCGCGTCCTAGATATGCGCTCCGATGTTCGACAATCCCCCCGCGGGCATCGACCCGCATACTTCCAATTCTGTCTCGCAAGACGTCGAACCGCTTCCGTCCGACGCCGGCATTCTCGATGCCTATTCGCACGCGGTGAGTTCGGTCGCCGAGCGCGTGGGCCCCGCGGTGCTGCGCGTCGAGCCGCAGGTGAAGGGCCGGCGCGGCGGCGTCGGCTCGGGCGTTGCCATTTCGCCCGACGGTCTCGTGCTGACCAACAGTCACGTGGTCGAAGGCGCGCGCGACTTCCGGCTCACGGATTCCGAGGGCCGCGTGGTCAATGCGCGCGTGCTCGGCCAGGACCCGGACACGGACCTCGCGTTGTTGCGCGCAAGCGCGGTGCGCGATCTGCCGGCGGCGCGGCTCGGCGATTCCAAGACGCTGCGGCGCGGGCAACTCGTTGTCGCGATCGGCAATCCGCTCGGCTTTGAATCGACGGTGACGGCGGGCGTCGTCTCAGCGCTCGGCCGCACCATCCGCGCCAGGACCGGCCGCCTGATCGAGGACGTGATCCAGACTGATGCCGCGCTCAATCCCGGCAATTCGGGCGGACCGCTCGTCTCCTCGCGCGGCGAAGTGATCGGCATCAACACCGCCGTCATCATGGGCGCACAGGGAATCTGCTTTGCCGTCGCGAGCAACACCGCGCAATTCGTGCTGAGCCAGATCCTGCAGCACGGCCGGGTCCGCCGCGCCTATATCGGCGTCAGCGCCCAGACCGCGCCGGTGCCACGGCGCTTCGCCCGTGCAACGGGTATCGACAACGAATTCGGCGCAATGATCGCGGCGACGGACCCGGACGGCCCCGCGTCGCGCGCGGGCATCCTGTCGGGAGACATCGTCGTGCGGCTCGATGGCATCGCCGTCACCGGCGTCGACGATCTCATCCGGCTGCTCGACGGCGAGCGCATCGATCGCGCGGTGGCGATCGAGGTGCTGCGGCGCGGGCAGTTGAAGAGATTCGAGATGAGGCCGACGGAGAGGCGGTAACATGCCGGCCTTCTGGCTGCACGATCAGCCGGAAGCCTATTGCTGAATGCAGGTTCCGCCGACGCCGCTTCGCGCTGCCTGACATTGTTCAAGGCTGGCGAAACCGCAGGTCCGCATCGCAAGACCCACATGGCACCAGTTTGCGCCAGGCAGCGGTGCTCCCGCGATGGCGCCAATCGCCGAGACATCGATGCCGGTCCCGCGCAATTGGGAGGACCAGTTTTTCGCAAATCCCGCGAACTGCGATGCGTCGATGGATTGCGCCTGGGCGGTCCATCCGCTCGCAGCAAGGCCGAGAGCGACAGTCAGCATGGTCAAAGTGGAGCGCATGATTGGTCCCCTGGATCCTGAAGCCGTGGTGCCACTGTCTCGCGCTTCCAGGGAACGATCCGTGATGAAAATCACGTTCGCGCTGCGGGGGACGGGTTTGCCTCGCTGAACGCTACCGTAACGCCGCAGCAATATTCCCGCCGTCGACCGTCGTGATGTCGGCGGTGGTTTTCAGCGCCAGCGCCTGCGCGAGGAAGGCCTGCGCGACATCGTCGGCGGTGACTTCACGCCCGAGCAGGTTGCCGGACATGTAATCCTTCTCGCTCATACCGCGCGCCTTGGCGCGCCCGGCGATGAAGTCGTCGGTGACGAGGCCTGAGCGGATGCGGTCGGCGTTGACGCCGTTGGCGCGGATGCCGTCGGCGCCATAGTCGATGGCGTATTGGCGCACGAGCGCAAGCGTCGCCGCCTTCGGCAAGCCATAGGGTCCGAAATTCGGTCCGGGATTGACGGCCTGTTTTGAGACGTTGAACAGAAGGCAGCCGCCGACTCCTTGCGCCAGCATGATCTTCACCGCCGCTTGCGCGACGCGCTGGTGCGCAAAGAAATTCAGCTCGAAACTCTTGCGCAGAATCTCGTCGCTCACCTCGCCGATGCGGCCTTGCCACGCGGCGCCGGCATTGGAGACGAGAATGTCGAGCCCGCCGAAATGCGTGGCGACCTGCGCGAAGGCCTCGCGCACGGACGCACTGTCGGTCACGTCGCAGGACAGCGCCAGCGCGCCGGGAATGATCTTGGCCTTGTCCTTTGCCGCGGCCGCGTCGATGTCGAGCAGCGCGACATGCGCGCCGGCAGCGGCAAGCGCTTTCGCCGTGGCCGCGCCGATCGCGCCCCCCGCGCCTGTGATCGTGGCGATCTGGCCGGCGAGCGGCAAGTCCTTCGCGCCACCGAGCTTCGCCTGTTCCAGCGACCAGTATTCCATGTCGAACATGTCGGCTTCGCTGATCGGCGTGTAGCGGCCGACCGCCTCGGCATCGGTGATGGTGTCGGCCGCGGTGACGGCGAGATCGGCGCTGATGATCGCATCCTTCTTCGTGCGGCCGAGGCCGAACAGGCCGAGCCCCGGCACGAGCGCGACGCGGGGCAGGGGATCGAGCATGGTCTTGGTGTCGCCGCAGCGCGCGTTATGGCGCGCGAAATAAGCGCGATAGTCGGCGACGAAGCGTGCTGCCGCATCGGCGACCGCGCGCTTGAAATCGTCGAGCCTGTCGGCTGCGGGCGCGGCGACGACAAGCGGCCAGTTCTTGGTGCGGATGGTGTTGTCGGGCGTGACGACGCCGGCGCAGGCGTAGCGCGCGACCTCGGCGCCGTTGACGAAATTCAGGATAGTCGGGCTGGTGCGGAAGTCGAGAATGAGCCGGCGCCACGCGCCTTCGACGCTCTCGTCCTTCAGTGCGCAGGCACCGCGCAGGATCGGTGCGACATCCGCGAGCGGAGCCGTGGCCTGCGGCAGCTGCGCGGTGACGAACACCGCCTTGCGGTTCTTCGCCAGCCGTTCCTCGGCGCGCGTCACGATCGCGATCGTGCGCTCGTAGGAGTCGCGGGCGTCCTTGCCGAAGGTGAACAGGCCGTGCTTGTCGAGGATCAGCCCCTCGACTGCCGGATTGTTGTCGAAGACCGCGGCGGCTTTTTTCGCCAGCGCAAAGCCCGGCATGACGTAGGGCACGAAGCCGAGCCGGCCGTCGAACAGGTCGGCGCAGATCGCTTCGCTGTCGGGCTGGTCGACGAGACTGAGAATGGCGGTCGCGTGCGTGTGATCGACCACCGCGTGCGGCAGGAAGGCATGCAGCAGCGTCTCGACTGACGGATTGGGCGCCATCGGATCGATCAGATTGGCACGCTGCGCGCGCACCATGTCCTCATCCGAAAGTGTCTCGCGTGCGCGCAATGCGCGCAGCGGTTCAAGCCGCACGGCGGGAAGGCCCGCGGGCTCGATCGTCGCCATGTCCCAGCCGGAACCCTTGACGCAGAGCACGTCGGTTTCCGCGCCGATGAGATCGCACATGCGCGTCTTCAGCGAGGTGTTGCCGCCGCCATGCAGCACGAGCTTCGGGTCGCGGCCGAGAAGGCGCGTGGAATAGACGCGCAGTGCGAGATCGCGCGCGACGTCCTTGTCCGCATAGGCCGCAACGAGCGCCTCGGCGTCGCGATCGGCCCACGCGCTTTTCATTGCAATAGCGATCAGCCGCCGCGGCGCGACCACCAGCCGAGACGGCGCGGCCGGTCCGATGCCTCTTCAGCCGGCTCCGCCGGCGTGGCGTCGGCCGGCGGTGACGGAGGCGGAGCGGGCGGCGCATAGTCGTCGCCGCCGCCAACAGTCGGCGCCGGCT
>CAZSAW010000278.1:0-22891 GCA_964604745.1 uncultured Hyphomicrobiales bacterium
CAACCGGCGCGGCCGGTCGTGCAGGCCGATGAACAACAGCCCGATATGCGGATTGACGGCAATGTTGCCAAGGCTCTTGAACATGCCGTTGCCGTCATAGTCGGGAAAAGCAAGCTCGGCCTGACCGGTCACGCGCACGAAGCCGGCCGGGCCACCCTTGAACGAGCAATCCGGCCGCCCTGCCGAATCCGCTGTGGCGATGAAAAAATAAATTGCGCTTTCGATGAAGTCCTTGTCGTCGGGGCTGAAGCTTGTGCGCGCGAGCTTCTCCTCGAGCCGATCCGAAATGCGCCGCGACTCGAATTGATCCTGTAGCGCGCGATTTCCTTCGTGATAAAGAAGGGACTGGACCATCATCGCCTCCCCCGATCGGCGGCCCTGTCAGCCGCGCTCGTCATCTCGATATTCGCAGATTAGCAAAGCTTTCAGGAAAGACTCATGCCGAAAAAGCCTCAAGGGCCGCGCCTGACCGACATCGCGAACGCCGATCTGAGCCCGCCGCAACGCTCGCTGCACGATGCCATCGTTGCAAGCCGTGGTCTTCCGGCGTCAGCGCAACTTGGCGGGCCGTTTGCCGTATGGCTGCACGCGCCTGCGTTTGGCGAAATCGTGCAGCGGCTGGGCGAGCATTGCCGCTACAGGACTGCCATGCCGCCGCGGCTGTCGGAATTCGCCATTCTCGTGGTCGCGCGGCTTTGGCGCGCGCAATACGAATGGTATGCGCACGCCGCGATTGCGGAAAAAGCCGGCGTGAAGCCACAAACCATCAAGGACATCCGCGCTGGCCGCGTGCCGAAGCGCGCCGCCAAAGACGAGCGCGCCATCTATGACTTTATCGCCGAATTGCACCGGCATAAGCGCGTATCCGATCGCACCTACGCCCGTGTGCAAACGACCCTCGGCGACGCCGGCATGGTCGAATTTGTCGGGCTGCTTGGCTATTACACGCTTGTCGCCATGACGCTGAACGTCTTCCGCATGCCTTTGCCGGAAGGCAAGGCGTTGCCATTTCGCGAGCCCGCAGTCTGAAAGGTCAGGCGACGCGCGTGACACCGGGCGCTGGAGCCGCTTGCGCACGCCGGTTGTTGCGCTGATTGAGCAACGAAATAAAGCGCTCTTTCGGCATCGGCGGGGCAAGCAGCACGCCCTGCCCGAAGTCGCAGCGCATGACCTGCAGCGCCTGGAGGTCAGCGAGATTTTCGATGCCCTCTGCGACAGCGACGCTACCGAAGCGGTGCGCAAGATCGATGGCGGTCTGGCAGATGGCGCCATTCGTTCCGTCGACGGCGCAATCCTTGACGAAGGAATCGTCGATCTTCAGCTCGGCAAACGGCAATTCGCGCAACGAGGCGAGCGATGAATAGCCGCCGCCGAAATCGTCGATCGCGACGGTCACGCCGCTGATCTTGAGTTGCTTCGCGATCTCCTGCGCAAGCGCGATATCGCGAACGATCTGATCCTCGGTCACCTCGACGGTGAGACCGGGCCAGCTTGGGTCCTGCGGCCTGTGCTCGCGCACGAGTGTGGGCACGGGAAGGCGCAGCAGGACATTGACGGGTACGTTGATGGCGAGCCGCAAATTGTACCCCGCTGCGTCGAACACCGTCCAATCGCGCAGGGTCGCCAGCAACGCATGTTCCGCCAGCCGGGCAATGCTCGGGTCGTTGACGTCCGTGATAAAGCTCTGCGGTAAAAGAACACCAAGAGTGGGATGGTTGATCCGCGCCAGCGCCTCGGCGCCGGCGAGACACTTGCGGCGCAAATCGATCTTTGGCTGGTACCACATCTCCAGCCAATTCTCGTTCAAGGCCTGATCGATATTGATGTGCGGCCGCGCGCCGCGCATGGAATCGGTCAACAGAATTCGCTCGTTTTCGCTCAGTTCTTCGAGCGGCCCGGCCCATTTGCGCGGATCATCGGATGGGTGGAAAGGCATCGTTCGACCTCGATTCTTCTCCACCCTCCTCCTATGCAAACACCCTTAAATAAACGTTTGCCCGATCTTTGTGAGGCTGTCGCAGGCGCGACCCGCGACAGCCTCAAGAGAGCGGCTTGCTAGTGGCCCGAATGTCCTTCCTTCGGCGTCGCTCCCATCGCTTCGATCGCGTATTCGACGTTGACGTTGCCAGCCTTTTCGAAGGTGAGAACGCCCTTGACCCTCTCACCGGCCTTCAACGGTTCCTTGAGATCCATAAACATTAAATGAAAGCCTCCCGGCTTCAGTTCGACTGTCTGACCAGGTTTGATTTCGAGCCCGCCGGTGATCGGGCGCATGCGCATCACACCGCCGTCCATCGACATTTCGTGAATTTCGAATTTTCCGGCGAAATTGGTCGAACCGCCGACAAGGCGGTCGGGCTCGGTGCCGTTGTTGGTGATTTTCAGGTAGCCGCCTGCAACGCCAGCACCCTTTGGCGTCGCGCGCGCCCAAGGATGACCGATATGCAGCGCGCCGACGTTATATTCGTGCGCATGCGCGTTGGTGATGAAAAGTCCAAGCAGAAGAGCAAAGAAAAATGATTTCGATGACATGCCAGTCTCCATGGCAATGAGACGACGCCACCCAGTGGCGCGGCGTCAGATAATTGGATGATGCGTTACGGTATTAGGCGAGCGCGGGCGGGGCGCGCGGATTGTGGCGCGCCCGCTTCGGCCCTTCCATCGCCTTTTCGGCTGGCGGCGGAGCCGCACGTTCTGCCGTCCGCACGAGAGCGATAGCCGCCAGCATCGGCGGCAAGGCCACCGGCTCGCCTGACGCGCTACAGGCCGGACACGCACAGCACGGCGCGCGATCGGCGGGAATTCCGCCGGGCGCGGACTGGCCGTGTGCGCAGATTTGCGCGAACGGCGAGGCCCCTTCTCCGGCATGAGCGATCAGCAGGAATGCGGAGAGGACCGCCTGGATCGCAAACGCGTAGGCCGCGCAAAGCGCAACCGCGGAGCGGGAATGTCGGCGAAGTGACATTGCCGCAATCTACAGGTCAGGTTGTCCGGCCGTCTACCGGCTCAACGCACGGCCTGATGGGCGGAAAACGCAGCGCCCGGTGCGTGGCGATCGAAGCCAAACAAACGGCTTCGGGCGTAAGCAGCCGCAGTCGCGGCAGCGAGAACCAGGGGCCACGCCCAGAGCCCGAACTGGTCGTCGAGCGCATCGCCGAAGATGACCGAAAGATACAGGATGATCGGCAGATAGAGCGCCGACACCAGCAGGACAGCTGGAACGAACCGCGCGAGCGGCACGCGCGCCCAGCCGCAAGCGACAAACGCCACGAATTCCGCTCCCGGCGTTATTCGGCAAACGGTGACAAGCGCGATCATCTCCTGGAGGGTCGGCCCGGACCACTGCACCGCGCGCCGGTCGACGAAACGGCCAAGCCAAGGCAAATGCCGGGCGCCAACACCAATGGCATAGAGCGCGAAATCGCTGCCGACCATTCCGGTATAGATACAAGCCGCGACCACCATCGGGTGTATCTGGCTGCTGTTGACGATATAGGCGCCGCCGACAACCGCGACGTCCTCGTTGGCGAAAGGCAACAGCAGAAGCGATGCGAGGCGAGCCAGCGTATCGAAATCGAGACTTCCTATGAGCGCTTGCCCGACCGTCCAATCCGTCACGGGTTCCCTCGAAAATTCCAGCCCCTCTCGAATGCCGGCTCTTGGTTTCTTATTTGTCGTTACGGCTGGTAGAGTGTGCAGAGCCGGGCGGCGTCGCGCAAGCACCCGCGAAACCATTTTTGGAGTGGGCTTGACACGGAAATCCGGCTCGGCTGCAAGACCGGCAGCACGCCAATGAGCGGATACCAAGCGATGCCTAACGATGACCCTGCCCAGAGCGATGGTCGCATCGTCAAACTGAGCGACGCCGCGGAGCGCCGTCGCGCCGCGCTATCGCAAGCGGGCCACGCACAGGTTCCTCCGGGGCTGCAGAAGTACAGCCAGGACGACGACGAAGACGATTACCGACACCGCATGGTGACAAACGTTGCGGCGCTCGGCTTGCTCGTGCTCTTGATCGTCGCCGGCATCTGGATTGCCGACACCATGGCCTCGATCCGCAAGAATCAGGATTGCGTATTGTCCGGGCGGCGCGGCTGTACCCCGGTTGACGCGCCGCCCGCACAACGCTGGTGACTGAAGCGGCTAGTTCACGACTGAAAGCGAGACAGGCGCAAGTCCGGAAATGCCAAGCATCTGCGCCACCTTCGGCGTGACGTCGATGACGCGGCCCTTCACGAACGGACCCCGATCGTTAATTCGCACGACGGCAGATCGCCCATTGCGCTTGTTGGTGACGCGGACGTGAGTGCCGAACGGCAGCGTCCGGTGCGCGGCGGTCATGCCGCCGGGCCTTGCCATTTCGCCGCTCGCAGTCTTTTCACCGCTATAGGCATAAACCGACGCGATGCCATCCGACAGCGAGCGCGCCTCGGCGCGGGCATCGTCCGACGCAAAGGGCGCGGCCACTAAGGCAAAAAGAGAGAGAGCGATCGTGCGACCGATCATGCAAACGTTCCTTCAATTGATGGTGACCGTGGCCGAATAGGCGGCGAATGCTTCCATTTCTCGGCAGGGTCTGGGAAATTTCGAGGCAATTGCGCGTCGATCTCGCGCGCAGCCTTGGCCGCGTAACATGGCCCGCGGAGCAATCAGAGGCTCCGGCTCGGCCCGTTGCATCCGCGTCTGCGCTGGTGCAATAGTGCCGCACCGTCCCACATCGATGACCAGAACAGAGCACGACAGCCGGCCATGCCGAGCGCCAATTTCATTCAGCGCCCCTCCAAGCACTCGATGATGAAGCCGCTGTTTGATTCCGGAGTTGCCCGGTTGGCACTCGGGTTTCGGTGGCTTGCGCGCCTCTTTTCCTATGAGGTCATCAGCGATTTTTCCGCCGTCGTTACGCGGACGCTGGGTTCATTGTTGCGGGAAAACCAAATCGGTCGCGCCAACCTGACCGCCGCATTCCCGGAAAAATCGGCAGAGGAAATCGATGCGATCCTGCGCGGTGTGTGGGAGAATCTCGGTCGAGTCGGAACGGACTATGTCTTTCTCGACAAGCTGTGGGACTTCGCCTCGACCCGCCTCGCCTACACCCCTCGCGCGCGCGCCTGCCTCGATAACTTGCGCGCCGGCGGAAAGCCCGCTGTCATGTTTGGCGCGCATATCGGAAGCTGGGAGCTCGGCGCGATCGCCTTCGCTGCCAACGGCCAGACGTTGAATCTGCTTTATCGTCCCGTCAAGAACCGCAGCATCCATGAAGTCGTCCACGGCATGCGCTCGCAGAACATGGGACGCATGGTGCTCGGAAACAGCAGCGCACCATTGCATCTGCGCTCGCTGCTCAAGGGCGGCGGCCATTTCGCCATGATGGCCGACCAGCACATCAGCACCGGCGTTGACGTCACATTCTTCGGTCGGCGTTGCAAAGCCAACCCGCTTGTCGCGCGATTGGCGCGTCAATTCGATTGCCGGATTTTCGGCGGCCGCGTTATACGGCTGCCCGGGCATCGCTTCGAAATCGACTTCACCGACGAATTGGCGCCGCCCCGTGACGCGACCGGTAAGATCGACGTCGAAGCGACGACACAGATGATCACGTCGGTAATCGAGGGATGGGTCCGCGAGCATCCCGAACAATGGCTATGGATTCATCGGCGCTGGCGCTGACCGCAAGGGACGAAAAGAAACAATGGCGAACGCCGATCGAATCACGACGCCTCCACTTGGGAAGCGGGCGCTTGAGAAATGGGTGAGTTTCCTCGCCGCCATCTTCATCCGGGCGGTGCGGCTGCTTCGCTCGTCTGCGGTCTCGGACGCGTGCGGCGCCCTGATGCGTTTCGCCGGTCCCCGTTTCTTTCGCGAGCATGAAGTTGGACGCGCCAACCTGAAGGCTGCGTTTCCGACGATGCCCGAGAATGAAATCGACCGGATTCTCCTTCAGGTCTGGGACAATCAGGGACGCGTCGGTGGCGAATATGCCTTTCTCGACCAGTTGTGGGACTGCACGCCAGATCGTCTGGTGACGGATCGCGCCGAAATGTCGCCTGAGACCAGCGAGCGCATCGCCCGCCTGCGCGGCGACGGCAAGGCCGCCCTCCTCTTCGGCGCGCATCTGGCGAATTGGGAGATCGGCGCTCTGGCCCTAGCCCGTCACGGGCTCGATATGACGATCCTTTATCGCGCACCCAATAACAGCGATATCGGCGAAACGATCAATGACCTGCGCGCCCGGAATATGGGGACAATGATTCGAGCCGGCAGATCGGCTCCCTTGCGCCTTGCGGCCGCGATCAAACGCGGCAGCCACGTGGCGATGCTTGTCGATCAATATATCGACGATGGCGTCGACATCGAATTCTTCGGCCGCCCCTGCAAAGGCAACCAGACACTCGCCCGACTTGCGCGCCAGTTTGAATGTCCGATCCACGGCGCATATGTCATTCGGCTTCCCAATCACCGTTTCCGCCTGGAAGTGACGGAAGAGGTCGTCCCGGCGCGCGATGCTTCAGGCAAGATCAACGTCCAGGCGACAACCCAAATCATCAACACGGTTATCGAAGGCTGGGTGCGCGAGCGGCCCGAGCAGTGGCTCTGGCTGCACCGCCGCTGGCGCTAACGGCCCGTCTTGATCCTGGTCCAGAGCCGGTTCATGAGCCGCTGCGTCTTCGCATCGTGCGCGGTAATCGTATAGAGATTTTTCATCGTCGCCGCGTCGGGAAAAACCGTCGGGTCTTCCTTGATGGCTTTGTCGATCAGCGGCTGGCTTGCAATATTGCCGTTGGCATAACTGATGAAATTCGTGTTCTTTGCAGCCACGTCGGCACGCAGCATGTAATCGATGAATTGGTGCGCTTCCGGGACGTTCTTCGCGTCCTTAGGAATGGCAAAATTGTCGAACCACATCTGCGCGCCTGTCGACGGGATCGCATAGCCGATATCGACGCCGTTCTTGGCTTCGATCGCGCGCTTCTGCGCCTGCTTGATGTCGCCCGACCACCCGACAACGAGGCATATCTCTCCGCTGGCTAGTGCATTCAGATATTCGGACGAGTGAAATTTGCGCACATACGGCCGGATGCGCATCACCAGATCCGCCGCTTTCTCGAGATCCGCGGGTGCGGCACTGTTGGGATCGAGACCGAGATAACGCAGCGCGGCCGGCAGAATGTCGTCCGATGAATCGAGCATCATCACCCCGCAATCCTTGAATTTTGCGAGGTTTTCCGGCTTGAACACGATGTCCCAGTTGTTGACGGCATGCCCCGCTCCGAGCGCGGCCTCCGCCATCTTGACGTTGTAACCGACGCCGGTCGTGCCCCACATGTAATTGACGGCATACTGATTGCCGGGATCGTAAATCCCCAACCGCTCCGCGATTTCCGGCCAGATGTTTTTGAGATTGGGAAGTTTTGCCTTGTCGAGCTTCTGAAACACACCGGCCTTGATCTGCCGTTCCAGGAAATACGCGGTCGGCACCACCACGTCGTAGCCCGATTTCCCGGTCAGCAGCTTGGTCTCGAGAATATCGTTGGAATCGAACGTGTCATATTTGACCTTGATCCCGGTTTCCTTGGTGAAGTCCTCGATCACCGCAGGATCGATATAGTCCGACCAGTTGTAGACGTTGACCACCCGCTCCTTCTGCGCTGACGCCGGCATCGAGGCCGCAACGAGCGCGGCACCTAATACCGCCAACGCGACCAGCAATCGCGAGCTTCGCTGCATGCTTGGGCGTCTCATGTCAGGTCTTTGTCGGCAGGCCAGCAGCCTTCCAGGCCAGGATGCCGCCCGCCAGATGTGCGTCATAGGGAAAGCCGGCATCTTGAGCCGCGGCGGACGCGGTCACCGACCGCCGGCCGGACCGACAGGCAAAAACCACCTGCTTGCCTCCGGGATCAATATGGCCGGGATCGAATGCTGACAGCGGCACATTCACGGCGTCGGGAAAACTTTCGAGCGACGTTTCGTTCGGCTCGCGCACATCGACCAGAACCATCCGATTTTCCGCAAGGCCCTGCGACACTTCCTCCGGAGTGAGATTCCGAACCGTCGGCGATTTTCTGAATAAGGCCATGTCTTACTCCTGCGGGAACAGGAACCACCGCTGGCCGTTTCCGTCAACCCAAACGCGACCGGTGCGGCGGCCAACGGCAAGAACGGTAACGCCCGCTTCGGTCAGCATCGAGCGCGCGCCGGGCTGGCATCCAAGGTCAGACGGTGACTTGTGTGCCAACCTCCACCACGCGACCGGTGGGAATCTGGAAAAAGTCCGTGGCGTCGCTGGCGCTCTTGGCGAGACCGATGAACAAACGATCCTGCCAGCGCGGCATTCCCGAATGCGCAGCCGGCTTGAGCGCGCGGCGCGACAGGAAGAACGAGGTCGACATGATGTCGAAGCTCCAGCCCAACTTGCGCGCCACGGCAAGCGCTTTCGGTACGTTGGGCGATTCCATGTAACCGAATTTCAGCGCAACGCGGCTGAAATGCGGGGACACCGGCGTGATCGTGACGCGCTCGTCATCCGTCACGCGCGGCGTGTCCGCGGTGACGACCGTCAGGATGACGTTGTGCTCGTGCAGCACCTTGTTGTGCTTGAGATTGTGCATCAGCGCGGTCGGTGCCGAAGTCGGGTCGCTGGTAAGGAATACAGCGGTGCCGGGCACAACATGCGGCGGTTTCTTCTCAAGGCTGCGCAGCAACGTTTCCAACGGCACTTCCGATCGACGCGTCTTGGCGGCAAGAATATTTGTTCCGCGCCGCCACGTGATGATCAACATCACCATCGCGATACCGAACAGGAGTGGCACCCAAGCGCCTTCGAGAAGCTTGAGGAGATTCGCGGACAAAAACGTGCTGTCCACGATCACGAAAGGTATGATCAGCAAAGCGGCTTGCCACCACGGCCAGCGCCAGAGTTTCCAGATCACGATGAAGCCGAGCATGCCGTCCATCACCATGGTCGTGCTCACGGCGATGCCGTAGGCGGAAGCCAGCGAGCTCGATGTGCGGAAAAGGCCGACGAGCACCAGGACGCCGACCAAAAGCGCGGTGTTGACGCGCGGAATGTAGATCTGACCCGCAAGGGATTCCGACGTATGCAGGATGGCGAGCCGCGGCAGCAATCCGAGCTGAATGGCCTGCCGGACGAGCGAATACGCTCCGGTGATGACAGCCTGGCTGGCGATAATCGTCGCTGCCGTGGCGAGCAGGATCATGGGCAACAACAGGAATTCCGGCACCATCCGGTAAAACGGATTTTCAATGGTGGCAGGTTCCGCGAGCACCCTCGCCCCTTGACCGAAATAGTTGATCAGCAAAGCAGGCAACACGAGACACAGCCATGCCGTCTGAATCGGTTTGCGACCGAAATGGCCAAGGTCGGCATAAAGGGCCTCGCCGCCGGTCACCGCAAGAAACACAAGCCCAAGCGTGACCAGGCCGATGTGACCATGGCCGTAAATGAACTCGACCGCGTAGTACGGATTGATCGCCGCGAGCACGCTCGGATCGTCGTGAATGTGCATCAGCCCGGTGACGGCGATGGCGATAAACCACACGACCATGACCGGACCGAAAAAAGCGGCCACATTGGCGGTGCCGCGCCGCTGTACCGCAAAGAGCGCGATCAGAATTGCGATCGTGATGGGGATGACGAAATGATCGAACGCTGGCGTCGCCAGCTTCAGTCCCTCGACTGCCGACAATACCGAAATTGCCGGAGTGATAACGGAATCGCCGAGGAACATCGACGCGCCGATCACGCCAAACATGAAGACGAGCGTCGTTCGCCGGCCGATCGCGCGCGTCGCAAGCGCGGTCAGCGAGAGCGTGCCGCCCTCTCCGTTATTGTCCGCGCGCAGCAGGATGATCACGTATTTCAGCGTCACGACGACGATCAACGACCACAGAATCATCGACAGAACGCCGAGCACGATCGCGCGCGTCACGGGTCCGCCATCCTGCGCAGCCGAGACCGCTTCGCGAAGCGCATAAAGCGGGCTCGTACCGATGTCGCCATAGACGACACCGACGCTGCCCAGAGTGAGCGCGGCAAAATTGGTGTGATGAGCCTCAGTACCGGCGCCGTTGGCGGTCGGCACGATTTCGTCGACAGTCTTGGCCATTGAGCTGAGTGGTTACGCTTTTGACCCCGAGCGCGGGGCGCCCTTATAGCACCCCTGCGGCGGCGGCAACCATGGATTTGCCTGCGGCAAGGGCAACCGAGCCATACGGTCGCGACGGCCGCTCGGGCGCCGCTAGGGCTTGAAATCCGTCGGCATGGGCGGTTCCTCGCGCAGCAGCGAGATGGTGACGCGCCGATTGGCCGCGATATAGGGGTCGTCGGGAAATAGTGGAGAGGTATCCGCCCGTCCGGCCACCATATAGATATGGCCGGGCGGAACGCCCTCCTCTTCCAGGATCTGCCGCACGGCATTTGCGCGGTCCGCCGAAAGGTCCCAAGGCCCATAGCCCTTGCGAGGCGGAATTCTGGTCGCCGAAGTGTGGCCTGCGACCGAAATCCGGTAAGGCATCGCTTTCAGCTGGCCCGCCAATTTCTGCACGAGGCGGCGTGTCCGCTCGTAAGGCTCTTTGCCGCCCTCCGGGAACATCGACCGGCCGTCCTGATCGACGATCTCGATGTTGAGGCCCTGCTTGCTTTCCTCGACCATCACGTTCTTCGAGAGCTCGTTGATCTCGGGCATGCTTTGCAGCGCCTGGCGAAGCGAAGCCGCGGCGAGCGCGAACGCGCGATCATCCTTGGCGCGAAGCCCGCGTTCGCGGTTGCGATCACTTTCGTCGGGCGATGGTGTTGAAGACGATTCCTCCGGACTTATGCGCGCAGCGTTCTTCAGCTTCGGTCGTGTCGGCAGCCCGTCAATCTCGATGATACCGGAATAACGGACGTTCTGCTGCACGCCGAAGGCATCGCGCATCGAGCCGGCGACGATTTGCAGCTTCGCCTGATCCTGCGTCGAGAAGGCGACCAGCATCACAAAGAAGCTGACGAGCAATCCCATCAGATCGGCGAAGGTAACGAACCAGCCATGTCCGCCACCATGTGCTGCACCCCGACGTTTTGACATGACCGCTTAACCTTTTGCACTCACGCCGGCGCTGTTTCGACTTCTTCTTCTTCGTGACGATGCTTCTCGGGCAGATAGGCGAGAAGCATCTCGCGCACGAGCGCCGGGCTCTTCGCATCGCGGATCATGAGCACGCCGTCGATGATCAGCGTGCGATTGACTTCCTCGTCGACGAGCTTCAGGTGCAGCTTGTCGGCGATCGGCAGGCAGACGAGATTGGCGACGGCCGCGCCGTAGAAGGTGGCGAGCAACGCCACGGCCATGTACGGCCCGAGCTTCGAGGGATCCGTCATGTTGGCGAACATCTGCACCATGCCGATGAGCGTGCCGACCATGCCGAAGGCAGGCGCGCAATCGCCCACCGCGCGGTAGATCTTCTGCCCCTCGTCGAGATGGGTGAGGAAGTTGTCGCGATCGCGTTCGAGATTGTCCCGGATGAAGTCGGCGTCGTAGCCGTCGGCAACATACCGGATGCCTTTGGCGAGGAAAGGATCGTCGACCTCGACGCGTTCGAGGCCCATCGGTCCATTCTTGCGGGCGATTTCGGCAAGTCCGGCCAATTCATCCACCAGTTCGCGCTGGGTCATGCGACGCATGGTGAAGGCGTAACGCGCGCCAAGTGGCAGGCCGTGGAAGATCGAGGTCAGCGGGAAGCGGATCAGGGTCGCGGCAAACGAACCGCCGAAAATCACGATGAAGGCATGCACATCAAGAAACATCCGCAGATCGCCGCCCATCATAATGAGCGCAACGACGACCACGGCCCCGGCGAGAAGCCCTAAGCCGGTTGAAATATCCATGAATTCGACCCCGAAACCCGACGCAACCACGTCCCGCAATGACTGTCGGCAATCTAGGCTGCCCGCTGTTAAAGGAGCGTAAAGGCTAATAATTTGCCTATCGCCGGTTTGCGGAGGCACGAGCCTGCGCTATCTGGTCGGACGGCTCGGGTCCTGGACGGGCCAAACAAGAATCAAACGGGAGGTCAAGCATGCGTGAGATCGGGCATTTTGTCGGCGGGGTTGCCGTCGCCGGGAAATCCGGCCGCTTCGGCGAGATTTTCGAGCCCAATACCGGCGAGGTGCAGGCAAAGGTCGCGCTGGCAAGCCGCGCGGAGGTGGAAGCCGCCATCGCCAATGCCGCCGCAGCCCAGCCCGCTTGGGCTGCGACCAATCCGCAGCGCCGTGCCCGGGTAATGTTCAAGTTCCTTGAATTGATCCAGAAAGAGATGGAGCCGATGGCAAAGCTCCTCTCCTCCGAACACGGCAAGGTGCTGGCGGACGCCCGCGGCGATATCCAGCGCGGGATCGAAGTCGTGGAATTTTCCTGCGGCATTCCGCATCTGATGAAGGGTGAATTCACTGAAGCCGCCGGCCCGGGCATTGATCTCTATTCCATGCGCCAGCCGCTGGGCGTCGTCGCCGGCATCACGCCGTTCAATTTTCCGGCGATGATCCCGATGTGGAAATTCGCGCCCGCCATCGCCTGCGGCAACGCGTTCATCCTCAAGCCGTCGGAGCGCGACCCGTCCGTGCCGATGTGGCTTGCCGAGCTCATGACCGAGGCCGGGCTGCCAGCCGGCATTCTCAATGTCGTGAACGGCGACAAGGAAGCCGTCGACACGCTGCTCACCGATGCGCGCGTGAGAGCCATCGGCTTCGTCGGTTCCTCCGACATCGCGCAATACATCTATTCGACCGGCTGCGCGCATGGAAAACGCGTGCAATGCTTCGGTGGCGCGAAGAACCACATGATTGTCATGCCCGATGCGGACATGGATCAGGCCGTCGATGCGCTGATCGGCGCGGGCTACGGTTCCGCTGGCGAGCGTTGCATGGCAATCTCTGTTGCCGTCCCGGTCGGCCAGAAGACAGCCGATATCCTCGTCGAGAAACTCATTCCGCGCGTCGAAGGCCTCAAGATCGGCACATCGACCGACCCGCAGGCCGATTACGGCCCGATGGTGACCAAGGCGCTTCTCAGCAAGGTGCGCGGCTATATCGATTCAGGCGTGCAGGAAGGAGCCAAACTCGTCGTCGACGGGCGCGGATTCAAGTTGCAGGGCTATGAGAACGGTAACTTCATTGGCGGCTGCCTGTTCGATGACGTGAAGCCGAACATGAAGATCTACAAGGAAGAAATTTTCGGGCCGGTTCTCTCGGTCGTGCGCGCGAAGGACTACGAAGAAGCCGTCCGGCTGCCATCCGAGCACGACTACGGCAACGGGGTTGCGATCTTCACCCGTGACGGCGACACGGCGCGCGACTTCGTCAGCCGCGTGAATGTCGGGATGGTGGGTGTCAATTTCGCAATCCCCGTACCCCTCGCCTACCACACCTTCGGTGGATGGAAACGCTCCGGCTTTGGCGATCTCAACCAGCATGGCCCGGATTCGATCCGCTTCTATACGAAGACGAAGACCGTGACATCCCGCTGGCCGTCGGGCACGAAGGAAGGCGCCGAATTCGTCATCCCGACAATGCGCTGACGTCATCATCCGCGCTGAAGCGCGGATGAAATTTCGTAATATGCAATGGCCGGGCTTGTCCCGGCCATTGCCGTCTTTAACATCGTGCGTCCAACTTGGGGGACGATGCGATGGCCGAATATCAGCTCTATTGCTTCGCGCAATCCGGCAACGCCTATCGCGTGGCGCTGATGCTCAGTCTCATCGGCGCGGACTGGGAGCCGGTCTTCGTCGATTTCTTTGGCGGCGAAACGCGCACGCCGCAATATCGCGAAACGGTCAACGAGATGGGCGAAGCCCCGGTCCTCGTTCACAAGGGGTGCAAGCTCACGCAGTCGGGTGTGATCCTCACCTATCTCGCGCGGCTGTCGGGGATGTTCAAGCCGCGGGACGAAGATGAAGAACTTGAGGCCTTGCGCTGGATCCTGTTTGACAATCAGAAGGTCAATGGATTTCTCGGGCCTTACCGTTTCCTGCGTAACTTTGCAAAGCCGGCCGGCGACCCGGCTGTGATGCAGTTTCTCAAAGGCCGCATCGACGGCAACCTCGCGATCGTCGACAAGCGACTTGGCAAGACGCCATATCTCGCCGGCGACAAACCGACAATCGCCGACGTTTCAATGACAGGCTACATGTATTTTCCGCCTGACGAATTCGGCTTCGATATTGCCGGCACGCACATGAACATCGGCGCATGGCTCGACCGCATGAAGGCCCTTCCCCGGTGGGCCCATCCATATGAGCTGATGCCGCGATACCCTCTCGGGCGCTAAGGGAAGCGTGCTCAGCTCGCGGTCAATCCGCCATCAATGACGAATTCTGCGCCGGTGACAAAGGCAGATTCCTCGCTCAAGAGATAGACGCACAGATCGGCGACTTCGGACGGCTTTCCGAGGCGGCGCAGCGGCGCCGCACGTTCCATTCGCTCTCTTGCTCGAAGCGGATCGGTTGACGTGGCAACGAGCGAATCCGCCATAGGCCCATCGAGAAAAGCCGGATGCACCGAATTGCAGCGCACCGGCGGATGAAGCCGCGCGCCGTGCAGCGCGACCGATTTGCTCAGGAGGCGGACGCCGCCTTTGGAAGCATTGTAGGCGGCGAGGTTGTGACCGCCGACCAGGCCTGACACGGAAGAAAGATTGACGATCGCCCCGCCTCGCACCCTCAGGAGATTCATTGCGTACTTGCAGCCAAGAAACGGCCCGTCGAGATTGACCGAAAGAATATGGCGCCAGCTCGCGAAATCCGTGTCTTCGATGGAGCCGAGGGCAACGACGCCCGCGGCGTTGACGAGACCGTCGAGGCGACCGTGCTTCTGCTCCAGCGCCTTGATGACAGCTCGCCAATCCGGTTCGGACGTTACATCGAGCCGATAGGCAATTTCCGGCGCGTCCCTCACATCCGTTCCAACGGCCAAGCCGCCTTCTCGAGTGACGGCCGCTGTCACCGCCACGCCGATCGCGCCGGCGGCTCCTGTAACGAGCACGATCTTGTCGCGAAGGCGGTCCATGCGGCGTCAAATATGGGAACGTTGCCGTCACATATCCGGCGAGACGATAGTGTTAGCCTTGGGCATGCTTGGCAAGCAGCGCGCGAGCGTCCGCCAGCATCTTGCCACCGTCGAGCCCGCGCTCCCTGGTTTCCCGCAACCAAGTGTCAATCACCGGCTCGACCCCTTTCCGCCACCGTGCTTCTTCCTCGGGGCCAAGCTCGACGACGGTATTGCCACGCGCCTTTACCGCTTCCCGAACGTCGCTCGCGCGATCATCCCACATGGCGCCGGCCAACCGCGCGAACGATTGCCCGACATTGGCGTCCAGTACCTTCTTCAGATCCGCAGGCAGGGCCGCATATTTTGCTTTGTTCATCAGCAGCGCAAATGTCGACACCGCAAAGGCTGGGGATCGGGAAAAATCCGTGTGGAATGTCACGGCGTCCTGAAGCTTGAGTACCGGGACAACCTCCCACGGCAAGACGCATCCGTCGATGACCTTACGGGCCAGTGCCTCCGGCACCTGCGGAACAGGCATGGCAACAGCATGCGCTCCGAGCGCGCTGAGACCGTCCCTGGCGAGACGGGTCGGCGCGTGCAATTTCAGGCCCTTGAGATCGCCAAGGGTTTTCACAGTTCGCGTCGCATGTATGAGATCGCCATCATGCGCCCAGACGCTGAGCGTCTGCACATCAGCGGATCGCGCGCGAAGATGCGCCTCGTAAAAATCCTGGACGGCCTTCGCATTCACGGTAGCCTTTTTGTCAGCCACGAACGGCAGCTCGAACACGTCCAAACCCGGCAACAGGCCGGGCGAATGGCTGGACAGCATAACGACGAGATCGGCAATTCCATCACGCACCTGCTCGTGCAGTTGCCGCGGCGTGCCCCCGAGCTGCATGGAAGGGTAAAGATCGATCGCGATGCGACCACCGGAATCCTGCTCGACCTTCTTTTTCCAAGGCGTCAGCAGGCGCGTATGGGCATTGGCAATCGGCGAAAAGAAGTGATGGAGCTTTAATCTGACTTCAGGTGCCTGCGCGCGAGCGAAACGCGCCACGCTTGGAGCTGCAAGGATCGCGCCAGCGAATGTCAGAAAATGGCGACGGGCGAGCTTCATGAATCAGTCCCGTCCGGGCAACATAACGTTGGGTCAGACGGCAATCGCCGTCAATTCAGGCGATGTGGTCGTTCGTCGTCGTGGCCTACGGAAGATACCGGCGCAGTCGCCGCGACGTCAGCCGAGGGGCGCGATCGATCAGCCGCTGCAAGATCCTTCGCCTCGTCGCGTTGATATTTTCGGTGCGAGGCCCAGCCCAGCGGCAGCACAGCCAGGTAGATAAGCGTGCCGATCGTCAGCACCGGCCAGGGATAGCTGACAAGCAACGCAACAAAGAGCACGACCACGACAAAAACCGGGAGAACCATTTCCGGCGGAACGCGCGTGCCGAGTTTCTTTCCGGAGAAGACTGGCAGGCGCGACACCATCAGGAACGCGATCGCCAACGTGTACACGAAGGTCGCGATGGCGAATTTCGGTGCACCCAGCAGACTGGCATAGACCGGCAGCAGCACCGTGATGGCTCCAGCCGGAGCAGGAACCCCGACGAAGAAATTTCCGGCCCATGCCGGCCGGTTCGGGTCCTCGGCCATAACATTGAAGCGTGCCAGCCGCAGGCCTGCACAGATTGCAAAGACGAGTGCCGCAATCCAGCCGACCGATCCGAGCTCGCTCAGCCCCCAGAAATAGAGGATCAGACCGGGAGCGACGCCGAAATTGACAAAGTCTGCGAGGCTGTCGAGCTCGGCACCGAACCGCGACTGGCCCTTGATCATGCGGGCGACACGGCCATCGATGCCATCAAGGACCGCGGCGAACACGATCGCGCCAAGTGCCCATTCCAGTTTGCCTTCGATGGCAAGCCGGATCGCCGTCAGTCCGGCGCAGAGCGCCAGCAGCGTGATCACATTCGGCACAAGAATACGAAGCGGCACGGCACGAAAGCGCCGACGCTTGGGTTCGGGGACGTCCCGGTCAAACGGCTCGAACATGAAACCCATATATCAATCTCTCACCGGTCCCGCCATGGCGGACGCGGCAAGCCGTTAACGTCAGTCGAGCCGAAAGGTGCGGGCGCTGTCCGCCGCTCGCAGGTCGGCAAGGACGGTTTCACCCCCCACGGCCGTCTGCCCCTCGGCGACCAGCGGCCGCGTACCCTCAGGCAAATATACGTCGAGCCGCGATCCGAAACGGATCAGGCCGAACCGCTGCCCGGCAGCGATCCCCTGACCCTCCGTGACGAATGAGACAATCCGCCGCGCCACGAGGCCGGCGATCTGCACAACGCCGATGCGCGCGCCCGCCGTCGCGATCACCAGCGAATTTCGTTCGTTATCTTCGCTCGCCTTGTCCAGATCGGCGTTGATGAATTTGCCGGCACGATAAACGATCCGCTCGATACGTCCCGTGACGGGGCTGCGGTTCACGTGGCAATTGAACACGCTCATGAAAATGGAGACGCGCGGCAATGGCCGTTCGCCCAGTTCCAGTTCCTTCGGCGGCACGACGCTCACGATACGGCTGACGCGACCGTCAGCCGGCGCGACGACGAGACCATCGCGCACCGGGGCGACGCGCGGCGGATCGCGAAAAAACAGCGCGCACCAGATCGTCAGCACCGTGCCGATCCAGCCAAGGGGCGTCCAGATCCAGAAAAGAACAAGACTTGCGAGCGCAAACGCGCCGATGAAGGGATAGCCTTCCGGATGGATCGGCACGAGCTGCGAGCGAATGGAATTGACGATGGACATTTCTATTCCGCGGCGGTGGCTGGGGCGGCAGGTTCGTCGGCGCCGATTTCGGGCTCTCTCACCTCATCCTCTACGGCCGGAGGATTACGGTTCGGGGCGCCGGCCTCGTCGGCGACGAGCGCAAGTTTTTCGCGTGCCGCTTCGGCTTCGCGCTGCCGATTCCACATGCTCGCATAGAGACCGTCCGCTGCCAAAAGCTGCTGATGCGTGCCGCGCTCGGAAATCATGCCCTGGTCGAGCACGATGATCTCGTCCGCCCCGACGATGGTCGAGAGTCGATGGGCGATGACGAGAGTCGTCCGCCCGCGCGAGACTCGCTCGAGCGCGTCCTGAATTTCCTTCTCCGTATGGCTGTCGAGCGCCGACGTCGCCTCGTCGAGCAGAAGAATGGGCGGCGCCTTCAGAATTGTCCGCGCGATGGCGACGCGCTGCTTTTCGCCACCCGAAAGCTTGAGCCCGCGTTCGCCAACTTCCGTCTCGTAACCCTGCGGAGACATCCGAATAAAGCCGTCGATCTGTGCAAGGCGCGCCGCTTCCTCAACCTCCGCGTCGGAGGCCTCCCAGCGGCCGTAACGGATATTGTAGCGAATGGTGTCGTTGAAGAGCACGGTGTCCTGCGGCACCATCCCGATCGCAGTCCGCAAGGACAATTGCGTGACCTGGCTGATATCCTGCCCGTCGATCAGAATGCGGCCGCCGGTGACTTCATAGAAGCGGAACAAGAGACGCGAGATGGTGGATTTGCCCGCGCCCGACGGCCCGACAATCGCCACCGTCCTGCCCGCCGGCACCTGAAAACTGATGCCCTTGAGAATGGGCCGATCCGGCTCGTACGAAAAGACGACATTCTCGAACCTGATGTCGCCAGCCTGCACGACGAGCGGCTTCGCGCCCGGTGCATCCTTGATTTCCGGTTCGCGCCCGATGATCGAAAACATCGTCTCGATGTCGATGATCGCCTGCTTGATCTCGCGATAGACCATGCCCATGAAATTCAGCGGCTGATAGAGCTGGATCATCATGGCGTTGATCATGACGAAATCGCCGACCGTATTGGTGCCGCCGCGAATGCCATAGGCGCACATGACCATCGCAGCGCTTAAACCCGCGGTGAAGATGACGGCCTGCCCGGCATTGAGAACCGCGAGCGAGGTGTAGGCCTTGACGCTGGTCTCTTCGTACCGCGCCATGGAGCGGTCGTAACGGCGCGCTTCGCGTTCTTCGGCGACGAAGTATTTCACGGTCTCATAGTTGAGCAGCGAGTCGATCGCCTTGACGTTGGCCTCGGTGTCGCTGTCGTTCATCTTGCGGCGGATTCCGATGCGCCACTCGGTCGCAAGATACGTGTACCACATGTAGAGCGCGACGGTGGCGAGGATCACCGCGACATAGCGCCAGTCGAATTGCCAGAGCAGCACGCCGACAATCAGGGCGAGCTCGACGATGGTCGGCGCGAGCTGCAGGATCACCATACGCACGATCACTTCGATGCCGTTGCGTCCGCGCTCGAGCACGCGGGTCAGGCCGCCAGTCTTGCGCTCCAGATGAAAACGCAGCGACAGCGCATGCATGTGTTCGAATGTGATGATCGCCAGGCGGCGCACCGCATGCATGGCGACCTTGGCGAAAAGGCCATCCCGCAATTGCGTCAGGCCGGCCATCAGGATGCGCGTGCCGCCATAGGCAAGTGTCAGCGCAACGGGCGCCGCCATCACCCAGGCGATCCATGATGCGCCGGCCCCTTCGCCCTGCCCGGCCAAAGCATCGGTCGCCCATTTGAACGTGAACGGCACGGCGATCGTGGCAAGCTTCGCCGCCAGCAGCAGAAACATGGCAAAAACCACGCGCCGCTTCAGATCGGTCCGGTCGCTCGGCCAGATGTAGGGCCACAGATGCACAATGGTGGCGAACAAAGTGCCCCCATCCGCGGTCGCCTGCCGCGGCCGGCCTGCCGTCTTGTGACGGACGGCATCACTCATCGCTGGAGCAGGCACGGATCGATTGGACTTTCATGCGCAATGGCGTTTCCCGGCAATGCGTGAACCATAAGTCCGCACGCGCGTTTTCTTCGTCCTTGGAATAGGCATAAAGAGGCCATACATCAACGCCGACACCCTTTCCCAACGAGTCTTTTTTCCCGGATCCATCACCACGAATGAGCAATATCAGGACAATCTGCGTTTACTGCGGCTCCGGGCCGGGAGAAGACCCGGCCTTCAGTGCCGCCGCCGAGGAATTTGGCCGTATCCTCGCCCAGAACAAGATTCGGCTCGTTTACGGGGGCGGCTCGGTCGGGCTGATGGGGACCATTGCGAAGGCCGTCATCAATCACGGCGGCGCGGTGACCGGAGTGATTCCGGAATTTCTGAAGGGGCGTGAAAAGCCCTCGAGCGAAATCCAGGAATTGATCGTTACCCGCGACATGCACGAGCGAAAGCGCATCATGTTCGAGCGCTCAGATGCGTTCGTGGCGCTGCCGGGCGGCATCGGCACCTTGGAAGAGCTGATCGAGCAATTGACGTGGGCTCAACTCGGCCGTCACAAGAAACCAATCTTGATTGCCAATATCGCCGGGTTCTGGGAGCCGCTGTGCAAGCTCCTCGACCATATGAAGGAACTTGCGTTCATTCGCGCCAATCTCGACGTGAATCTTCTGGTCGCCGACCGGGTGGCCGATATTCTTTCAGTTTTGCGCGAGGCGGCTCAGCCCGTGCCGGAAGTCGAGAAGCTGATGAAAGCCGGCGCCGCCGAGCGCCTCTGACGACGCTCACTTCAGGAACGTCACCGCTTCGATCTTGTTGCCGTCGAGATCGCGGATAAACGCCGCGTAATAGCCGTCGCCGTGCAGCGGCCGCAATCCCGGCGCGCCATCCGACGATCCTCCGCCTGCGAGTGCCGCTGCGTGGAATGCGTCCACCACTTCGCGGCTTTTCGCACGTAATGCGACATGCGCGCCGGTATCTTCCTTTTCAGGAATATCCGCGCGACGATTGAGCCAGAATTCGGAATAGGATTTGCCGAACGCGACGGTGTTTGGGCGCTCCTCCGTTCTCCTATAGCCGAGCGGAGCCAGCACATCCTCATAGAAGCGAGCGCTCGCGCTAAGGTCACGGACCGCGATAGAGACGTGGTCGATCATGTCAGGCGGGCGCGCCGGCTTTCAGCAATTTGTAGACGATGGAATCCATCAACGCCTGGAAGGACGCATCGATAATGTTCGGGGAAACCCCAACCGTGGTCCAGCGCTCACCTTTCTCGTCTTCGCTCTCGATCAGCACGCGTGTGACGGCTTCCGTGCCGCCGTTCAGAATGCGCACGCGATAGTCGATCAGCTCAAGACCGTCGATGAAGCCCTGATACTTGCCGAGGTCCTTGCGCAACGCCACGTCGAGTGCATTGACGGGGCCGTTTCCTTCGCCGGCCGAGATCAGCTCCTTGCCTTCGACATTGACTTTCACTACCGCCATCGAAACGGTCACTCGCTTGCCAAGCGCGTTGTAGCGCTGCTCCACATTGACGTCGAACTGCGTGACATCGAAATAGTTCGGAACCTTCCCGAGCATGCGTCGCGCCAGCAATTCGAATGACGCATCGGCTGCTTCGTAGGCATAGCCGATCGATTCGCGTTCCTTGACCTCTTCAAGAAGACGCGTCAGACGCGGATCGTCCTTGTCGATATTGATGCCGATCCGGCCAAGTTCGGCGAGCAGATTGGATTTTCCGCCTTGATCCGACACCAGAAGGTGGCGCCGGTTGCCGACTGCTTCCGGCGCGACGTGCTCGTACGTTGCCGGCTCCTTCAGAATTGCGGACGCGTGAATGCCGGCCTTGGTCGTGAACGCGCTGTCCCCGACATAGGGCGCATGCCGGTTCGGCGCACGGTTGAGCATTTCGTCGAGCTTCAGGGACATTGCGCGCAAGCTCGCGAGTTTATCGTCTGAAACGCCGATCTCGAAACGCTCGGCAAATCCCGATTTCAGCTTCAACGTCGGGATGATGGACGCAAGATTGGCGTTTCCGCACCGTTCGCCCAGACCGTTGAGCGTCCCCTGGATCTGTCGAGCGCCCGCCCGGACGGCTGCGAGCGAATTGGCTACCGCCTGTTCGGTATCGTTGTGTGCATGGATGCCCACATGATCGCCGGGAATCTGCTTCACAACGTCGGCCACGATGGCCTCAACCTCATGCGGCAGCGTGCCACCATTGGTGTCGCAGAGCACGATCCAGCGCGCGCCCTCGTCGTAGGCCGCCTTGGCGCAGGCCAGTGCATATTGCGGATTGGCCTTGTAGCCGTCGAAAAAATGCTCGCAATCGAGCAGAACTTCCCGCCCCTTCGCTTTCGCGGCGCGCACACTCTCGCGGATAGAGGCGAGATTTTCATCCAGCGTCGCCTCAAGCGCGACGCGCACGTGATAGTCCCACGATTTCGCGACGAAGCAGATCGCGTCCGCCTCCGCCTCCAGCAGCGTCGCCAGGCCCGGATCGTTCGAGGCCGAACGTCCCGGCCGCCGCGTCATGCCGAACGCCGTGAACGTGGTGGCGAGCTTGCGGTCCTGCGCGAAGAGCTCGGTATCGGTCGGGTTCGCGCCCGGATAGCCGCCCTCGACATAGTCGATGCCGAGATCGTCGAGCAGGCCCGCGATCGCGAGCTTGTCGTGCAGCGTGAAGTCGACGCCGTTCGTCTGCGCGCCGTCGCGCAGCGTCGTGTCGAACAGGTAGAGGCGCTCCTTGGCCATCACGCAGCCCTCAGAAACTCGAACAGGCCGACCGCAAGCGCGATCGCCGCGACGATCAGCACGACCTTGAGGATGATGTAGTAGAGCCAATGACGCGGGAACGGAGTCTCGGGCTGGTCCATCACGCGCCTCCTTTCCCGGGGAGCGGCTTCTCCATCGTGGTGTTCGCGAGCCACTCGTCGCCGCGGATCACGGTGTTGCGGCGCTGGCCGACATAGCCGCGCTTCTCGAACAGCGGCCGCGCCGTGTCGCTCGCATCGACAATGAGCTTCCTGGTGCCGCGCGAGGCGGCGAGCTTCTC
>CAZSAW010000279.1:0-2835 GCA_964604745.1 uncultured Hyphomicrobiales bacterium
GGGCGCGGCGGCGCCGCTCCTCGACGCTGTGCGCGATCGCCGCACCCGCGACGCCGTGCGCTCGGCCATCGAGAAGCTGACCGGTACGAAACCGAAGCCTGCCGCGGAGCCGGCGGCCGCCGCCGAAACGGGCAAGGCCACTGAACCGGCCGCCCCGACCCGGCAATAGCCACGCCTGAAAGCGGCCAATCGACTATCATCGCAGCTAAGCGAATCAGAAGGCTTGCGGCCGTCCGCGACGGGGTGGCGATGTTCCTCCTTCGGACCTTGGTCAAGATCGCAGTCGCGTCGCTGATCGTCGGTACGATCCTCTCCCATTTCGGCATCACCACGGACCGGGTGATCGGCGAACTCGGTTTCACGCCTGACCGCATCGCCGAGCTTGGCCGCCATGCCCTCGCCTGGGCCTTGCCGAACGTGCTGCTCGGTGCGCTCATCATCGTGCCGGTCTGGTTCGTGGTGTTTCTCTTCCGGCCGCCAAGTGCGCGCAGCGACTAGCGCGCGATCCCAACCCGCCAAAACCGGTTTGCAGAAAGATTGCGTTACATCGGTGCGCCGAACGCGCCTTTGTGCTCGCTCGTCTCGCCGTAGCGCCGTGTCAAAAAGGACGCGATGAGGACGATCGTTGCGACAGTCGCAATCATGATGGTGCAGATCGCATTGATCTCGGGTTTCACGCCGAGCCGCACCTCGGAATAGATGCGGATCGGCAACGTTGTCGCGCCCGGCCCGGTGGTGAAGCTCGCGATTACGAGATCGTCGAGCGACAGCGCGAAGGCGAGCATCCAGCCCGACGCGATCGCCGGCAGGATCAGCGGCAAGGTAATCTCGAAAAAAGTGCGCAGCGGCGGACAGCCGAGATCCATCGCCGCCTCTTCCAGACTCCAATCGAAATCGAGCAGCCGCGACTGCACGATGACCGTGACAAAACACATGGTCAGCGTCGTATGCGCGAGCAGCGTCGTCCAGAATCCGCGATCGAAATCGACGGCGACGAAGAGGAGCAGGAGCGAGAGGCCGATGATGACTTCCGGCATCACCAGCGGCGCGTAGACCATGGCCGAAAAGGCGAGCCGGCCGGGAAAGCGGCGAATGCGTACCAGCGCCAGAGCCGCAAGCGTGCCGAGAATGCTGGCGCAGGTCGCAGAGAAGAAGGCGAGCCGCAGGCTGATCCAGGCGGAATCCAGCATCGCCTCGTCGCTCAGCAACTCGCGGTACCAACGCGTCGACCATCCGGCCCAGATGGTCACCAGCCGCGAGTCGTTGAACGAATAGATGACGAGGATGGCGATCGGGCAATACAGCAGCACAAGGCCAAGCGCGACGCAGACGATGTTGAACCAGGAAGCGCCGCGTACCATCCGCTATCTCCCCCCTTCGAGCGCGCGCGTCTGCAGATGCTGATAGATCAGGATCGGCGCCAGCAGGAGGCAGAGAAGCACCATGGCAATGGCCGAGGCGACCGGCCAGTCACGGTTGGCGAAGAATTCGGTCCATAGCGTCTGACCGATCATCATCGTGTCCGATCCGCCGAGAAGATCGGGAATGACGAACTCGCCGATGACGGGAATGAAAGACAGAAGCGCGCCGGCGAATATCCCCGGCAGCGAGAGAGGCACCGTCACAACCCAGAACGCTTTCCAGCGCGGGCAGCCGAGATCGGCCGCGGCCTCGAGGAGGCTTACATCCATCTTCTCCAGCGTCGCGTAGATCGGCAGCACCATGAACGGCAGATAGGAATAGACGATGCCGATGTAGATCGCGGTGTCGCTCGCGAGCCAGGCGACGGGCTGATCGATGATGCGCAGCGCGATCAGCGCGTCGTTCAGCAGACCGTCGCGCTGCAGGATATTGATCCAAGCATAGATGCGGATGAGAAAGGCCGTCCAGAACGGCAGTATTACCGCCGTCACCAGAAGCGGCTGGAGCCTGCGCGGCGCGCGCGCCATCCCATAGGCGATAGGAAAGCCGAGCAACAGCAGGAGCGCCGTCGAGACAGCGGCGATCTCCACGCTTCGCAGATAAGACGAGACGTAAAGCGTGTCGGAAAAGATGATGCCGTAATTGTCGAAGGACAGGGCGCCGAAAAACGCTTTCAGCCCCTCCCAGCCGGCGGCAAGATCGAGGACCGGAACATAGGGCGGCTGTGCCACCGCCGTCTGCGACAGCGAAATGCGAAAGACCAGAAGACACGGCGCAAAGAACAATAGTGCGAGCCAGAGATAAGGCACTCCGACGACGAGAAGTCTCGTCCACGATCGGCGCGATGCGATTTTGCGCGGTGCGTTCATTGCGTCAGCGTGATGCAGGCATCGGCATCGAAGCTCAGGAACACGCGCTCGCCGACGGCGAGTTCGCCGGCAGCGCCCTGCCTGAGATTGGGGCGCGCGACGCGCAAGGGCGTGCCGTCATCCAGACGGACGTCGTAGGCCGACATGTCGCCGCGATAGGCGATCTCGGCGATCGTCCCTTCGAGGCAGTTGCCGGCCGAAGGCGGCTGGCCCCGCGCGATGGCAATGCGCTCGGGCCTGATGGCGACGGCGACAGCCTGCCCGTTTGCCGCACCGCCGGTTTCGGCAATCCGCAGCCGCGCGCCATTGCCGATGACGAGAAACGCGGCGCCGTCTTTCTCGGCCAGACGTCCGTCGAACAGATTCACCTCGCCGATGAATTCCGCCACCCAGCGCGAATTGGGATGTTCGTAGATTTCCGCGGGCGTTCCGACCTGGACCAGGCGCCCGCGATTCATCACCCCGATGCGATCGGCCATTGTCATCGCCTCTTCCTGATCGTGCGTGACGATGACGAATGTCAGTCCCAGCCGCCGCTGCAATT
>CAZSAW010000280.1:0-6783 GCA_964604745.1 uncultured Hyphomicrobiales bacterium
TTGACAAGACACGCGTCAACGCCGCCGCTTCGGCGCAGAGCGTGTCTGCCGGCGAATTACTCGGGCGCGGCCATCTCGCGATGACGATCGATCAGGGCGCAGAGATGAGCCGCTATCAAGGCGTCGTTGCGCTCGAGGGCGGCGGGCTCGAAGAGGCCGCGCACGAATATTTCCGGCGCTCGGAGCAGATTCCGACGCGCGTGCGTCTGGCGGTAGCCGAGGAATTCAGCGCCGGCCCGAAGGGCGCACAGCGGCGCTGGCGCGCCGGCGGCATGCTGCTGCAGTTTCTTCCCAAGTCACCCGAGCGGATGCGCTCGCCGGACTTCGATCCGGGCGACGCGCCCGAGGGCATGACATCGCAGACGGTTCCCGAGGACGATGCCTGGGTCGAAGGCCGGTCGCTGATGGCAACCTTGGAGGATGTCGAACTGATCGACCCGTCGGTATCGGCGGAGCGGCTGGTCTATCGTCTGTTTCACGAACGCGGCGTGCGGGTGTTCCGCAACGCGAATATCGTGGCGAAATGCTCGTGCTCGCGCGAAGGCGTTTCAGCGATGCTGCGCAGCTTTCCGCAGGAAGATCGCGTCGACATGGTCGAGAACGGGACCATCTCGGTCACCTGCGAGTTCTGCAATGAAACCTATATTTTCGATCCCGACGAGATCCAGGACGATCCGGTCAATTGATCGTGCGCCCGCCATGCGCGCAGTCGAGCGAGAAGGTCGGAATGTCGATGTCGAACTGCTCGCCGTCCGCCGTCACCATGCCGTAGCTGCCGGTCATGAAGCCTGACGCCGTGGGGAGGGGCACGCCGCTCGTGTATTCGAACGACTGTCCCGGCTCGAGCACCGGCTCCTCGCCGATCACACCGGCGCCGCGCACTTCCTGAACGCGGCCCGACGCGTCGGTGATCTGCCAGTAGCGCGTCTTCAACTGGACGGTCTCGGTTCCGAGGTTGGAAATCTCAATGGTATAGGCCCAGAAATAATGCCCGCTCTCGGGTGACGAGCGTTCGGCGAGGAAGTGTGGCGTGACCGTCACTTCCAGATTGCGGGTAACCGCGCGGTACATGAGCTGCGCTTCCGGCCGATGCTGGGCATCATGAAAGCAACGAGATATCGTGTGATTGAGTAGCGTGCAATCCGTTCTGACCCCTGCGCGACGCGGCGCTTTGGCCGCGACGCGAACATTACAAGCGGGCGACCGAGAGTGCTGGATCAGCAGACGCAAGCGGGCAGTTCGGATGCGGCGCCGGCGCGGCAGGCCACGCCGCCGGCCGAGCGCGATCTGCGTCTCGATCTCTTTCGCGGCATCGCGCTCTGGCTGATCTATCTCGACCACATTCCGTCGAACATCGTCGCCTGGGTGACGATCCGCAATTATGGCTTCAGCGACGCAACCGAAATCTTCATCTTCATATCGGGCTACACCGCCGCCTTCGTTTATGGGCGCGCGATGCAAGAGCGCGGCTTCATCATCGCGAGCGCACGCATTCTGCGCCGGGCCTGGCAAATTTATGTCGCGCACGTATTCCTGTTCGCGATCTATCTTGCCGAGATCGCTTACGTGGCGCGCGGCTTCCGCAATCCGCTCTATGCCGAAGAAATGGGCGTGCTCGATTTCATCCAGCGGCCGGACGAAACGATCGTTCAGGCCCTGCTGCTGAAATTCAAGCCGGTGAACATGGATGTGCTGCCGCTTTATATTGTCCTGCTGCTGCTGTTTCCGCCGATCCTGTGGTTGTTGCAGCGCAGCGCGACGGTGGCATTGGCGGCGTCGACCGCCCTCTATGCCATGACGTGGGAGTTCGGCTGGAATATCCCTGCCTATCCAAACGGCGTCTGGTATTTCAATCCTTTCGCCTGGCAATTGCTGTTCGTGTTCGGCGCCTGGTGCGCGCTCGGCGGAGCGGAGCGCCTGGCCGGATTGCTGCGATCGCGAATAACCGTCGCCATTGCCATCATTTACCTTGTTTTCGCGTTTTCCATTACGATGACGTGGTATTTTCCCCGCCTTGGGCACATGGTGCCGAAGTGGTTCGAAGAGATTATCTATCCGATCGACAAGACGAATTTGGACGTCCTGAGATTTGCGCACTTCCTCGCATTGGCGGCTTTGATCGTGCATTTCATTCCGCGTGACTGGCCCGTGCTCAAATCGCGCTTGTTGCGTCCTGCGATCATCTGCGGACAGCATTCGCTGGAAATTTTCTGCCTCGGCGTGTTTCTGGCATTCGCCGCGCACTTCGCCCGTGTCGAGATTTCGGGCGGCATTCCGATGCAGATCGCGGTCAGTATCCTCGGCATCCTGATCATGATCGCCGTCGCCTGGCTGATCTCGTGGTACAAGTCCGCCGAAGGGCGCAAGTCGGCCCGGCCCAAGACGGCCGAGGCCGATCTCGCTGGGGGCGAAGCATGATCACGTCACGCTACGCTTTCGCTCTTCTTTTTATGGCTGTGCTATCGCAGGAGCCGGCCCGCGCGCAGGAGCCCGAAGCGTGCGACATCCCAAGCTATCTCGTGATCGATGACAACGAACTCGGCCATGTCGCGAAAGTGGCGAAGGATGCGGGCCGGATTGACGTTCTTGTCGTTGGCACGGGCTCCTCGGCCTTGCCGGCGGCGAATGGCGGCAACAATGCCGCGACCGGCGCCTATCCGGCCCGCCTCGAAGCCGCGTTGCGGCGGCGGCTGCCAAAACTGACGATCAATGTCGCAACCGAAATCAAGTCGCGTCAGAGCGCGGCCGGGATGGCGCAAAGTCTCGAGAAGCTCATTCAGGATCACAAACCTGCGCTCGTGGTCTGGCAGACCGGCACCTTCGATGCCATGCACGGCATCGACCCAGACGAGTTTCGTGCCGCGCTTGACCGCGGCGTGGACACGCTGAAGGCGTCCGGCACGGACGTCATCCTGATGAATATGCAATACAGTCCACGCACCGAATCCATCATTGCGGTGGGGCCTTACGCCGACAATATGCGCCTCGTGGCGCGCGAACGCGACGTTCTGCTATTTGATCGGCTCTCGATCATGCGGTATTGGAATGACGCAGGCGCCTTCGATCTCAATGCGGCCGGGAGGGACGCGGGGATGGCGCAGCAGGTTCACGACTGCTTGGGACGCGCGCTGGCGTCGCTTGTTATTGGTGCGGCTCATCTCAGCGCGGTGGACGTCAAACCCTCACAATAGCTATGCCGGTGACGAACGTGCCTTCCTTTCGCGGAATATCCCGCCCTTTTCCTGTGTCGGCCGTGCTGGCCTGCGCCGCACTCGTGGCGGCCTTGGCGCATAGCCCTGCCTCAGCCGAATCCGCCAACCTGATCGCGCCCCCGGCCGAGACGAAACCGGCGGCGTTGACGTGCGCTGCGCCGACCGATCTCACGCGGCTGTCCTATCCGCTGCCCCGCGTCGCGCGCCATCTGCAGGCCGGCAAGCCTGTCCGCATCGTTGCCATCGGCTCGTCATCGACGGCGGGTGCGGGCGCGAGTTCGCCGGCTGCGTCGTATCCGAGCCGGCTCGGCGTCGAGTTGCGGCAATTGTTTCCGTCCGCCGACATCTCGGTTCTCAATCGTGGCGTGAACGGTGAAGAGGCGCGCGAAATGCTGGCGCGCTTTGACTCCGGCGTCATCGCGGAACGTCCTGATCTTGTCATCTGGCAGGTGGGCACCAACGCCGTCCTGCGCGACCAGCCGCTGGCACCAGCGGGCACGCTTCTGCGCGACGGCCTGAAGCGGCTGAAATCAACCGGCGCGGACGTTGTTCTGATCGATCCGCAATTCGCGCCGAAAGTTCTCGCCAAGATCGAAGTCGACGACATGGTCGAGCTGCTCGAAACGACCGCGAAGTTCGAACACGTCGATCTCTTCCGCCGCTTTGCCGTAATGCGTCACTGGCGCCAGACGGCCGGCATTCCCTACAAGGCATTTCTCTCCGAGGACGAGCTCCACATGAATGACTGGAGCTATGCCTGCATCGCCAAGCTCCTCGCGCAGTCGATCGCTGAAGCGGCCAGTCGCGCGACGCTGACGGCGACTGCGACGGGCGGCACGCGGCCCTGACCTTAGGCTCGGTCGAGCGCCGCGAGGAGATCCTCGACCACGTCGTCGGGATGCTCGAGCCCAACCGAGAGACGCACCAGACCATCGCTGATGCCGAGTTCGGCGCGCTGCGCCGGCGTCAGCCGCGAATGCGTGGTGGTCGCCGGATGCGTGATGAGACTCTTGGCATCGCCGAGATTGTTGGAGATCAGCACGAGGTTGAGCGCATCCTGAAAGCGGAACGCCGCCTCCTTGCCGCCCTTCAGTTCGAAGGACACGAGCGTCGAGCCGCGCCGCATCTGCTTGCGGATGAGCGCCGCCTGCGGATGATCCGGGCGGCCCGGATAGATCAGCCGCGAGATTTTGGGATGGCCGGCAAGCGCCGTGGCGACGATCGCCGCCGTATCGGTCTGCCGCTCGACGCGCACGGCGAGCGTTTCCAGTCCTTTCAGCAGCACCCACGCGTTGAACGGCGACATCGAGGGGCCGGTCTGCCGTACGAGAATGTGAATGTGCTTTTGAATGAACTCTTCGGATCCGAGCACGACGCCGCCGAGGCAGCGCCCCTGGCCGTCGATATGCTTGGTGGCGGAATAGACGACGCAATCGGCGCCGAGGTCGAGCGGCTTCTGCCAGAGTGGCGTCGAAAAGACATTGTCGACGACGAGTGTCGCGCCGGCATCGTGCGCGATCTTCGCAACGGCTTCGATGTCGATTACCTCGAGTGTCGGATT
Source organism: uncultured Hyphomicrobiales bacterium (assembly GCA_964604745.1). GTDB lineage: Bacteria > Pseudomonadota > Alphaproteobacteria > Rhizobiales > Xanthobacteraceae > Pseudorhodoplanes. Next base: position 4,774 of record CAZSAW010000280.1, read on the forward strand.
GGTCGGCGATTCAAAAAAGAGCGTGCGGGTGTTGGGCCGCACCGCCTTGCGCCACTGGTCGAGATCGGTACCGTCAACGAGGGTGGAAGCGACGCCGTAGCGCGGCAGAAAATCCTCGACGATGTAGCGGCACGATCCGAACATCGCCTTCGCCGCGACGACATGATCGCCGGCACGGACCTGGCCGAGCAAGGCGAGCGTCACTGCGGCCATTCCCGTTGCCGTCGCGCGCGCGGCTTCCGCGCCCTCGAATGCCGCCATGCGACGTTCGAACATCTCGACCGTCGGGTTGCCGAAGCGCGAATATTGATAACCGGGATCTTCGTTCTTGAAGCGCCGCTCGGCGGCGAGCGCGCTGTCGTAGACGAAGCCCTGCGTCAGGAAGAGCGCTTCGGAGGTTTCGCCGTAGGCGGATCGCAGCGCGCCGGCATGAACGAGGCGCGTTTCGGGGCGGTATTGGGGTTTGGCGGACGCGGACATGGATCGGCTCCTTAAGCCAACAAAAAACCCGGCCGGGGAAAAATCCCAAAAGCCGGGCCCACGCGTCCCCGGCCTTTTAGCGACTTGTTTTACGTGGCTGCAAGCCGGCCGGCTCAAATGACCACGGGATAATTGGGCTGATACGCCCTCGCTCCCTTCCCGTCAAGATGAGGGTGCGTTAGAGCGTCGAAGGCAATCGGGATTGACGACATTGCCGCTCGCTTCCAGTTCTCAAGACGCAGGCATCCTGCCCGACCGGATGATTGCCGGGTTGCGCGATGCGGGGGCAATCGCGCCGAACCGTGCCTTCGCCACCGACCAGATCCAGCCGGCGAGTCTCGATCTTCGCCTCGGCAACACGGCGTTTCGCGTGCGCGCGAGTTTCCTGCCGGGGCCGCGGGCGACAGTTGCCGAGCGCATCGCCGCACTGACGTTGCATCAGGTCGATCTCAGCGTGGGCGCCGTGCTGGAAACCGGATGCGTTTACATCGTGCCCTTGATGGAAAGCCTCGCGCTGCCAGCCGAGATTTCCGCGTCGGCCAACCCGAAAAGCTCGACCGGACGTCTCGATATCTTCACCCGTGTTATTGCCGACAGGGCGCGCGCGTTCGATCAGATCGAACGCGGCTATCGCGGGCCGCTCTATGCGGAGATCAGTCCACGCACATTTCCGGCGCTGGTGCGCGAAGGCTCGCGTCTGTCGCAGATCCGTTTCCGCCGCGGCCACGCGGAACTCGATGCCGCGGCCCTACGCGAGTTGCATGAGCGCGAGCGGCTGGTTGACGCTCCCGATGCCGACGTGACCAACGGCATCGCAGTCGGTGTCGATCTCGCGGGTGAGGGTGCGGACAAGCCGATCGGCTATCGCGCCAAGCGCCATACCGGCGTGATCGACGTCGATCGGCGCGACGGATACGACGTCGCCGATTTCTGGGAGCCGATGGCGGCGCGCCGCGACAAGAGCCTTATTCTCGATCCGAATGAATTCTACATTCTCGCCTCGAAAGAGGCGGTGCAGGTGCCGCCGGACTTCGCCGCCGAGATGGTGCCGTTCGATCCGCTGGTCGGAGAATTTCGCGTGCATTATGCCGGCTTTTTCGATCCCGGTTTCGGCTATGCCGGCGCAGGCGGGCGCGGATCGCGCGCGGTTCTCGAGGTGCGTTCGCGCGAGGTGCCGTTCATCCTCGAACACGGACAGATTGTTGGTCGCCTCGTTTACGAGAAGATGCTGGCGCGGCCGCAGACGCTCTACGGACAGGGTATCGGTTCGAATTATCAGGCGCAGGGCCTCAAGCTGTCGAAACATTTCCGCGCCTGATGCGCGCGCTTCATTCGGCCGCGGCGGCGAGCGCGAGCGCTTCCTGCTTCGCGCACACAACGCGATTGCGTCCGCCGTGCTTGGCCTCGTATAGCGCCTCGTCCGCACGCTTGAGCATCCGGTCGAAGCTCGACATCGCCATGCGCGCGCCGGCAATGCCGATACTGACGGTAACCTTCAATTCCTGATCTTCGATCGTGAGCGGCTGCTCC
>CAZSAW010000281.1:0-4089 GCA_964604745.1 uncultured Hyphomicrobiales bacterium
AACTGCAGCAGCATGCCGCCGGCGCGCCAGCGCCGCTGTGCGCCCTTCGGGCCGTCGCTGAATTCCTCTGCTACCGCCAGACGCACGCGCGTCGGAATCTGCTCTGAGCGGCGGAAATATTCGTGCGCGGCCTCTTCGAGCCCGCCGCCCTCGAGCGCGACGACGCCTTGATAGCGGCTCATCTCTGCGCCCTGATCGATCGTCATGGCGAGATGGCCGCGCCCGAGTAATTCGCCGGCAGACACGCTCTGCGCCGAAGCGGCGGCGTTGACGCGTGTCTTGTCAAAGCGCGCGCAGGCACGGATGCGGCCCTCGGTCGAGTAATCGACCACCAGCATGCGCACGGGTCCGTCAGTCTGGGTCTGCAGGATGAAACGGCCGCTGAATTTCAGCGACGAGCCGAACAGCGTCGCGAGCACAATGGCTTCGCCCAGCAATTTGGCGACCGGCGCGGGATAGTCGTGGCGCGAAAGAATATCGTCGGCCACGGGGCCAAGCCGCGCCACGCGCCCGCGCAGGTCGAGCGCGGCGATCTCAAAAGGCAAAACGGTGTCATCCGCGGAATGAGCCGCGGGGGAACGTGTCGGGATGTCAGTCATCATAGAGCCGCGTTAAGGCACCACGTAAGAATGCCCTTCTGCGCATGCAAGCGGTTCTCGGCCTCGTCGAACACGACCGATTGCGGGCCGTCCATGACCTCGTCGGTCACTTCCTCGCCCCGATGTGCCGGGAGGCAGTGCATGAACAGCGCATCGGGCTTCGCCCGCCCCATCAATTCGGCATTCACCTGGTAGGGCTTCAGCAGATTGTGCCGGTTGGCCTTGGTCTGTTCGTCGCCCATGGACACCCAAGTGTCGGTGACGACGCAATCGGCGCCCGCCACGGCCTGTTCCGGGTCCTTGCAGAATTCGATCTGCGCGCCCGATGCCGCAGCCCAGTCGAGAACGGTCTTTTTCGGCTTCAGTTCAGGAGGATTGGCCACGCGCAGACGAAAGCCGAAGCGTTCGGCAGCTTCCATCCACGACACCAGCACGTTGTTGGCATCGCCCGACCACGCAACGGTGCGTCCGGTGATCGGCCCGCGATGCTCCTCGAAGGTCAGGATGTCGGCGAGCACCTGACAGGGATGCGAGCGTTTGGTCAGCCCGTTGATAACCGGGATGCTGGCGTAGCGTGCAAGCTCGGTCACCGTCTCGTGACTGAGCGTGCGGATCATGATGGCGTCGACATATCGCGACATGACACGCGCGGTGTCGGCGATGGTTTCGCCGCGGCCGAGCTGCATTTCCTGGCCGGTCAGCGCGATGGCGTCGCCGCCAAGCTGCCGCATCGCCACGTCGAAGGAAATGCGCGTGCGCGTCGACGGCTTGTCGAAGATCATGGCGAGTGTATAGCCCGCGAGCGGACCGCCCACGGACTTCTCGCCACGCTTGCGGCGCGCCTTCATCGCCAGCGACGCCGCGAGGATCGCGCGCAGCTCCGCCTTGGGAATCTCGATGAGATCGACGAAATGCCGGACGCCGTTCACATTCATCCGACGGTTTCCTGCTTGCGCGGGCGGCCGTGCGCGCTCGCAAGACGCGCGCAAGCCCGATCGAGCATGCCGATCGCGGTTGATATCTCGTCGTCGCCGATGATCAGCGGTGGCAGAAGGCGCACGACATTGTCGCCGGCCGCGACCGTGAGGAGTTTTTCGCGCCGTGCTTCAGCAACGAAATCGCCGTTCGGAACGTTCAGGCGCAAACCGACCAGCAAACCCTCGCCGCGAAGTTCGGTGATGATCCTCGGATATTTGTCCTTGAGCTCGGCGAGACGCTGCTTCAGCCGCAACGCGGTCTGCCGCACGCGATCGAGGAATCCAGGCTCCAGCAGCACATCGAGGACGCCGCCGCCTGCCGCCATCGCAAGCGGATTCCCGCCAAAGGTCGAGCCATGCGTTCCCGCCGTCATGCCCTTCGCCGCGTCCGCAGTTGCGAGGCACGCGCCAACCGGAAATCCGCCGCCGAGCCCCTTGGCCAGCGTCATGATGTCCGGCTTAACGCCGCTTCGCTTGTACGCGAACAATTCGCCGGTGCGGCCCATGCCGGTCTGCACCTCGTCGAAGATCAGCAGCAGGCCACGCGTGTCGCAAAGATCGCGCAGTGCCCGGAGGAATTGCGCGTCGATCACGCGCACGCCGCCTTCGCCCTGCACCGGCTCGATCATGATCGCACCGGTTTGTTCGCCGATAGCCCGTTTCACCGCCTCGAAATCGCCGGCGGGCACCTGATCGAAGCCTTCGACCACCGGACCGAAGCCATCGAGATATTTCTTCTGCCCTGTCGCCGCGAGCGTCGCCAGCGTCCGGCCGTGAAACGCGCCCTCAAATGTCACGATGCGAAAGCGCTCGGGCTTGCCGTTCGCGGCGTGGTACTTGCGCGCCATCTTGATCGCGCATTCATTCGCCTCGGCCCCGGAATTGCCGAAGAACACCGTGTCGGCAAAGCTCTCCCGGCACAGACGATCGGCGAGCGCCTCGCCCTCGGGAATGCGGAACAGGTTCGAGACATGCCAGACCTTCTGCGCCTGCTGCGTCAGGACCTCGACCAGATGCGGATGCGCATGACCGAGTACATTGACGGCGACGCCGGAGGTAAAATCGAGATAGCGTTCGCCGTCCGTCGCCGTCAGCCACGCGCCCTCGCCTTTTTCGAAAGCAAGATCAACGCGGGGATAGGTCGGCAATAGATGCGAAGCCACGGCACGTTCGCTTTCGGCGATGTGGAAATGAAATGTGCCGCCTCTCCGGGCGGCACGTCGCAACATTCTAGGTCCGCGCCGGAGGCTGTCAACTGAGCGCCGAGTGCGGCTTGCAAACCTCACGGGCGCAAGAAGCGGTGGAATAGCCGGGAAAACGGGGGCAGAGCGATCCCGCAGCCTTGCGCCCGACTCGCGCCATATTGTAGTCTCCAATTTGTCAAGTACGACATCTCGTGCGGCGGACACCCCACTCGCGTACCTTCCATGCGTTTGCGGCAGGCGGCCGAAAGGCTGTCTGGCGGCTGGTGAGGGATTCCGCTTGGCGTCAGGCCGCAGGAGATGTCCGGAAGGGAGACATCGATGACCATTACCTGGTCCGACGAACGGGTCGAGCTTCTTAAGAAACTTTGGGCTGACGGGTTGTCGGCAAGCCAGATCGCGGCGGAACTCGGCGGCATCACCCGCAATGCCGTGATCGGCAAGGTGCATCGCCTCGGCCTGTCGGGGCGCGCCAAGAGTCCGTCCTCCTCGGCGCCCCGCCCGCGCAAGACGCGGCAGTCGCACATGCTGCGGGTTGCTCGCCCGGCGATGCGCGGCAATACGGCGCTCGCCTACGATTACGACCTCGACATCGATCCGGATCCGCAACCGATCGAGAACATCATTCCCATCGGCCAGCGCCGCACCTTGCTCGAACTGAACGAGGATACCTGCCGCTGGCCGATCGGCGATCCTTCCACGCAGGATTTCTTCTTCTGCGGCGGCACGCCGATCACCAACCTGCCCTATTGCGCCTATCACTCGCGCGTCGCCTATCAGCCGCCGGCGGCGCGGCGCGACCGGCGGCAGACGCGCTGAGGCACGTCAGCTCGCCTTTCCGTAACGATCATCGAAGGCATAGCCCGATCCGCGCACCGTGCGGATCGGGTCGACGTTGCGGCCGCGATTGAGCGCCTTGCGCAAGCGGCCGACATGGACGTCGACGGTGCGCTCGTCGATATAGACCTCGTTGCCCCATACGCCGTCGAGCAATTGTTCGCGCGTGAAAACGCGGCCCGGCCGCTCCATCAGAAATTCGAGCAGGCGATATTCCGTCGGGCCGAGATTGATGTCGCGGCCGCCACGCGACACGCGTTTGCGCACTCGATCGAGCTCGACATCGCCGAACGAAAGCAGGTCGGTGACGCGCTCCGGCTTGGCCCGGCGCAGGAGCGCCCGCACGCGCGCCAGTAGCTCGGGAACGGAGAACGGCTTGACGATATAATCGTCGGCTCCGGTGGCAAGCCCGCGTACGCGCTCGCTCTCCTCGCCGCGCGCAGTCAGCATGATGATGGGCAGCCCCTGCGTCTC
>CAZSAW010000282.1:0-7583 GCA_964604745.1 uncultured Hyphomicrobiales bacterium
CGCACGCTCGTCATCTGTCTCGTCGAGACGCCGCGCGGCATCGAGAATGTGAACGAGATCGCCGCGACCGACGGTGTCGACATCGTCTGGCTCGGCCATTTCGATCTGACGAGCTTCATGGGCATCCCGGCACAGTTCGACCACCCGCGCTTCATCGCCGCGGTCGCGGCGATCACGGCGGCCTGCGAAACGAACGGCAAATGCGCCGGCTATCTCGCCGCCGACGAGCGGGCGGCGCGCGATTTCCATGCGCGCGGTTTCCGCGCGCTCGCGCTCGGCACGGATGTCACGTTGTTGCAGGGCGCGCTGGCGAAAGAGATCAAGGCGCTGACGTCGCTGCGCTGAGCGCAAAAAAGAACCGCGCCGGATGGCGCGGTTCCCGACGGCATCGAGCGGGCGATGCGTATCAGCGATTGTTCTGCGCCGAGGCTTGCGCGCTGAGATTGACTACTTCGACGCGGCGATTCTCGGCGGCATACGGAGCCGATGCGTTCTTCAGCTTTTCCTTGCCATAGCCGGCGGTGACGAGATTCTCGGCCGGGATGCTGAACTTGTCGATCAGGAAGCGCTTCACCGAAGCGGCGCGGCGCTCGGACAGATCCTGGTTGTAGTCGGCGCTCCCCTTGGCGTCGGTGTGACCGGCAACGAGCACCGTCACACCCTTCATGTCCGGGCTCGTGAGTGCGCGGCCGAGCGTTTCCGCCGAGGCCATGCCCTTGGAGGTGAGCTGATCGGAATTGAAGCCGAAATTGATCTCGAGATCGATCTTCGGCCGCTCCTGCGCGATCGTCGCGACACGTTCACGTTCCTTGGTGGACAGTGACCGCGTCGCCCCGCTCGACCGCAGACTGTCGATGAAGTTCTGCTCCTCGGTCGCGCGCGTGCGATCGCCAGTGGCGAGCGTCAGGCCACGGGTGACCTTCGGCTTGAGCGCTTGAATGATCTGCTGCTCGGTCGGATCGCCTGCCTGCGCGGGCAGAATGCCCGTCGCACAGAAGAAACCGACCGCGGCTATGACAGAAACCCAGAAGGAAGAGAATTTGCTGGCGTTCATGGCTTGGACTCCTCGATGCGTCATCATCCGTGTCAAATCTGCCAAGTGCCGACCCCTCGATCATCATACAACCTGGGTCGGCCGGCGCGAAAGTGAGCTGGCACCCCCGGCACTCGGTAAGGTGTCGCGGCAGCGTGCCGGCCGGTTCGAGGCCGGCATGTCGAAAAATGTCGCGCCCGACCCGGCTTCGATCCCGCCGCGAGGCAAGCACCGGCCCGGTCCGGCCAGAACCCCAGCGCCAAAAAGGCACGTCGTACAAACCCTTTAGAAGCGCTAAGCTTGCTGCTAGCGTTTGAATCTCGAGCCAAGCCGGCCCACCCAGGGGCAATGTCGGCCGGTCCCTCCGGGCTTTTTAAAGGTGATGCATGTCACATTTCCTACGGCGGCGTGACGCTAGGGGTAAGCGCGTCCGGCGCCGCTGGATTGCGGACCATTCAAGAGAGCGAGCGATGACCAGGTGGCTAATTCTTGTCGGTTTTCTTCTGGCGGGTGCCGCAGTGACGGCTGTGCCTGCGCAGGCGCAGGGCACGCGCATCGCCCTCGTGATCGCGAACGCCAATTACCCTGACGACAACACGCCGCTGAAACAGCCGCTCAAGGATGCCTCGGCCATCTCCGCCGAGCTCAAGCGCAACGGCTTCGAGGTCGATACCCGCGAGAACCTGACGCGGCTCGGCATGCAGGAGGCGATCGACGCCTTCAAGAACAAGATCAAGCCCGGCGCGACCGCGCTGCTCTTCTATTCGGGCTATGCGCTGCAGGCGAGCAGGCAGAATTTTCTCATTCCCGTCAACGCGCAGATCTGGGCCGAAGGCGACGTCAAACGTGACGGCATCGGGCTCGAAGGCGTGCTCGACGAGATGAACGTGCGCGGAGCAAAGACGAAGATCGTCATCCTCGATGCGTCCCGCAAGAATCCGTTCGAACGCCGCTTCCGTGGATTTTCCGGCGGACTCGCCTCGGTCAATTCGCCGCGCGGTACGTTGATGATTTCCGCCGCCCTGCCCGGCCAGGTCGCGAATGAAGGCAACGGCGAGAACAGTCTCTTCATCGGTGAATTGCTCAAGGAATTGCGCACGCCGAATGCGAGCGCCGAGGATGTCTTCACCCGCACACGCATCGGCGTGTCGCGCGCGACCAACGGCGAGCAAGTGCCGTGGGTCTCCTCCTCGCTCAGCGAGGAATTCCAGTTCGGCCGCTCGACCGCCTCCAGCAGCGGGGCGCCGACACCGCCGCCCCTGCCCGCGCCGAAAGCGCCAGAGATCGCCGTGGCGCCGCCACCGCCGCCTGCTCCTGCGCCCGCTCCGAAGCCGGCACCGGCACCTGTTGCCGCTCCGGCACCGCCGCCGCCACCACCGGCGGTCGATGCCGATCTGAAAGCGCGGCAGGACTGCACCAATGCGCAGCAACTGAATACGCGCAAGGGCTGGGAGGATTTCCTCGCCGCGCATCCGAGCGGATTCTGCAGCGACACGGCGCGCGACCAGATCGCGGCGCTCGATAAGGCGGCGCCCCCGGTCAAGCCGCAATTCGGCAACGAAGGAAAAGACGACCGCGCTCTGCAGGATCTCAACGCACGCGTGGCGAAGAATGCCAGCGACGCCGACGCCTATTACCGGCGTGGCCAGCTCTATGCACAGCGTGGCGACAACGACCGCGCGCTTGCCGATTTCGGCAAGGCGGTCGAACTCAATCCGAAGGATGCGGAAGCCTGGAACAATCGGTGCTGGCTGCGCGCGGTGAAAGGCGAATTGCAGGCGGCCCTCGCCGATTGCGACAAGTCGCTCGGGCTGCAGCCGAACTTCGCGGATGCGTTCGACAGCCGCGGCTTCGTGCGGCTGAAGATGAACGATTATGCGCGCGCCATCGCCGACTACAATTCGGCGCTGCGCGGCAATCCCGAACAGGCCTCCGCCCTGTTCGGACGCGGCAAGGCGAAAGTGAAGAGCGGCGACACAGCCGGCGGCAATGCCGACATCGCCGCCGCCAAGACCATCAAGGCCGATATCGATCGGGAATTTGCCGGCTACGGCATTCAATAAGCGACGCCGCACGCGCGGCAGCTATGTGATTGTCGCGACGGCCCGCCGAATAGTTCGGCTGCGAGAGATCGCAGCCGCAATAATTCGGCGCAGCGAGGAAAGACGGTCAGCAGCTTTCGTGATCCGATTTGTCGTCGACGCGCCTTACCTGCGGTTCGGCACAGGCGACGCGAACCATTCCCTCAACAATGATCAATGGCAACCAGAAGAAAAAGGGCATGACATCCTCGCGAAGCTCGGTTCTCCCTACCTCGCGAAGGATTCAATCCGCGCAGCGCAGCAAAGTTCCTGCATTACGAGCGGAAACCGGCACGCGACATGCCCGAAAGTGATGCAGCGTTCGTTTATTGCCCGCCGAACACGTTGCCGCTTTGCACAGCGCAGCTATTGACCGAAAGCTGCTCGGACAGGACCTCGTTCGCCTGCCCGCTGTAGCGGCTGCGGATCACCATGTTCTTGCCGCCCTCGCGCCCGTTCATGACGGTCGCGGTGCATGAGGAGAATGACTCGTCGAACTGAACGGTGATCTGCCGTGCCCCGCTGACGAAGGGAAACGTCACCGTCATCGTCTTGCCGTTGAAGTTCGCGCTTCCGTTCCCCGTCTCGTGCAGCGATTCACCGGGCGCGGTATCGACTGCCTTGCTCATTGCCGATTTGTTTCGTCCCCCGCCCTGGCGAACGATCGAGCGATCGGAGCGGACGAATGCGCGGCCGGCGCTGCTGACATAAACGCTGAGTCTGGAATTGGAATTGATCGTTTTCTCCGGGCCGCCGCCGACCGCGCGGAATGTGCGCGTGCCGCTCGTCGCGATGACGACCGATTTTCCGTAGAGGGCGGATGGCGCAGCCTTGGCTCCTGCCATCGGCAGCACCAGCGCGCAGCAGCACAATGCAATATGGGTCTTCATGGGCACCCTCGTGCGGACGAGATTGGAACAAAGCCGCACAAATTCAAATGCCGTCCTACGGCCAACACCGCGCATTCTCACATAAAATTCGCGTAAGCGGGTCCGGCCTATTCAGCCGGAGTCGCGGCTCCGACGGAAAGCGAGGGCTCCTTGCGTCCCGACCGCAGCGGCTTCTGCTCCATCGCAACGAGGAAACAGAACCCGCAGACGAGGATCAGCGCGGCAGCGATGAAGACGTAGCGGAACGCGACGGCGAGATCGGCGCCTGAAGCGCTGCGCGCCAGCATTTCCACCGACACCCCGCTCGCCGCCCCGGCGCCGCCCAGCACGATCGCGCCGAAAATCGCCACGACCAGCGCCGATCCGAGCGAACGGATGAAGTTCAGCGCGCCCGTCGCCGTTCCCATCTGCGTGCGCGGCACGGCATTCTGCAGACCGACGGTCGTCACCGGCAGAAGCGTGCCGATGCCGAAGCCGATCACGGCGAGAAGGGCAATGATGGCGATGACCGGCAGCTGGCTCGGCCAGATCGCGAGCGCAACCAGCGCAAGGATCGAGCCGATAAGGCCGACGACCGGCATGCGCTTGTAATTTTCCATATGCATCATGGCGCGGCCGGTGACGGTCGCGGCGGCGACGACGGAGCCCATCAGCGGAATGAGCGCGAGGCCCGACTGGCTCGCCGACAGATGCAGCACCACTTCAAAGTAAAGCGGCACGAAAATGCTCAGGCCGACCAGCGTTCCCATGCAACTGCCCGCCGAAAGACTCGCGTAGCGCACGACCGCATTGCCGAGGATCGTCAGCGGCAGGAACGGCTCGCGCGCCGTCATCAGCCGCCACGCGAACAGCGCCCACAAGATGAGCGAGCCGAGCACAAGGCCGCCGATCTGCGGCGAGAGCCACGGATAATCGACGCCACCCCAGGTGAGCGCGAGCAGAAGCGCGATCGCCGCAGCCATCATCAGGATCGCGCCGAGGAAATCGAGCTCGTGCCGCCGCTCATGCCGCGGCATCTTGCGCAGCGCGCGGATCGACATGAGCAAGGCCGCCGCGCCGAGCGGCAGATTGATCCAGAAGATAAACGACCAGTGCAGATGCTGCGCGAGGAATCCGCCGAGCACCGGCCCGCCGACCGATGACGTCGCGAACACGGCGCCGAAATAGCCCTGATAGCGGCCGCGTTCGCGCGGCGCCACGAGGTCGGCGATGATCGTCTGCGCGAGACTGATGAGGCCGCCACCGCCAAGCCCCTGCAGGCCGCGCGCGAGAATGAGTGTCGTCATCGTCGGCGCGAGCGCGCACGCGATCGATCCGGCAACAAAGATGATGATGCCGGCGACGAGCACGGCGCGGCGGCCATAGATGTCGGAGAGCTTGCCGTAAAGCGGCGTGACCGCCGTGGCGGAGAGAAGATAGGCCGTGACGACCCAGGACAGCGTTTCGACATCGCCGAACGCGCGACCGATGGTCGGCAGCGCCGTCGCGACAATGGTCTGGTCGAGCGCACCGAGAAACAGCGCCAGCATGATGCCGATGACGATGGCGCGGATTTCGACGTGGGAGAGTTGAGGCTGCCCGCCTTCGTCGGCAGGCGCGTGCGACGCCTTGGCGGCGCCTTTGGCGCTCCTGGCCGAGGACGACGATGAGCTAGGACCGCCGCGCCCATTTTCATGCCGGGCGGCCTTGGACGATGCCGATTTTGCGGACACGCGAGCGAATTCCGGAATCAATGGAGGTCAATGTCTTCATCTCGCGCGCGTTCCGCCAAGACAAGGGCGCGGCACGCATGGAAGACATGACGGAAAGGCGAGCGGCCGCCGCTCGGATGGCGGCGGTCCGGCGCGGCAGGCGAAGCGCCTGCCGGCGTCACGTCACTCGACGAAAATACCGCGCGCCTGCGCCTGCCGGGCCGCTTCGAGGCCCTCGCCATAGGCGTCGTGCAGCATCACCAGAGCCTGCCAGAGCCGGCGCGGGACCGCGGTGAGCGACCAGCCGGGAACGGCGGCAAGCGATGGAAATGTCGTGGTTTGATGGGTCATGGATCCTGCCTCCTCACGATGAGTTGCCGGTCCAGGACGTTTCCTTTTTTGCTTTTGTTGGCAGGTATATAGTCCAATTTTTGCTGCACTGCAATAGAAGATGAGTCACGGAGCGCAAAATTTGGCGCACCGAGCGTCTTCGCATAGGGTCCGGGCCCATGAAGGATGACGTCATTGCCAAATCCGTACGCGAGGACGCGCTTTCGATCCTCGCCCGCCTTGGCGTTCCCGACACCGCGCTGGCCGCGCAGGGCCTGCCCGCCCGCTCCCCGATCACCGGCGAAATCGTCAGCCACGTCGCGGTCACCTCACCCGCCGAGGCACGCGCCGCGATCGGTCGCGCGGCGCAGGCCTTCGCGCGCTGGCGCACAATGCCCGCGCCCCGCCGCGGCGAGTTCGTCCGCCTGCTTGCGGAGGAATTGCGCGCGGCCAAGGCCGATCTCGGCCGCCTGGTGACGCTCGAAGCCGGCAAGATCCTTTCCGAAGGACTCGGCGAAGTTCAGGAGATGATCGACATCTGCGATTTCGCCGTCGGCCTGTCGCGGCAATTGCACGGCCTCACCATCGCGACCGAACGGCCGGACCACCGCATGATGGAAACATGGCATCCGCTCGGCGTGTGCGGCGTCATTTCCGCCTTCAACTTCCCCGTCGCCGTATGGTCGTGGAACGCCGCGCTCGCCTTTGTCTGCGGCGATCCGGTGGTGTGGAAGCCGTCAGAGAAGACGCCGCTCACCGCGCTTGCGACGCAGGCGATCGTCCGCCGCGCCATGGCGCGTTTCGGCGACGCGCCCGAGGGCCTGTCCGAAGTGCTGATCGGCGCGCGCGACGTCGGCGAAGTTCTCGTCGATGATCCGCGTGTCGCGCTCGTCAGCGCCACCGGCTCGACGACGATGGGCAAGGCGGTCGGTCCGCGTCTCGCGCAGCGTTTCGCCCGCGCCATTCTCGAACTCGGCGGCAACAATGCCGCGATCGTCTGCCCGTCCGCCGATCTCGATCTGACGCTGCGCGCGGTCGCCTTCGCGGCGATGGGCACGGCCGGACAGCGCTGCACGACGCTGCGGCGGCTTTTCGTCGCCGACGACATCTACGACCGCCTGCTGCCGAACCTCAAACGCGTCTATGGCTCGGTGACGATCGGCGATCCGCGCCAGGACGGAACGCTGATCGGCCCGCTGATCGATCGCGCCGCCTTCGACAACATGCAGCGCGCGCTCGACGAGGCGCGCGAGGCCGGCGGCCAAGTCACCGGCGGTGAGCGTGTCGCGCGCGCGGGCGACGAGGCCTGTTACGTACGCCCTGCCTTGTGCGAGATGCCGCGGCACGAAGGCCCGGTGCTGCGCGAGACCTTCGCACCTATTCTCTATGTGTTGCGCTATTCCGATTTCGCCGATGTCATCCGCCAGCACAACGCGGTGTCGGCAGGTCTTGCCTCTTCGATCTTCACGCGCGACATGCGCGAGGCGGAGACATTTCTCTCGGCCGTCGGTTCCGATTGCGGCATCGCCAACGTCATTATCGGCCCATCGGGCGCGGA
>CAZSAW010000283.1:0-16168 GCA_964604745.1 uncultured Hyphomicrobiales bacterium
GATCGCGACTTCTTCTCCGGTCGCGGTCAGCGTCGCGCGCCGCTTGCCGCCGACCGTCTCGATCTTGATCTCGGCCGGCGCGGCGAAGCTGCCGTCTTTTTTCTGATAGGTTTCGTGGATCACCATGCCCTGCGTGAAGAGGCCGTCGAACGGCTCCTTCATGTCGATGTGGCCGGTCGCCTTCATCGCGCGCGTGAAGAAGCGCGAATAGAGCAGGTGCAGGATCACGTGCTCGATGCCGCCGATATACTGGTTCACCGGCAGCCATGAATCGACCATCGGCCGGTTGGTCGGCTGGTCCTTGATCCACGGATCGGTGAAGCGCGCGAAATACCAGGACGAGTCGACGAAGGTATCCATGGTATCCGTTTCGCGTCGCGCCTTGCCGCCGCATTGCGGGCAGGCGACATGCTTCCATGTCGGATGACGGTCGAGCGGGTTGCCGGGCGTATCGAATTCGACATCCTCCGGCAGCGTGACCGGCAGATCCTTGTCCGGCACCGGCACGACGCCGCACTTTTCGCAATGAATGACCGGAATGGGGCAGCCCCAATAGCGCTGACGCGAAATGCCCCAGTCGCGCAGGCGGTAATTCACCTGCCGCAGCGCGACGGGACGATTGCCGCGCGTTTCGCTTTCCAGCCGCCTTGCGACTTCTTCCTGCGCCTGCTCGATCGTCATGCCGTCGAGGAAGCGCGAATTGATCATGCGGCCATCGCCGTCATAGGCGACGTCGGTGATGATGAAATCCTTCGGATCGATATCGGGCGGGCAGACGACCGGCGTGTTGCCGAGCCCGTACTTGTTGACGAAATCCAGGTCGCGCTGGTCGTGCGCCGGGCAGCCGAAGATGGCACCGGTGCCGTAATCCATCACGATGAAATTCGCGACATAGACCGGCAATTCCCATTTCGGATCGAAGGGATGGATGGCCTTCATACCGGTGTCGAAGCCGAGCTTCTCCGCCTTGTCGATGACCTCCTGCGCGGTGCCATGCCGTTTGGCTTCGGCGATGAACTCGGCGAGTTTGGGGTTTTTCTCCGCTGCTGCGCGCGCCAGCGGATGATCGGGCGCGAGCGCCATGAATTTCGCGCCGAACAGCGTGTCATGGCGGGTGGTGAAGATTTCCAGTTCGTCCTCGCCGTTCGGTGTCGTCTTCGGATCGAGCGCGAAGCGCACGAGCAGCCCTTCCGACCGGCCGATCCAGTTGCGCTGCATGACGCGCACCTTGTCCGGCCAGCGGTCGAGATGGTCGATCGCCTCCAGCAGGTCTTCCGAATATTTCGTGATCTTGAAGAACCACTGCGTCAGTTCGCGCTGCTCGACGAGCGCGCCCGAGCGCCAGCCGCGGCCGTCGATCACCTGCTCGTTCGCAAGCACGGTCTGGTCGACCGGGTCCCAGTTCACCTTCGATTGCTTGCGCTCGACCAGCCCCGCTTTGAGGAAGTCGAGAAACATTTTCTGCTGGTGCTTGTAATAAGCCGGGTCGCAGGTCGCGATCTCGCGCGCCCAATCGAGGGACAGACCCATCGACTTGAGCTGGCTCTTCATCGCGGCGATGTTTTCGTAGGTCCATTTCTTCGGATGGACCTTGCTCGCCATCGCTGCGTTCTCGGCCGGCATGCCGAACGCGTCCCAGCCCATCGGATGCAGGACGTTGTGACCTTTGGCCCGCATGTAACGGGCGAGCACGTCGCCCATCGTGTAGTTGCGCACGTGGCCCATGTGGATGCGCCCCGACGGGTAGGGAAACATCTCGAGCACGTAGTATTTCGGTCGCGGGTCGTCGTTTCTGGTGGCGAAGACGCCCTCTTTCTCCCACACCTGTTGCCAGCGCGGCTCGGCCTCGCGGGCGTTATAGCGCTCGGTCGTCATCGCTTTCGGTTCGGCTTTCTCGATCATGCAAGGAACGCGCGAAAGGACACGAGAATCGCTGACCGGTCAATGGCATGGCCCGTGTCCGCGCTGCCCGGCCCGATCATCCTCGACCGCGAAAATGGCGGAACTTTTGCCCTTTCGCGCCGCTTGACCCCGAAAGAACGAGGAATGGAGACTGGATATGGTCAAGACAGAAGACGTGCGCGAGCACATGGAAGTGGTCGGCTCGGACGGCAAGCATCTCGGCACGGTCGATCACATGGAAGGTGCCAACCGCATCAAGCTGACGAAGGGCGACGCCAAGGCCGGCGGCCAGCACCATTACATCTCGTTCGACTGGGTCGATCACGTCGACTCAAAAGTGCATCTGAATAAAAGCGCCGCTGACACAATGCAGTTGTGGCAGACCGCGTAATCCATGATGGCGCGCAACGACGAGAAGGCCGGATCGCCGGCCTTTTTGTTTGCCCGCGCGGAACCATCGTTTGCGAATGGCATTGATGCCGGTGCGGATTTCTCGCGGGCCCGGGGGCGGACCAGTCCCGGTTCGGGGCGATGACCCGGTGCCTTGGTTGATTTGAGAAATGATTGCCAGAGAGCCCGGTCGTCATGACCGGGCTTTTTTGTTAGACAGCGGGTTCTCACGAGGAACGCATCGGTGTCGCTGAGCGAAACGAAGCATGATCCCGTCGCCGCCCTCGCCTCCGTGCGAGACGAGATCGCGCGCGCGTGCCGCAACGTCGGCCGCGACCCCTCGTCGGTGACCTTGATCGCGGTGTCGAAGACGTTCGGCGCAGACCGGATCGAGCCGGTGATTGCCGCCGGCCAATCTGTGTTCGGCGAGAACCGGGTTCAGGAGAGCAAGTCGAAGTGGCCTGCGCTCAGGCAGAAATATCCAAATCTGTCGCTGCATCTGATCGGACCGTTGCAATCCAACAAGGCGAAGGAAGCGGTGGCGCTGTTCGACGCCATTCATTCCGTCGATCGTCCGAGTCTCTGTGAGGCTTTGGGCAAGGAGATCACGAAACAGAACCGGCATCCGCTCCTGTTCGCGGAAATCAATACCGGCGCCGAAGCGCAGAAGGCGGGCGTGTTGCCCGAAGAGGCCGACGCCTTTCTCGCTGCATGCCGCGATCGATACGGGCTGACGATTTCAGGTTTGATGTGCATCCCGCCGCTGAATGAGACGCCGGCGCCGCACTTTGCGCTCACCGCCAAGATCGCGGCACGCAACGGGCTCACGTTCCTGTCGATGGGTATGAGCGCAGATTTTCCGATGGCGATCGAATTCGGCGCGACCCATGTGCGCGTCGGCAGCGCGATCTTCGGCGAACGCGGCTGACGGCTGGCGTCTAGCGCCAGGTCGTGGTGGTGGGCGGCGGCGCCGGATTGTCGGTGGTGCGGCGTGCGAGCGGCGATTTCAGCGAGCGCAGACGCTGCGGATCGAGAGCGCTTGCCGGAATCGACGGCTGCAGCGGCGCATTCTCGTCACGCGGCAGCTCGAGTCCGTCTTCCTCGAACGAGGTCTTGTGACTCATCGACGCGCTGCGCCAGCGTTCGATGACGCTGGCGATCATGTCGCGATCAGCTGTCGCGCTCACATTCGAACGCGTGTCGCCCGCCGCCTCGCTCGCCGGTCGTAGCTCAGGCGGCAGCTCGCGGAATTTCATGCGCGTCGGCAGCATGACGCCCGCGCCGAACGCAAAAACTTCGCCGGTGCCGAGCGAGGGAATGAAGGAGAGCAGCGTCGCCGCGGCATCGGATACGGCCGAGCGGATGATTTCCTGGTCACGATCGTTCGACATGCGCATCACGAACAACGTGCTGCACTGGGAGATAATGGTCGCATCGATTTCCGCCGGGCGTTGCGTGATGAGGCCAAGATAAACGCCGTATTTGCGGCCTTCCTTGGCGATGCGCGACAGCGCGCGCCGTGTGGGGCCAAAGCCGACGTCGGTGTTGGCCGGCGCGTAACGGTGCGCTTCCTCGCAGACGAAAAGAAGGGGCGCGATCCCGTCGCTCCACAGGCCGAAATCGAAGGCCATGCGGCAGAGCACCGATACCACCGAATCGACGACTTCGGCGGGGAAGCCGGCGAGCTGCATGATCGTCATCGGCTTGCCGTCGGGCGGCAAGCGGAACAGGCAACTCAGAACCTCCGCCATCGTGTCGCCGCCGATATTGGCGTTCTCGAACATGAACGAGTAGCGCGGATGATTGCGGAACGTCTGAATGCGGGCGATCAGCTTGTGATATTTCATGCGCGATGCGCGGTTCTCGAGCTTGCCCATGCGCTCATCGAGCAGCGCGATCAGATCCTCGATGCGGTAGGGAACCGGCGTGTCCGCCGTGTATCCGGCGGTGCCGAGGTCGCGCTTCTTCACCAGCTGACGATCGGTGGAGCGCCGATATTGCAGGTAATGCGCTTTCGCCGCCGGAATGACGTCCGAGAGGATTTCGATTTCCTCATCGAATCCCGACCGGTCGCCGAAGAAGGCGTCGATCGTCTCTTCGAAATTGAACAGCCAGAACGGTAGGCGCAGGTTGCGCGGTGTGAGCACCTGCGCACGCTCGCCGAAGCAGCGTCCGTATTCGTTGTGCGCGTCGATCAGGAAGATGCGCAGGTTGGGACGCGCGTTGAGGATTTCATTGAGAATGATGGCGACGCCGCTCGATTTGCCGACGCCGGTCGTGCCGAGAATGGCGAAATGCCGGCTCAGCAATTCGTCGATCTTGATTCGCGCCGGGATCGACGTGTCCTGCTGCAGATGTCCGATCTGTGCCGTGTCGGGATCGCTGGCGCCGAAGACGAGCTGCAATTCGCGATCCGTGACCGTGACCGCCGCGTCGCCGATCGAGGGATATTCGAGGACGCCGCGCTGGAATTTCGGAGCGCCGCCCGGACCGGCCTTGATCTCACCGACGAGATCGAGCTTGGCGATGCTCGCGTAAGCCTGGGCGCCGTTCGACGCCGGCCCGCCGTGCTCGCCGATCTCCGTGATCAACGTGATGATGACCGAGCCGCCGCTGACGATGCCGAGAAACTTGCCCACCGTTGCTTGTGCTGGCGCGGGCGCGGTTCGTGCGCTCGGCGAAAGTCCGACCGACAACTGCGACCCGCTGACGGCGACAACGCGGCCGAGAAGCTCGCGCTGAAGTTGCGTGACCGGATTTGCAGGAGTCGCAGGATGCATTTCGGTCCTCGTCGCGCAATTGCCCAAAAAATAGGAGGCAACCATAGACGAAAGCCGATAGCCGCCGTGTTAATACGGACGCGGTACCGGTGCGCGTCGTTAAGCACTCGTTAATCCGCACGGCAGTGTCTGAATCAAATTCGTCATTCGATGACGACTTCCGCGCCGGGTCGCAGGCGGGACAACAGCCGGACGAGCGACGGTCGCGCAAGCGCGACGCAGCCCGCGGTTGGCGCGAAGCCGCTTCGCGCGACATGAATGAAGACAGCGCTGCCGCGTCCGGATACGCGCGGCCGGGCGTTGTGATCGAGCTCGATGATAAGGTCGTAGAGATGATCGTCGCGCCAGAGCCGGTCGCCAGGCTGTCCGGTGGGCCGGACGACATGGCGGTTATACGCCCGGTCGGCAGGGTCTTCACTCCACGCGTCACGCGTGTGGATTGGGCGCGCCGGCAATCCGGTTCGGGGACGCCGCAGCCGATCCTTGCGCCACCATAGCCGCAGGAGCCGGAAGTGGCCGCGTGGCGTTGCCCCGTCCCCTTCCCGCTTGTTGGCCTTGATGCCGCCGCGGCCGAGCGCGACCGGAAGCTGGATCGGTCCGGCGCTCAGAAGGCCCGCCGATCGATTTCCGGGACGGGTCCGCACACGAATCAGCATTGTCAGACCTGTGTTTCTGCGATTGCGGCCAGAGAGTGGAAACCCAATTCTCCAACCTGCGCTTGCCCTTTTAGCCCCGAATGCTCTATGTCGCGACAGCGCGCGGGCGGGCTCTACCCCTCCGCCAGAGGCCCACGCATGTCGAATGTCCGCAAAATCCTGATCGTGGACGACGATACCGAGCTGCGCGACACGCTCGTCGAGCAACTTGCCTTGCACGAGGAATTCGACGCCGTGGCGGTCGATACCGGCGCCAAGGGTGTGCAGGCGGCGAAGGCCGGACAGATCGATCTCGTCATCATGGATGTCGGCCTGCCGGACATGGACGGCCGCGAGGCCGTGCGGCTCCTGCGCAAGAACGGATTCAAGGCGCCGATCATCATGCTGACCGGCCACAACACCGATTCGGACACCATCCTCGGGCTCGAATCGGGCGCCAACGATTACGTCGCCAAGCCTTTTCGGTTCGCGGTGCTGCTTGCCCGCATCCGCGCGCAGCTGCGTCAGCACGAAGCGAGCGAAGATGCGCTCTTCACTATCGGGCCTTACACCTTCCGGCCGAGCTCCAAGCTCCTGACCAGTCCCAAGGGCAACAAGATCCGCCTGACGGAGAAGGAGACGGCGATCCTTCGCTATCTCTATCGCGCGGGCCAGCGGCCGGTGTCGCGCGAGACGCTGCTGCAGGAAGTGTGGGGCTATAATTCCGGCGTTACCACGCACACGCTTGAGACGCACGTTTATCGTTTGCGCCAGAAGGTGGAGAAGGATGCGGCCAACCCCGCGATTCTCGTCACCGACGCGGGCGGCTACAAGCTCATTCCCTGATCGCGTTCCCGCTCCCAGCGTCGTGACCGATGTGGGCCGTGGTTCAGCCCACATTTTGCGTCGTCATTTGTCCTGACTTTATACTACGACAGCGGTGCTTCGCGGCGATTGAGTACACGCGCCTGCAAGATCATGGCGATTGAAGACGACATCCGGTTTTTCGAGAGCGTGCCCAGCCTGCGCATCCTGGGCCGTTCCGCATTGCGCGTGCTCGCGATCGGAGCGGAAAGCCGGTACGTGCATGGCGGCGAAGTTCTGTTCGAGAAGGGCGAGAACGCTGACGCCGGCTATTTGATTCAGGAAGGCGCTTTCCGGCTCGATGGCCAGGAAAGAGGCGAGCGCAGCGCCATCGTGCATGCCGGGACTTTGCTCAGCGAGTTCGCGATGGTCACCAAGACCGTACATGCCTTTACGGCGACGGCGATCGAGCCTTCGACCGTGTTGCGCATTTCGCGTCCCGTCTTCGTGAAAATGCTGGAAGGTCACCCCGAGGCTGCGCGGCGGCTGCGCGAACATGTCGCCAAACAGGCCGAGGACTCGGCACGCGATCTGCAGCGCGTGCGCGACGCCTTCGCACGCCACGATCCTCGCTGAACGGGCAACCGCCGATTACACGTCGAATGTCGCAGTGACCGGCACATGGTCGGACGGCTGTGTCCAGGCGCGCGCCTCTTTCGAGATCTTGATCCCGCTCAGCCGATCCGCAATCGCAGGCGCGACCCAGATGTGATCGAGCCGGCGCCCCTTGTTGGCGGCCTTCCAGTCCGGCGAGCGATAGCTCCACCAGGTGTAGAGCTTGGTCGGTTCCGGTACGAAAGTGCGCAAGGCGTCGACCCAGCGGCCGGCCTTCTGCGCAGCCGTCAGTTTTTCGCATTCGATCGGCGTGTGCGACACGACGTCAAGAAGCTGCTTGTGACTCCATACGTCGTGCTCGAGCGGCGCAACATTGAGATCGCCGACGAGGATTGACCGTTCATTATCCTTGGTGTGGACATCCGGCGTGTCGCGCATTTCGTCGAGGAACGACAGTTTGTGGGCGAATTTAACGTTCACGTCGGGATCGGGGATGTCGCCGCCCGCCGGCACATAGAGATTATGCAGGACGATCGGATCCTTCAGGCCGGCGCGTTCCCCGAGCGAGACGGAAATATGCCGGCAGTCGCTCTTCTCGCAGAAGCCGCGGATCGAGGTGCTCTCGAATGGCAGCCGCGAAAGCACCGCGACCCCATGATAGCCTTTCTGTCCATTGAGCGCGAAGTGCTCATAACCGAGGCGGCGAAAGCGCTTGAGTGGAAATCTGTCGTCCGGACATTTCGTCTCCTGCAGGCAGAGGACGTCCGGCCGGGCGCTCTTGATGAACTTGGCGATCAGATCGATGCGAAAGCGCACCGAATTGACGTTCCAGCTGGTAACGGTGAGTTTCATGAGGCGGTGAATGTCGCGCGACAGACTATGGGGATGCGATACGCCAAGAGCAAGGATATGCGCGTTTTCCAAGGCGGCCCGTGGATAAATCGGCACGGGCGCAGGAACGGCCGGCACCGTCATGCGCTTGATCCGCAGCAGCGGGGGCCGATTTGACCGGGAATGGACACCACCCGAAGGTCGTGATCATCGGCGCGGGCTTCGGCGGGCTCGAAGCCGCAAAAGCGTTGGCGCGCGCGCCGGCGGATGTCCTCATTGTCGACCGCCAGAATCATCACTGCTTCCAGCCCCTCCTCTACCAGGTCGCGACGGCCGCGCTCTCACCGGCCGACATCGCCTGGCCGATCCGCTGGATCGTGCGCAGCCAGGCGAATGCGCGCGTGCTGATGGCGGATGTGTCGGGTGCCGACCTCGCCGCGCAGACGGTGCAGGCCGGTCCGGCAATGCTGCCTTACGACTATCTCGTGCTCGCGACCGGTGTGACGCATTCCTATTTCGGCCACGACGAATGGTCGGGTGTGGCCCCGGGTCTCAAGCGCATTCAGGATGCGACGGAAATCCGTCGTCGTTTCCTGCTCGCCTTCGAGCGCGCGGAACTCGTCGAGGATGAAGCCGAACGCCGGCGGCTGCTCACCTTCGTCATTGTCGGGGGCGGGCCGACCGGCGTGGAAATGGCCGGCGCGATGGCGGAAGTAGCCCGCCAGACCTTGCGCCACGATTTCCGCCGCATCGATCCCGCCACGTCCCGCATCGTGCTGATCGAAGCGGGTCCGCGCCTGCTGCCGACCTTTCCGGAAAATCTCTCACGCTATGCGCAGTCCACGCTCGAACGCATGGGCATCGAGGTGCTGCTCGGGCGGCCGGTGACGGGATGCGACAGCGATGGTGTGATGGTCGGCGCGCAGCGGATCGACGCGCGCGTCATCATGTGGGCTGCCGGTATCGTCGCCTCACCCGCGGCACAATGGATTGCCGCCGCGCATGACCGCGCCGGCCGCATCACCGTCGATCCGCAACTCAATCTGCCGGGTCGGGCGAATGTGTTCGTGATCGGCGATCTCGCCTCGGTGCGGAATGCCGCGCCCGTCCCGGGTATTGCGCCGGCCGCGAAGCAGATGGGCCGTTACGTTGGGCACTTGATTGCCACGCGCGTTGAAGGGCGAAAGGCCCCGGGGCCGTTCCGCTATCGGCATTACGGCGATCTGGCGACGATCGGGCGCAAGGCAGCTGTAGTGAAATTCGGACGGCTTGAGCTGACGGGCTTTATCGGCTGGGTGTTCTGGAGCGTCGCGCACATCTATTTTCTGATCGGCGTGCGCAACCGCTTTGTCGTCGCCGTGACATGGCTGTGGAGCTATCTCACCTACCAACGCGGAGCGCGACTGATCAGTGATGCGCCGCGCTGGCAATGAGCGCGGATCAATTGCGCATGATCTCGTAATTGATCTTGAACAGGCCCGGATCCGGCTTCTTCGTCGTGTCGAGATTGTAGATCGCGACCGTCGTGTCGAAGCCCTGCGGGTCTGTCACCGTCCATTGCTTGAGCACGAGATCCTTGGCGCCGAACATCAGCATCAGCTTATGCGTGCCACCAAGCGCATTCTCCTCGATGACGACGGTGTTGAAGATGTCGTCGCTGGTGATGCTGACGACATTGGTCTCCTTCAGGAGATCGACGCGGTCGGCAAGGAGAAAGCGAAGCGGCGTCTGCGACAGCGGATAGAGATCCTGCGTCGCGAGCTTGCGGTCGCGCACGACGACGGAGGAGCCGTCCGCAATCAGTTCGATCGGACTCGGGTCGTCATATTCGAAACGGACGCGGCCCGGCTTCTGCAGATAAATCTGCCCCTGGGTCTTGCTGCCGTCGGCGCCCACCTGGACGAAATCGCCGACCAGCGTTCGGATGTTGGACAGATAATTGCTGACCCGATCAGCGATGGCGCGCTGATTGGCGTCGAAATTGACCGCGTGCTCGGGCTTGTTGATGCCGAACAGCCGGCCGATGGCTGCGACCGGGCTGTCATCCGCCCGCGACGGATCGTTGCTGGCGGTGCCGTTGGCGATCGGCGCGGGTGGCGTCGGCCGGGCGGCGTCGCCGCTCTTGGCGGCCGGGGCAGTACCCACTTTCGGAAGGGGCGCCGGAGTCGGCAGCGGCACCGATTGTGCTGCCGCCCATGCCGAACTGGCCACGATCAGAAAGATAGCCCCAAGAAAAGCCGTTGGGCTCTTCGCCATGCTGTGCTCCGTCCGCGCCCCGCCGTCGCTAATCGCCGCCTGTGGCGATTTCGCGACCGTCTCGCCGAAACCTGACCGTTCCGCCTGAAATCTGAATTACTTACTATTACTATCAGAAACGCTCGTCGCCCTCTTCGCCGATCAGAATTTCACGCTTGCCGGCGTGATTCGGCTGTCCGACGATACCTTCTTGCTCCATCCGTTCCATGATTGTTGCGGCCCGGTTGTAGCCGATCTGCAGGCGACGCTGGATGTAGCTCGTGGACGCCTTGCGGTCGCGTTTCACGATTTGAACGGCCTGCTGGTAGAGGTCATTGCCCTCCCCGCCTCCCATGGCGGTGTTGTCGAAGACGGCGCCGTCCTCCTCCTCGTCGCTCTTGGTGACCGCTTCGAGATATTCGGGCGCGCCTTGCGCCTTGAGGTGCCGCACGACCTTTTCCACCTCGTCGTCGGAGACGAAGGGTCCATGCACGCGGCTGATACGTCCGCCGCCCGCCATGTAGAGCATGTCGCCCTGCCCCAGCAGCTGTTCCGCGCCCTGCTCGCCGAGGATGGTGCGGCTGTCGATCTTCGAGGTGACCTGGAACGAGATGCGCGTCGGGAAATTCGCCTTGATGGTGCCGGTGATGACGTCAACCGACGGACGCTGCGTCGCCAGGATGACGTGAATGCCGGCGGCGCGCGCCATCTGCGCGAGGCGCTGGATCGCGCCTTCGATGTCCTTGCCGGCGACCATCATGAGGTCGGCCATTTCGTCGACGATCACGACGACATAGGGCAGCGGTTCGAGATCGAGTTCCTCGTCCTCGTAGATCGCCTCCCCGCTTTCCTTGTCGTAGCCGGTGTGAACCGTGCGCGTGAGCTTTTCGCCCTTCGATTTCGCTTCGGCGAGCCGCACGTTGTAGCCGTCGATGTTGCGCACGCCGAGCTTCGACATGCGCTTGTACCGCTCTTCCATCTCGCGCACGGCCCATTTGAGCGCGACGACCGCCTTCTTCGGATCGGTGACCACGGGAGTCAGCAGATGCGGGATGCCGTCATAGACGGACAATTCCAGCATCTTCGGATCGATCATGATGAGACGGCATTGATCCGGCCGCAGCCGGTAGACGAGGCTGAGGATCATCGTGTTGATGGCGACGGACTTGCCGGAGCCGGTGGTGCCCGCGATCAACAGATGCGGCATGCGCGCGAGATCGACAATGACGGGTTCGCCGCCGATCGTCTTGCCGAGGCAGAGCGGCAGCTTGGTCGGTGAATTGATATATTCCGGCGAGGCAAGCTGCTCGCGCAAATAAACCTTCTCGCGTACTTCGTTCGGCAATTCGATGCCGATTGCGTTGCGTCCGGGTACGACAGCGACGCGGGCGGAAACCGCGCTCATCGAGCGCGCGATGTCGTCGGCGAGTCCGATCACGCGCGATGACTTGATGCCGGGCGCGGGTTCAAGCTCGTAGAGAGTGACGACAGGTCCAGGACGCGCATTGATGATTTCGCCTTTGACGCCGAAATCCTCCAGCACGCTTTCCAGCGATTCCGCATTCTCCTCGATGTCCTCGGTGCTCGGTGTCGAGCGATCCGTCGGGCGCGCCGCAGCAAGAAGGTTGAGCGGCGGCAGTGCGTAGCCGGAATTCGAGCGGCGCGTCACCTTCACTTTCGCTTTCGGCCTGGCGCGGACCGGCTCCTCGTCTTCGTCGTCCTCGCCTTCGTCTTCCGCTTCGTCTTCGTCGATATCCTCTTCGGCGCGCCGGCGGCGCGCGCGCGTCATCGTCGGCTCATGCGCAGCATCGCGATGCAGCGCCGATGCGGACGAACGCCCGGACAGCCAGCGGGCAAGTCGCGCGCGCAGGCTCAGCAAGTGATGCACGATCCAGCCCAGCGAGATCGAGGCGCGTTCTTCCTCCTCTTCGAATTCCTCCGCCTCGCGATGGATATCATCGGCGAGCGAGGCGCGCGGACGCCAGATCAAGCCACAGCCGGCGCCCATCAGAAGCAGCGCGGCAAGTCCGGTCACGAACGCGGTCGCCGCGCTGTTCCAGCCGGCAATGGTGCCGAATACCAACGCTGGAATACGCAGGACGGCATCGCCGGCAACGCCGCCAAGGCCCGTCGGCAGCGGCCACGACGCGCTTTTCGGCAGACAGGCGGCGAAAGCCGCCGCCAGGACGACACCGGCAATCAGAAGCAAAATCCGCACAATTTCGCGATCGAGCGCGCGGTGTGTCAGCAGACGCCAGCCAAACACCGCAAGCGGTACGATAAACGCGAGCGAGGCAAGACCGAACAATTGCATCATCAGGTCGGCGGCAATCGCGCCCGGCTTGCCGAGCAGATTGCGCACCGGCGCGGTGGTTGCGTGACTGAGGCTCGGGTCCTGGACCGACCATGTGGCGAGTGCGAGCACGGCCACGATCGCCAGAGCGATCAGGCCGAGGCCGACCAATTCGCCGAGCCGCCGGCGCAGCATTGCGCGCCGGTCGTCGGTGAGGAAGTAGCCCGTTTCGTAACTGCGATCGATTGAAGCCATCGAGATCCGTCTTCAGCCCAATACGCCGACAAGCCGATGCAACGCGTCGGCCGTGATGTCGTTGTTCTGCACCATTGCGACGCGGATGTAATTTTCGCCGGGATTGCGGCCCGACGAATCCGCACGCGCGACGTAGCCACCCGGCAAGACGCGCAATCCGGCTTCCCGCCAGAGGTTTAGCGCAACCTTCTCGCCGCCGCCCTGCGCGCCGACGTCGAGCCAGAGAAAGAAGCCACCTGCGGGACGCTTGTAACCATAGCGATCGCCGATGATCTGATCGGCGAGGTCGAATTTCTGCGAATAGAGCCGGCGATTCTCCTCGACATGCGTCTCGTCGGAATAGGCTGCGATCGCGACTTCCTGCAGCGGGATCGGCGCCTGCGGCGAGGACACGCTGCGCAGATCGAGATAGCGCGCCAGGAAGCGATGATCGCCCGCGATGAATCCGATGCGAAGGCCGGCGAGATTCGAGCGCTTGGACAGCGAATGAAAGATCAGGACGTTCGCGTAGTCGGGCCCGGCATATTCGAGAATCCCCGGCGGCGGCGTACGCGTGTAGATTTCCGAATAGCATTCGTCGGCGAAAATCAAGAAGCCGTGCTTGCGCGCGAGGCCGACGAGCCGCTTGAGGTAATCGGGCGTGGCGACGGCGCCTTGCGGATTGGCGGGCGAGGCGATGTAGACGGCGACGGTTCGCGACAGCAACGCCTCATCGAGGGTATCGAGATCGGGCAGGAAACGCGTGGCCGCGGTCGACGGCAGGTAGATCGGCTCGCATTCGGCGCTGAGCGCCGCCGAGGAATACACCGCATAAAATGGATTCGGCACGAGGATCGCCGGCCGGCCCTTGCGCGGACCGACGAACCGCTTGGCGGCGATGGCCGCGAGGAACAGGCCTTCGCGCGTTCCGCACAGGACCATGATCTCGGTTTCGAAATCGAGCGGACGCGGCAGCTTGAAGCGTTGCGACAGCCAGGCGGAGACCGTCTTGCGAAATGGCTCGATGCCTTTGTTCGGCGGGTATTTGTTGAACTGGGCAATGTGCCTGGTGAGGACCGGCCCGACGAAATCGGGCACCGGGTGCTGCGGCTCGCCGACAGACAGGTTAATGACCGGCTTGCCGGGCTCGGTCGATCCCAAAAGATCGGCCAGCCGCATGAAGGGCGAGCGCGCTTCGTCGGCCCGCGTGGTCGCGGCATGGGGTTGGCGTTCGGCCACGGTCATCGAGGTCACTTACGCAGGCGCCCGAGGAGAGAATAGGGCACCTTAGCGGCGTCGAGGTTAAGACCTGATTAACCATCGAGGCCCCCAAAAGCGAAGGCCCCGGCCGAAACCGGGGCCTCCATCGGTGGCAGGGCGGTGCCGGGTATTCGCCCCACCACACGAGTCTCTTGCGGGCTTACATGTTGTAAGCGCGCTCGCCGTGATCGGTGATGTCGAGACCCTCGCGCTCCTTCTCGGGGGATGCACGCAGGCCGACGATCATGTTCACGATGAAGTAGAGGATGGCCGAGCCGACGCCCGACCAGACCAGCGTGGTCAGCACAGCTTTGCACTGCGCAATCAGCTGGGTCATCATGTCGTAGTCCGCGACCTTGCCGGCGACATAGTCGTAGATGCCGGTGCCGCCGAGCGCGGGGTTGACGAGAATACCGGTGCCGATGGCGCCGATGATGCCGCCGATGCAGTGCACGCCGAACACGTCGAGCGCGTCGTCATAGCCGAACATGTTCTTCACGACCGAGACGAAGAACAGGCAGACCACACCGACGATCAGGCCGAGTACAAGTGCGCCCATCGGGCCGGCGAAGCCGGACGCAGGCGTGACCGCGACGAGACCCGCAACGCAGCCGGACAGCGCGCCGAGGAGGGAAGGCTTACCCTTCACGATCCATTCGGCGAACATCCACGACAACGCAGCGCCCGCAGTGGCGACGAACGAGTTTGCCATGGCGAGAGCAGCGACGCCGGTAGCCTCGAGGTTCGAGCCGGCATTGAAGCCGAACCAGCCGACCCACAGCAGGGAGGCGCCGATCATCGTCATGACGAGCGAATGCGGAGCGATGATCTCCTTGCCGTAGCCGGTGCGCTTGCCGACCATGATTGCGCCCACCAGACCGGCAATACCGGAATTGATGTGCACCACGGTGCCGCCGGCGAAGTCGATGGCGCCCCACAGGAACACCTGTCCGGCGTCATTCATCACCGCATCAAGGGCATCCTGTGCCGTCTTCTTGGCAGCGTCATCCTTCGCAGCCGCAAGCGCCTTCACAGCCGTATCGATCGCGTCAGGGCCGGCCCAGTACCAGACCATGTGAGCGATCGGGAAGTAGACGAGCGTCACCCAGAGCGGAATGAACAGGGCCACTGCGGCGAATTTCATGCGTTCGGCAAAGGCGCCGACGATGAGTGCCGGAGTGATCGCGGCGAACGTCATCTGGAAGCACATGTAAACGAGCTCCGAGATGTTCGCGCCGACCGAGAATGTGCCCGCCTTCGAGTCGGGCGTAACGCCCATGAGGAAGGCCTTGGACAGACCGCCGATGTAGGCCGAGCCGCCAGTGAAGGTGAGGCTGTAGCCGTACAGCATCCAGATCACGGTGACGACGCAGACCGTGTAGAACACGTGCGTCAGCACGGAGAGCATGTTCTTCGTGCGAACGAGGCCGCCGTAGAACAGCGCGAGGCCGGGAATCGTCATCAGCAGAACGAGGACCGATGAGGTCATCATCCAGGCGTTGTCGCCTTTGTTGACGACAGGTTCGTCGGCAAAGGCCGACGTCGCCGCCATCACGGCGGCGATGGCGATAAGGGCGGTGAACCCGGCCCGGTACGGAATCTTGAAAGACATGTTTTTAGCTCCTGTCCGAAACAAGTGTGGGTCGGGTGTTAGAGAGCGGACGCATCGGTCTCACCGGTGCGGATGCGCACCGCACTCTCGAGACCGATGACGAAGATCTTGCCGTCGCCGATCTGGCCGGTCTTGGCCGCGCCGGTGATGGCGTCGATGATCTTGTCGACTTGATTGGATGGCACCGCGACCTCGATCTTGAGCTTCGGCAGGAAGCTCACGGCGTATTCAGTGCCGCGATAGATTTCAGTGTGCCCCTTTTGACGGCCGTAACCTTTGACCTCGGTGACGGTCATGCCATGCACCCCGATCGCTGTTAGCGCGTCCCGGACCTCGTCGAGCTTGAAGGGCTTGATGACGGCCATGACGATTTTCATGAGTTCGATCCCCGTTGGCCCTCTCACGCGTGATGCAGATCGGGCGGCCTAACATGGCCCCGGATGCGGACGGCTTGCGCACCGCAGACGGGGCTGGCCCGACACGAATCAAACACCGTGCCACTCCGAGCGGAGCGGTCTAACATTTTGGGAAATATCGGGAATTCGGGGCAGGCCAAAAAACGGCGAGATTACGGCGG
>CAZSAW010000284.1:0-3306 GCA_964604745.1 uncultured Hyphomicrobiales bacterium
TTGCGGATGACCCTGCTCGGCCGCCTTCTGGAACAAGGAACGCGCCGCGACTTCGTCTTTCGTGCCGCCTTCGCCGGTCGCGTACATGACGCCGAGCTGGAACTGCGCTTCGGCCGAATTCGCTTCCGCGCCTTTGGCAAGGATCGTGCGCGTCTGTGCCGGGTCCGCAGCAGGACCGCCGCTCTTGCCCGACAGCGATGCAAGGCTGGAAACCGCGCGAGGATTCCCCGCGGCTGCGGCGCGTTCATAGAGCTTGCGGGCTTCGGCTTCGTTGCGCGGCATGCCGGATCCGCTTGCCGACAGATTGCCGAGTTCGACCATGGCGGCAGCGCTGCCCTTGTCCGCGGCCTTGCGCCAAACCGCGATCGCCTCCGGCATTTCGCCGTTTGCGGCATAAGCGCGGCCGAGCTGAAACAGCGCGCGGCGTGAGGACGCCGAGGCGACCTTGCAGAACTTGATCGCAGTGGCGATGTCGGATTTGTCGATTTCGCGCACGCCCTTGACGTTGGCAGGCTTGTCGAGATCGCCGGGATCGGCGGCAAGACGGTCGCACAGCACGAGATCGGCGGATTGCGGATAGGCGGGCGCCGCGGCCCAGAGCATCAACGCTGCCACAGTAACGAACGACACGGACACAAGCCTCGTCATGAGCGAAGCTTAAGGCCGCCGTTTCAGGCCAGCAAGCGTGTCCGACGGCCGGGCGTGACGCTTACGCCACCGCCGCCTTTTTCTCAGCCAAAGCGCGCGGATCGTAATGAAGGATCGGCGCGAGCCACTTCTCGCATTCGGCGACCGACCAGCCCTTGCGTCTGGCGTAATCCTCGACCTGATCGCGCTCGATCTTGCCGACGCCGAAATAGTGGCTTTGCGGATGGCTGAAATAGAGTCCGCACACCGAGGCGCCGGGCCACATGGCAAAGCTTTCGGTCAGCTTCACGCCGATGCGTTCGCCCTCGATCAGCCTGAACAGCGTCGCCTTTTCAGTGTGATCGGGCTGCGCCGGATAGCCGGGCGCCGGACGGATGCCGCGATATTTTTCCCCGATCAGTTCCTCGCGCGAGAGTTTCTCGTCCGCGGCATAGCCCCAGAATTCCTTTCGCACACGCTCGTGCAGACGCTCGGCAAACGCTTCCGCGAGCCGGTCTGCGAGCGCCTTGATCATGATCGCAGAGTAATCGTCGTTGGCGTGCTTGAAGCGATCGGCGACCGCATCCTCGCCGATGCCAGCGGTGACGACGAACGCGCCGATGTGGTCGGCAAGACCGCTCTCCCGCGGCGCGATGAAATCGGCAAGCGCAACATTGCCGCGGCCCTCGCGCCGCGCCAGTTGCTGGCGCAGCGTGTGCAGCGTTGCAATGGGGCGCGAACGCGCATCGTCCAGCACGACGATATCGTCGCCCGCTGCATGCGCCGGCCAGAAGCCGACGACGGCCGATGCGCGGAACCAGTTTTCGTTCACGATCTGGCGGAGCATCCCTTGCGCGTCGTCGAAAAGGCTGCGTGCGGCCTCGCCGACCTTGTCGTCGTCGAGGATCGCGGGATATTTGCCCTGCAATTCCCAGGTCGAGAAGAACGGTGTCCAGTCGATGTACTCGACAAGTTCGGCGAGCGAATAGTCGTTCAGGATTTTGGTACCGAGGAAATTCGGCCGCGGCGGCCGATAGCCACCGGTCCAATCGAGCACGGGCTTGTTCGCGCGTGCGGCGGCAAGGGTGAGACGCTTCTTGTCTTCCTGCCCGCGCGCATGCGCCTGCGCGATGCGCGCATATTCCTCGCGGACGTCGTTGACATAGTTTGGCCGCTGCTCGCGCGACATCAGGGCCGCGGTGACGCCGACCGCGCGGCTCGCGTCGTTGACATAGACGGTCTGCCCGCGCCGGTAATTCGGATGGATCTTGACCGCGGTATGCACACGGCTCGTGGTCGCGCCGCCAATCAGAAGCGGCAGTTCGAAATTCTGCCGCTCCATTTCCGCCGCGACGTGGCACATCTCGTCGAGCGAGGGCGTGATCAACCCCGACAGCCCGATGATATCGACCTGCTCAGCCTTTGCCGTCTCGAGAATTTTCGTCGCCGGCACCATCACGCCGAGGTCGATGACGTCGTAATTGTTGCACTGGAGCACGACGCCGACGATGTTCTTGCCGATGTCGTGCACGTCGCCTTTCACCGTGGCGAGCAGAATCTTGCCGTTGGCGCGGCTCTGGCCCTTGTCGTTCGCCGCTTTCTCTTCCTCCATGTACGGCATGAGATAGGCGACCGCCTGTTTCATCACACGCGCGGACTTCACCACCTGCGGCAGGAACATCTTGCCGGAGCCGAAGAGATCGCCGACGACATTCATGCCGTTCATCAGCGGGCCTTCGATGACGTCGAGCGGCCGCTTCGCCCTGGCGCGCGCCTCCTCGGTGTCCTGCGTGATAAAGTCTGTGATGCCGTGCACGAGCGCGTGCGAGAGCCGCTTCTCCACCGGCCATTCGCGCCAGGCGAGATCGGCCGCTTTCTTTTCGGCGCCCTGTCCGCGGAAACGCTCGGCCACGGCCAGCAGCCGATCGCCCGCCTGCGCATCGCGGTTGAGCACGACGTCCTCGCAGGCCTGCCTCAACTCGGGATCGAGATCGTCATAGACCGCCATCTGCCCGGCATTGACGATGCCCATATCCATGCCGGCCTGGATGGCATGATAGAGGAAGACCGAATGCATCGCCTCGCGCACGCGCTCGTTGCCGCGGAACGAGAATGAAAGATTGGAGACGCCGCCAGAGACATGCGCATGCGGCAGCTTCGCACGAATTTGTCGCGTCGCCTCGATGAAGGCGAGGCCGTAGCCGTTATGCTCCTCGATACCGGTCGCGACGGCGAAGATGTTCGGATCGATGATGATGTCTTCCGGCGGAAAGCCGACCTTGCCGACGAGGATATCGTAGGCGCGCTTGGCGATCGCGACCTTGCGCTCGGCCGTGTCGGCCTGGCCCTGCTCGTCGAACGCCATCACGACCACCGCCGCGCCGTAGCGGCGCACGATCTTGGCGTGTTCGACGAAGGCCTCCTCGCCTTCCTTGAGCGAGATCGAATTGACCACCGGCTTGCCTTGCACGCATTTCAGGCCGGTCTCGATCACCGAGAATTTCGATGAATCGATCATGATCGGCACGCGCGCGATGTCGGGCTCCGCGGCGATGAGGTTGAGGAAGGTCTTCATCGCTTCTTCCGAGTCGAGCAAGCCCTCGTCCATGTTGACGTCGATGACCTGGGCGCCGTTCTCCACTTGCTCGCGCGCGATCGAAAGCGCCGCCGCGTAGTCGC
>CAZSAW010000285.1:0-12980 GCA_964604745.1 uncultured Hyphomicrobiales bacterium
CGCGTCAATCCCGCTCCTTACCTCTACTATCTGAACTACGGCAGCTTCGCCGTCGCCGGTTCGAGCCCGGAGATTCTCGTCGAGGCGCGCGCTGGCAAAGTGACGGTGCGCCCAATCGCCGGCACGCGCCCGCGCGGCGCAACACCGCACGAGGATCTCGCGCTCGAACAGGAATTGCTGGCCGATCCGAAAGAGCGCGCCGAGCATCTCATGCTGCTCGACCTCGGCCGTAACGATGTCGGACGTGTCGCCAAGATCGGCACCGTGACTGTGACCGATCAGTTTTTCATCGAGCGCTACAGCCACGTCATGCACATCGTCTCCAATGTGGAGGGTGAGCTCGCGGCAGGGCGCGACGCCGTCGATGCCCTCGTCGCGGGCTTTCCAGCCGGCACGGTGTCGGGAGCACCCAAGGTGCGCGCGATGCAGATCATCGACGAACTGGAGAAGGAGAAGCGTGGCATCTATGCCGGCGCAGTCGGTTACTTCTCGGCCGGCGGCGACATGGATACCTGCATCGTGTTGCGCACGGCCCTGGTCAAGGACGGGGTCATGTATGTTCAGGCGGGCGCCGGGATCGTCGCCGATTCCGATCCCGATTCCGAGCAGCGTGAATGCGTTAACAAGGCCAAGGCTCTGTTCCGCGCAGCTGAAGAGGCCAGACGCTTTGCGAGCGGAGCGACGCGCGGGCAATAGCCGCAAAACCCGCCGGGACCGCCGCTTGACCCCCCGGAAACCCCCGTCTAAGACCCGATGGCAGCGCGAAAATTGCCGCCATGATCGTCCTGATCGACAACTACGACAGCTTTACCTTCAACCTCGTCCATTATCTCGGCGGGCTTGGAGCGGACGTGGTCGTGCATCGCAACGACAAGATCAGTGTCGCCGATGTGCTGGCGGGCGGGCCCGATGCAATCGTGCTGTCGCCCGGCCCTTGCACGCCCAAAGAGGCCGGCATCTGCCTCGATCTGATTGAGGCCGCGCATGCCACGACGCCGGTCTTCGGCGTCTGCCTCGGCCACCAGGCGATCGGCGAGGTCTTCGGCGGCAATGTCGTCCGCGCGCCGGTGCCGGTGCATGGTAAGCTCTCCGAAATTCGCCACGAAGGCGGCGGCGTTTTCCGCGGCATCAACGCACCCTTCAAGGCCACGCGCTATCATTCGCTTGTGGTCGATCGCTCCACCATGCCGGAAGACCTCGCGGTCACAGCCGAGACCGACGGCCAGTTGGTCATGGGTCTCTCGCACAAGACATTTCCCGTGCATGGCGTGCAATTCCATCCGGAGAGTATTGCCTCCGAGCATGGGCATCGCATTCTGAAGAATTTTCTCGATCTCGCCGCGGAGTGGAACGAAAAGCACCGCGGTACGGCTGAGGCGTCGCGGGCGACGAGGGGGCGCGCGTGATCGATGAGTTCAAGGCGCTGATCGCCAAGGTTGCGACCGGGGCGACGCTGACGCGCGAGGAATCGTCGAACGTCTTCGACCGCATGATGTCGGGCGAAGCGACGCCATCACAGATGGGCGCAATCTTGATGGCGTTGCGCGTGCGCGGCGAAACCGTCGACGAGATTACCGGTGCCGTCAGCGCCATGCGCGAGAAGATGCTGAGGGTCGACGCGCCGGCGAATGCGGTCGATGTCGTCGGTACCGGCGGCGACGCATCGGGTTCCTACAACATCTCGACTTGCGCAGCGTTCATTGTCGCCGGCGCCGGCGTGCCGGTGGCCAAGCACGGCAACCGCGCCCTCTCCTCCCGTTCTGGCGCGGCCGACGTTCTGTCCGCGCTCGGCATCAATATCGAGCTGACACCCGAAGACGTCGGGCGCTGTATCCGCGAGGCCGGCATCGGCTTCATGTTCGCGCCCGCGCATCACCCGGCGATGAAGAATGTCGGACCGACGCGGGTCGAACTCGGTACGCGCACGATCTTCAATTTGCTCGGGCCTTTGTCCAATCCTGCTGGTGTGCGGCGCCAGCTCGTCGGCGTATTCTCGCGCCACTGGATCGAGCCGCTGGCGCAGGTGCTGAAAAACCTCGGCGCCGAACGCGTCTGGGTCGCGCATGGCTCAGACGGGCTCGATGAGATCACCACGTCAGGACCAACCGCGGTCGCGGCGCTTGAAAACGGCAAGGTGCACGTTTTTGAGATCACGCCGGAGAGTGTCGGCCTCAAGCGCGTCAAGGCCGACATGCTGAAGGGCGCGGATGCGCAGGCGAATGCCAATGCGCTCAAGGCCGTGCTCGAAGGCAAGGACGGCCCGTATCGCGAAGTGTCTCTGCTGAATGCAGCCGCAGCCCTTGTCATCGCCGGGGCAGCCACCGATCTCAAGGATGGCGTCGCGGTGGCGAAGAAGTCGATCGATTCCGGCGAAGCCGAAGGCCGGCTCGACCGGTTGATCGCCGTATCGAACTCATAACGAAGGTGTCATGGCCGACATCCTGCGCAAGATCGAGGCCTACAAGCGTGACGAGATCGCCGCTGCGAAGCGCGCGCGGCCTTTCGAGGTTATCGAGGCGTCGGCGAAATCGGCCGCCGCCCCCCGTGGCTTTCTCAGCGCTATCGAACGGAAACATGCCGCCGGCCAATTCGCGCTGATCGCCGAGGTCAAGAAGGCAAGTCCATCGCGCGGCGTCATTCGTGCCGACTTCGATCCGGTCGCTCTCGCGCGCGCCTACGAAGCCGGCGGCGCAGCCTGCCTTTCGGTCCTCACCGACGAGCCCTCATTTCAGGGCAAGCCCGAATATCTGAGCGCGGCGCGCGATGCCACGGCGCTTCCCGTGCTGCGCAAGGATTTCATGTACGACATCTACCAGGTCGTCGAAGCGCGGGCCTGGGGTGCCGATTGCGTCCTGCTGATCATGGCGGCGATCGACGATTACGCGGCGCGTGATCTCGAAGAGACGGCGATGAGCTACGGCATGGACGTGCTCATCGAGGTGCACAACGAACATGAACTTGATCGCGCGCTGCGGCTGCGCTCGCGCCTTATCGGGATCAACAATCGCGATCTGAAGACCTTCGAGACAACGCTTGCCGTCAGCGAACGCCTCGCTCCGAAAGTGCCGAAAGGCCGCGTGATTGTCGGCGAAAGCGGGATTTTTACCGCCGGGGACCTCACGCATCTTTCGCGCTACGGCATCTCCACCTTCCTCGTCGGCGAAAGCCTGATGCGGGCGGGCGACGTAACCGCGGCAACACGCGCCCTGCTCTCCTCCGGCAAGACGGCGACGGCGGCCGAGTAGCATTCATGCCGAAGACACTCACACATCTCGGGTCTGCCGGCGAAGCACATATGGTGGACGTATCGGACAAGGCCGTCACGTCCCGCATCGCGGTTGCCGAGGGCCGCGTCGTGATGAAGTCGGCGACGCTCGATCTCGTCATTGCCGGCGACGCCAAGAAGGGTGACGTGCTCGGCACCGCGAGGATCGCCGGCATCATGGCGGCGAAGCGGACGCACGAATTGATCCCGCTGTGCCATCCATTGCCGATCTCACAGATCAGCGTCGAGCTGACGCCCGACACCGATATTCCCGGCATCGCGGTGCGGGCCAGCGTCAAGGTGAGCGGACAGACCGGGGTCGAGATGGAGGCGCTGACCGCCGTTTCGGTGGCGTGTCTCACGATCTACGACATGGTCAAGGCGGTCGACCGCGGGATGCGCATCGAGAATATTCGGCTGGTCGAGAAACAGGGCGGCAAGTCCGGACATTTCGTGGCGAAGGAGTAGGCCGTGCCGCTGATGCCGGTCGCCGAAGCGCTCGCCAAGGTGCTTTTGCACGCGCCGCCCCTGCCTGTTGAACGTATCCCGCTCGCCGACGCGCACGGCCGGACGCTCGCAGAAAATCTCGCAGCGCTACGCACGCAGCCGCCCGCGGATGTGTCAGCCATGGACGGCTACGCGGTGCGCGCGGCCGACGTTGCACAGGCCGGCATTCGGCTGCGCGTCATCGGCGAAGTCGCGGCGGGACATCCCTCGGATGGTGTCGTCGGATCGGGCGAGGCGGCACGCATCTTTACCGGCGGTGTCGTGCCGACCGGCGCCGATACCATCGTTGTGCAGGAAGACGTGTCGCGTGACGGCGACATCGTTACGATCAACATCGCCGGAAAGGAAGGCAGACATATCCGGCGCGCCGGGATCGACTTCGCCGAAGGCACTGTTCTGCTCGCTGCCGGCAAGACACTAACCGGGCGGGATCTCACACTCGCCGCGGCGATGAATCATCCCGCGCTTCCCGTTCGCCGGCGCCCGCGCATCGCGCTCCTCGCAACCGGCGACGAACTGGTCATGCCGGGTGAGATGCCCGGCCCCGGCCAGATTGTCTATTCCAACGGCTATGCCGTAACGACGCTTGCTCAGGGCGAAGGCGCCGAAGTGGTCAATCTCGGAATCGCGCGCGACCGTGTCGACGAGATTGTCGCCGCGATGCACCGCGCGCGCGAGCATCTAGTCGATGTCCTTGTTACGACCGGCGGAGCCTCGGTCGGCGAGCACGACCTCGTGCAGACGGCGCTCGCCGCGGAAGGCGCATCGCTTTCCTTCTGGAGGGTCGCGCTTCGTCCTGGCCGGCCGCTGATGCACGGCCGCCTCGGCGCCATGCACGTCCTCGGTCTGCCCGGTAATCCGGTGTCGGCCTTCGTATGTTCGGTGCTCTTTCTCGCGCCGCTCCTGCGCAAGCTCTCAGGCCGCGCCGACGTCGAGCCTCCGCTGGAACGGGCGCGGATCGGGATCGATCTTCCAGCCAACGACGTGCGCGCCGATTATCTGCGGGCGACATTGAAGCCAGGTCTGGATCAGGTGCCTGTGGCGACGCCCTTCCCGGCGCAGGACTCGTCGCTGATGACCCCTCTCGCGAAGGCCGATTGTCTCTTGATCCGCCCGCCTCTCGCCCCCGCCGCCAGGGTCGGCGAATGGGCCGACATCGTAAAACTTCCCCTCTGACGAACTGCCCTTTTCTTCACCTGAAATTAAGTGGTTGCGGAACACATATGGAACATATAGTGTTTGTTCCTGATTTGTTTCGAGCGCTGGTAGGCGCGATTTCAGCCGGGGGACTTGGACGATGCTCACTCGCAAGCAGGCGGAGCTTCTTCGCTTCATCCACGAGCGTCTCAAGGAAGCGGGCGTCCCCCCTTCCTTTGACGAGATGAAGGATGCCCTCGACCTGCGGTCCAAATCGGGTATCCACCGCCTCATCACCGCGCTCGAGGAGCGGGGCTTCATCCGCCGGCTGCCGAACCGGGCTCGCGCCATCGAGGTGATCAAGCTGCCCGAATCCGCCAGCCAGGGCGCCATGGGCGGCCGGCGCGGCTTCACCCCGAGCGTCATCGAAGGCAACCTTGGCCGCGTCCGCAGCGGCACCGAGGACGACAGCCGCCCCGTGGCTGTCCCGGTCATGGGCCGGATCGCGGCGGGCACCCCGATCGAGGCCATCCAGACCCGCAGCCACACCGTGAACATGCCGCCCGACATGCTCGGGTCGGGAGATCATTTTGCCCTGGAGGTGCGCGGCGATTCGATGATCGATGCCGGTATCCTCGACGGTGACATGGCGCTCATTCGCCGCACGGAAGCCGCCGACACGGGTGACATCGTCGTCGCCCTCATCGACGAGGAGGAGGCGACCCTGAAGCGCTTCCGGCGCCGCGGCGCATCGATCGCGCTCGAGCCGGCGAATACCTCATATGAGGTGCGAATTCTGCCGCCCACGCGCGTTCGCATTCAGGGCAAGCTCGTCGGCCTGTTCCGCCGCTACTGATCAGTCGGATCGACGTCCTCGGGCCGTGGCGTCGCGTCGCGCGGATGCGCGCGGCCCGCCGGGCGTTGCACGCTATCGCCTCCCTCCTCGACGCTTCGCGCCCATGGCCGATCCTGCCCCCTGGGCCTCGCGCGCACGACGTCGAATGAATTGCCATTGCGATAGAGCGCCACCGCTCCTGCGGCACGCATCGTCATGCGGTCGATGGCGATGGCGGCGCAGTCGCTTGGAATATCAAGCGCGCCAACGACGACGGCCGCACGCAGGCAATCTTCCTCGATGGCATCGGGCCTGATCGACAGGGCGACAAGAGCGCTGTTCGAGAGTTGCCCGACGCAGCCGGACGGATCGCACCGCACACCGTCCGACAGCGTGGCGTCGCGTGGCGGCCGCGCATCCGCGCTCGCCGCCAGCCATTCGCGAACGACGAAATCGTCGTTGTTCCTCTTGAGGATGGACAGGCGGCCATCACTACGGCGGATCGCGGCGATCTGGCCGTCGGCGGACACCAGGATATCCGGCTGCGGCGTCAGCGCGATCCAAAGCGCGGCGAATCCCATCGCGACTGCGCCAGACCATCGCAATGGCGTGCGCAACAGGCAAATGACAATCAGCCCGGCAGATCCCAGCAGCAGCGGCCCTGCGCCGAAGGCGGAAATGCGGCCGACCGCACCGGGGAGATTGGCCACCCATTGCGCGACGAGCATCATCCAGTCGATGCCTTCCGCC
This sequence comes from uncultured Hyphomicrobiales bacterium, assembly GCA_964604745.1. Classification (GTDB taxonomy): domain Bacteria; phylum Pseudomonadota; class Alphaproteobacteria; order Rhizobiales; family Xanthobacteraceae; genus Pseudorhodoplanes. The sequence goes on from CAZSAW010000285.1 coordinate 6,495, forward strand.
ATCGCGCGCCACAAGACGCCATCGAAGCCAAACGGGATGGCGAGGATGGCAAGCATGCCCATCGGCATGACCCAGACAGAAACGACCGGCATGGCGGCCAGATTCGCAATCACCCCATAGGGCGCAAGCCGATGGAAATGGAATCCCACATAGAGCGTCGTGGCAAAGCCGGCGAGCAACGACGCAAACGTCAGCGCGGCGATCTCGCGCCCGCCCCACAGCGCGATGCGCGTTCCGAGCGCGGTATCGGGTACGGACGAGAACCACGGCAGTCCGTTGCGATAGCCGGAGATCAGCGCAAGCGTCGCGGCGAACGACATCTGGAAGCTCGGATGCACGACGGCTTCCGGCGCGGTCAGCAGCACGGCAAGGGCGGCGATCGAGATCGTTCGGAACGTGAGCGCCGCGCGGTCGAACATGACGCCGACGAGCACGATCGCCGTCATGACGTAGGAGCGTTGCGTCGCGACCTCCGCGCCGGACAGAAGCAGATAAAACGTGGCAGCGAAGAGCGCGGCGGCGGCCGCCCATTTCTTGATCGGATGACGCGTTGCGAGAAATGGCACGAGCGCGAGCAGTCCGCGCACGGCGAAAAAGACAATGCCCGCGACGACTGCCATGTGATAGCCCGAAATCGACAGCACATGGCCGAGGCTTGAAACATAGAGCGCATCGTTGACGCTTGGCGTGATCGCATCGCGCGTTCCCGTCAGCAGGGCAGATGCGATCGCTGCGCGGTCGCCCGGAATAGCCGCACGGATGCGCGCGTCGACAACCTCGCGCATTGCTCCGATCGCGGCGACATAGCGTGTCCAGAGCCCGGGCGGCGCCGGCGGCTCGACAATCTTGACGTGACCCAGCGCAAAGCCGATGGCGCCGATGCGCTGGAAGTAAAGATCGCGCGCAAAGTCGTAGCCGCCAGGGCGCAACGGTTGCAGCGGCGGATTGAGGCGCGCCTTGAGCACGACATAGCTGCCGACGGGCGGCGCCGTGCCCTTGCGCAACGACAGGCGCACGCGCTCGGGCCGTGCGCTCAGGCGGGCCCCATCAATACGTCCGACGCGGATCGCGATCCGGTCTGTCTTTTCCCGCGCCTCACGCGTCTCCACGAAACCGGCGATTTCCACCCCGCTCGCCGGATAGGCGAGAATGGGATGCGCGACGTAAGCCGCCCGCAGGGTTGCCACGGTGAAGCCCACGGCGAGCGCAGCCAGCGTCAGGATCACTGGAAATGCGACTGGGCGCGCGCGCAGCCCGAATGCAGCGATAGCGGTGAGGGCCGTAACCACGGCGCCAGCCCACCAGGCGGGCTCCGTCTCGGCCGCAAAATAAAGAACGATGCCGGCGCCGACCGCGACAGGAAGCCAGGGAAAAAGATGCCCCGGCGCAGTATCGGCTTGCACCCACGCCGTGAAACGCAGGCCGAGGCTTTCCAGAAAACGCGCGAGCCCATCGCCAAAGACAGGAGCGCGCCGCGCCCATGACGCAGCGATCTCCGGCCACGTCCCGACGCGGCCTCCAGCCCTGCCCTGCTCCGCCATCGCGCGACCACCCTTGCACGCGCGCTGTTCTCAGCCGCGGCGATGCTACACCATGGCTATGTCACGGTCAGCGATCCCACGTTGGCAGTCAGCTTGCGCCTGAGACTTTGGCCCAGGTGTCGCGCAGACCTACGGTGCGGTTGAACACGAGCCGGTCCGCCGCAGCCTGTGCGTCGCGGCAGAAATAGCCCTGGCGCTCGAACTGGACCGGAGCGTCCGAATTGGCCCCAGCCAGCGCCGCCTCGATACGGCAATCGTGCAAGGACTCCACCGACTGGGGATTGAGATCCGCGGCGAAGTTCGCGGCGTCCGGATCGGGCCTGGCGAAGAGCTGATTATACAGACGAACTTCGGCCTTCACCGAATCCGCAGCCGACACCCAGTGCAGCGTTGCCTTCACCTTGCGGCCGTCGGGGGCGTTGCCGCCCCTCGTCTGCGGATCGTATGTGCAACGCAGTTCAATCACCTCGCCCGCAGCATTCTTGATGATCTCGCGGCAGGTGATGAAATAGGCGTAGCGCAGACGCACCTCGCTTCCGGGCGAGAGCCGAAAGAACTTCTTCGGCGGATTCTCCATAAAGTCGTCCTGCTCGATATAGAGCTCACGGCCAAAACGAATTTTCCGCGTGCCGGCGGCCGGATCGTCAGGGTGATTGACCGCTTCCAACTCCTCGCTCTGGCCTTCCGGATAATTCTCGATCACGACCTTGAGCGGACGCAGAACCGCCATGCGCCGCTGCGCCGATTTGTTGAGCGCTTCGCGAACAGAGTGATCGAACATCGCGATGTCGACCACGCTGTTCGCCTTGGCTACACCAACGCGCTTGATGAAATCGCGGATCGCCTCGGGTGGCACCCCGCGCCGGCGCAGCCCGGCAATGGTCGGCATGCGGGGGTCGTCCCAACCATCGACATGACCGCCGCGCACAAGCTCAGTCAGAACACGCTTGGAGAGAAGCGTGTAGGTAATGTTGAGCCGCGCAAACTCATACTGGCGCGGCCGTGATGGCACGGGCAGGTTCTCGATGAACCAGTCGTAGAGCGGCCGATGGTCCTCGAATTCAAGCGTGCAGATCGAATGCGTGATGTGTTCGATGGCGTCCGACTGGCCATGCGCGAAGTCGTAGCTCGGATAGATGCTCCAGGCCGTGCCCGTGCGCGGATGCGTCGCGTGCAGAATGCGATAGAGCACCGGATCGCGCAGGTTGATGTTGCCTGAGGTCATGTCGATTTTGGCGCGCAGAACGCGCGCGCCATTCGGAAATTCGCCGTCGCGCATGCGGCGAAAGAGGTCGAGGTTTTCCTCGACGCTGCGATCGCGGAACGGGCTGTTGCGGCCGGGCTCGGTCAGCGTCCCCCGAGCCCTCCTGATCTCCTCCTGCGACTGGTCGTCGACATACGCCTTGCCGGCACGAACCAGATGCTCCGCCCAGCCGTAAAGCTGCTCGAAATAATCCGACGCATGATAGAGGTGTTTGCCCCAGTCGAAGCCGAGCCAGCGCACGTCGCGCTCGATGGCGTCGATGTATTCCTGCTCTTCCTTGACGGGATTGGTGTCATCGAAACGCAGGTGGCAACGGCCGCCGAATTCCTGCGCAACGCCGAAATTCAGGCAGATCGACTTGGCGTGGCCGATGTGCAGGTAGCCGTTCGGTTCCGGCGGAAAACGGGTGATGACCGTGCTGTGCCGCTTTGCGGCGAGGTCCGCCGCGATAATGTCGCGGATGAAATCGCGTCCCGCTTCCCGGGTCACGGTGTCGGCGTCAGCCATATTCCGTCAATCCATTCTCAGCGGCGCCCCGCCGCAGCGCGGTCTATGTGCCAAATCCACGCCCTCACGCCAAGGACATTGGCGCCGATGCAGGCGGCCTTGCTGTGGTCAGTCCCATCGAATTGAGGTGACAGGTCCGCGGCCGGATGTGGTAGAGGACGCCGCGTCCGGCGGGCCACACAGCCGCCATCCAGTCCGATAGATAGGCTCGAACCGAAGGGCCGCCACTCTGGTATTCGCCGCGAATGACCGAACCCGTCGTCACGCGCTTTGCCCCCTCGCCGACCGGCTTTCTCCACATCGGCGGCGCGCGCACCGCACTGTTCAACTGGCTCTATGCGCGCGGGCGCGGCGGCAAGATGCTCCTGCGCATCGAGGATACCGACCGCGAGCGTTCCACACAGGCCGCGATCGACGCCATTCTCGACGGCCTGAGCTGGCTCGGCCTGCAATGGGACGGAGATGTCATTTACCAGTTTTCACGCTCGGCGCGGCATCGCGAAGTCGCCGAGCAGCTTCTCGCGCAGGGGAAAGCCTATCGCTGCTACGCGTCGCAGGAAGAGCTGGCGGACATGCGCGAGGCCGCGCGCCGCGAGGGCCGCGCCAAGCTTTATGACGGGCGATGGCGCAATCGCGATCCTTCGGAAGCACCGCCCGGCGTCAAGCCGGTGATCCGCCTCAAGGCCCCACTCACAGGCGAGACGGTGATCGACGATCAGGTGCAAGGGCGCGTGACCTGGAAGAACGAAGATCTCGACGATCTCGTTCTGCTGCGCTCCGACGGCACGCCGACCTACATGCATGCGGTCGTAGTCGACGATCACGACATGGCCGTCACGCACATCATTCGCGGTGACGATCACCTGACCAACGGCGCGCGGCAGAAACAAATCTATGACGCGCTCGGCTGGCCGATTCCGGTGATGGCGCACATCCCGCTCATCCATGGTCCCGACGGATCGAAATTGTCGAAACGGCATGGCGCCCTTGGCGTCGATGCCTATCGTGCCATGGGCTATCTGCCGGTTGCCTTGCGCAACTATCTCGTCCGGCTCGGCTGGAGCCACGGCGATCAGGAGATATTCTCGACCGAGGAGATGATCGAATATTTCGATCTGCCACAGATCGGCCGTTCGCCCGCGCGCTTTGATTTCGCAAAGATCGAAAGCATCAACGGCCATTATTTGCGCACCAGCAGCGCCGAAGACGTGCTCTTAGCGCTCGAACAGGCGCTGCCGCATTTTGCCGACGGCGCCGAGCTTGCGTCCCGGATGACTCCGGTGCTGCGGCAAAAGCTTCTTGCCGCAATGCCCGCCCTGAAGGAGCGCGCAAAGACGCTTCTTGAATTGCTGGAATCGTCGCGCTTCATCTGGACGCAACGGCCCCTCGCGCTCGACGACAAGGCAAAGGCATTGGTGACGCCGGATGCGAAGGCAACCATCGCCTCGCTGACACGCGAACTGGAACGAGTCGACCCATGGACGTCCGAAGGTACGGAATCCGCCGTGCGCGCATTCGCCGAACGGGCTGGTCTCAAGCTCGGAGCCGTCGCGCAACCCCTGCGCGCCGCCCTTACCGGACGGACAACCTCCCCCGGCATTTTTGACGTGCTCGTCGTGCTTGGAAAGGATGAGAGCCTTGCCCGGCTGCGTGACCAGTCATCCGCCGTTTCCTGACCGACGCGGTTCTGCCTTTCCGATCAAAGCCTTCCCGACGGGTGGCCCGCGTCTTATCTTTTGGGCTGAGAGCCGGCCCAAGCCGCCGGGCGCATCTTGCGGTGCAATGTAGGATGCGTTACGCCACAAAATGCGCGCTCCTCGCCTGCGGAGTGCGCCCCGACCTCCACCTTCGGCTCGGAAGGCGCGAGCGTCCGAACGAAAGAGGATTGGATCATGGATGCGACCAGCGGAAGGACGCAAACCGGCCGGCTCACGATCGGGAATGAGGCCTGGGATTTTCCGATTTATCCTGGGACAATCGGACCTGACGTCATCGACATCTCCAAGCTCTACAGCTCTTCCGGCCGGTTCACTTACGATCCCGGGTTTACATCGACCGCAAGCTGCGAATCCAAGATCACCTACATCGACGGCGACGAAGGCGTTCTGCTCTATCGCGGCTTTCCGATCGAACAGCTGGCCGAGCACGGCGACTTTCTGGAAACCTGCTATCTGCTGCTTTACGGCGAACTGCCGACCGCCGCGCAAAAAGCAGATTTCGACAACCGTGTCGTGCATCACACGATGGTGCACGAACAGATGATGCGGTTCTTCCAGGGCTTCCGCCGGGACGCGCATCCGATGGCGGTCATGTGCGGTAGTGTCGGCGCGCTTTCGGCCTTCTATCACGACTCCACCGATATCTCCGATCCGCATCAGCGCATGGTCGCGTCGATCCGCATGATTGCGAAGATGCCAACACTTGCGGCGATGGCGTACAAATATTCGGTCGGCCAGCCGTTCGTGTATCCGAAGAACGATCTCGACTATTCGACAAACTTCCTGCGCATGTGCTTTGCCGTGCCGTGCGAGGAATACAAGGCCAATCCGGTTCTCGCGCGTGCGATGGACCGCATCTTTATCCTGCACGCCGATCACGAGCAGAACGCGTCGACCTCCACGGTGCGCAGCGCCGGCTCGTCGGGCGCCAATCCCTTCGCCTGCATCGCTGCCGGCATTGCCTGCCTCTGGGGCCCCGCGCATGGCGGCGCGAATGAGGCCGCGCTGAAAATGCTCGCCGAGATCGGCACGGTCGATCGCATCCCCGAATTCATCAAGCGCGCCAAAGACAAGAACGATCCATTCCGTCTGATGGGCTTCGGGCATCGTGTCTACAAGCACTACGACCCGCGCGCGAAAATCATGCAGAAGACCTGCCATGAGGTCCTGAGCGAAACCGGACACAAGGACGATCCGCTGCTCGAAGTGGCGATGGAGCTTGAGCGGATTGCGCTGTCGGATGAGTATTTCATCGAGAAGAAGCTCTATCCGAACGTCGACTTCTATTCGGGCATCACACTCAAGGCGATGGGCTTCCCGACGACCATGTTCACCGTGCTGTTCGCGCTTGCGCGGACGGTCGGCTGGATCGCCCAATGGAAGGAAATGATTGAGGATCCGAGCCAGAAGATCAGCCGCCCGCGGCAGCTTTATACCGGCGCGACCCGGCGCGATT
>CAZSAW010000286.1:0-16318 GCA_964604745.1 uncultured Hyphomicrobiales bacterium
GCGCTTGGCGAGGATCAGGGGCTGGTGAAAGTGATCTTCGACAAGCAATCGGGCCGGCTCCTCGGTGCGCACATGATCGGCGCAGAGGTCACCGAGCTCATCCAGGGCTATGTCGTGGCCATGAATCTGGAAACAACCGAAGAAGAGCTGATGCACACCGTCTTCCCGCACCCGACCCTGTCAGAGATGATGAAGGAAGCCGTGCTTGATGCTTACGGGCGCGTGCTGAACATCTGAGGCGCCGCTTGCGAGGAGGGGATTCGCTCCGTAATTAAGGAGCTGGGAATTGCTGTCTTCGCGAAAGGTCCCGCGTGGTCGTTCTGATCGATACGCTTAATCGTCCGGCAAAGCCGCGCCATCCGGAAAAGGCGGGGCGGCCTGATAGCGAATTGCTGCGCAAGCCGGACTGGATCAGGGTCAAGGCGCCGGTCTCGCCCGGCTACGCCAACACGCGCGATATCGTGCGCACGCACGGGCTCCACACTGTCTGCGAGGAGGCGGGCTGTCCCAATATCGGGGAGTGCTGGGAGAAGAAGCACGCAACCTTCATGATCATGGGCGACGTTTGCACGCGCGCCTGCGCCTTCTGCAACGTCAAGACCGGACTCCCCGGCGCGCTCGATCCGCATGAACCGGAGCACGTTGCCGAGGCGACGGCGAAACTCGGTCTGTCGCACGTCGTCGTCACGTCGGTCGATCGCGACGATCTGGCCGACGGCGGCGCTGAGCATTTCGCGCAGACCATTCGCGCCATTCGCGCGCGCTGCCCACAGACGTCGATCGAGGTGCTGACGCCGGATTTTCTGCGCAAGGATGGCGCGACTGAGATCGTGGCGCGTGCCAAACCAGATGTCTTCAATCACAACCTCGAAACCGTGCCGTCCAAATATCTGACGGTGCGGCCCGGCGCGCGCTATTTCCAATCGCTGCACCTGTTGCATCAGGTCAAGGGCATCGATCCGACGCTGTTCACCAAATCCGGCATCATGGTCGGCCTTGGCGAGGAGCGGAATGAAGTGCTGCAATTGATGGATGACCTGCGCGCCGCTGACGTCGATTTCCTGACCATCGGCCAATATCTACAGCCCACGCGCAAGCATCATCCGGTTATGCGCTATGTCACACCGGACGAGTTCAAGGCGTACGAGACGATCGCCTATGCCAAGGGCTTCCTGATGGTGTCGGCCTCGCCGCTGACGCGCTCATCGCACCACGCGGGTGACGACTTCGCGCGGCTGCGCGCCGCACGTGCGGCCGCATCGCGCTGACACATGCCGGAATTTTCGACCACGCGGCGGGTGCGCCACTCGGCCGCCCACATGTTCGACCTTGTCGCCGATGTCGAGCACTATCCGGAATTCGTGCCACTCTGCAAATCGCTGACCGTGCGTAAACGGATATCGGAACCCGAGGGCATCGAAATCCTCATCGCCGACATGACGGTGGCCTACAAGCTCCTGCGCGAATCCTTTCGCAGCCGCGTCACGCTCGATCGCGCCAACCTGCAGATTCTTGTCGAATATCTGGAAGGGCCGTTCAGCCGGATGGAGAACCGCTGGGAATTTCATGCGACCGGCGAGCGCCAGTGCGACGTTAAATTCTTCATTTCCTACGAATTCAAAAGTCGCGCGCTTGGTCTTGTCATGGGCGCGATGTTCGACGCTGCATTTCGCCGCTTTTCCGAAGCGTTCGAACGTCGTGCAGATGTCGTCTACGGCCGGACGTGAGCCGCCGTCTCACGGACAGGCGCCATCATATTCGCCGACGATGTTCTGCTTGGAATTGACGACCATCTGCCCAGCCATCATGCCCTTGGTCGCGATCGTCGCCGTGTAGCGGATCGGGCTTTCGAAATTGAAGTCGGCGATGACGTCCATGTCGAATTGCCCCTTGCATTGAAGCCGCCAATGCAGGGCGCGGTCCTTCGCCTCAAAGTCGGTCCGCTCGCACGCAGAGTTCACGCCACCGAATTCGGGGCTGAAAGTCTTTGCCGCGTCGGCGGCTTGTTCGGCGCTGAGGCAGCGGTTGTTCACGCGCGGCGGGGCCGCCATCCCGTTTGCGACGGTTGTCGTGGTGACCTTCCACGAGCCGGCCTGGATCGACGTTTCCGCCTGCGCCGAAAGCATTGGTATAGCCGCGAGCATGGCGGCGGCGATCCATCGTTTCATCACGCTGAACTCCATGACGTGGGACCGCGCTCAATCGCCCTCGGCGGGTGGCTGCGGCTCTTCCTCCTGCGCCAGCTCGGTGAGCAGGGCCAGCGCCTCGAATACGGAGCGACGCCGCACTTCGGAACGACCGATGTCGCCGAATTTGCGATCATGCACGATGATGCGGCCGCTGCGCGACGCGCCGCCGAAAAAGACAAGTCCGATCGGCTTGCCCGGCACAGCTCCCGTTGGTCCGGCGATGCCGGTGATCGATACGGCGAGGGACACGCGCGCATGCGCCAGCGCCCCCACGGCCATCTCTTGCGCGCATTCGCGGCTCACGGCGCCATAGGTCGTGATCGTCGCCGGCGCGACTCCCAGCATCTCTTCCTTGGCCTCATTGGTGTAGGTGACGAAACCACGATCGACCACCATCGAGGAGCCGGCGATCTCGGTCAGCGTCGCTGCCACCAAGCCGCCGGTGCAGGATTCTGCCGTGGCAACGGTGAGTTTCTTCTGCTTGCAGAGGTCGAGGAGCGAGCGCGCCGCTGCCAGCATCTCCTCATCAGGCATCGCTTGCGTCCCGCGGCAGCGCGACAGTGGCGTTGGCGTAAGCGACAATACCTTCGCCGCGCCCGGTGAAACCCATCCGCTCGCTCGTGGTCGCCTTCACGCCCACGCGGTCGGGCGAGATGCCGGCAATCTCGGCAATCCGCGCGCGCATTGCGTCGCGATGCGGTCCGATCTTCGGCTCCTCGCAGACGATCGTGACGTCGATGTGCACGATGCGGCCGTTGCGCTGCGCCACGCGTTCGACCGCGAAGCTCAGGAAACGGTCCGACGACGCACCGCGCCATTGCGGATCCGACGGCGGAAAATGCGCGCCGATGTCGCCATCCGCGAGCGCTCCGAGAATGGCGTCGACCACCGCGTGCAGCGCCACGTCGGCGTCGGAATGACCCGACAGACCTTTGCCGTGCGCGATGCGGACGCCACCGAGAGTCACATGGTCCCCGGCCGCGAAGGCGTGGACGTCGAAGCCAAAGCCGGTGCGGCTTTCCATCGCCGCGGGCGAGCGAAGGGCTTCCGCGCGGACGAAATCGTCAGGTGTCGTCAATTTCACGTTCGCAGCATCTCCTTCGAATGTCGTCACCTTGAGGCCCGCCCATTCAGCGAGCGAGGCGTCGTCAGGAAAATCATGGCGTCCGCCGTCCACCGCACGGTGATGCGCCTCGAGCAATTTCTCGAAATGGAAGGCTTGCGGCGTCTGCACGACGCGAAGCTGGCCGCGATCAAGCGTCGCGACAACCGCCCCCTTGTCGTCGACCTGCTTCACGGTGTCGGTCACAGGCAGGGCAGGGATGGCAGCGCCCGACGATGCGCCGGCGGCGATGGCGCGATCGAGAAGTTCGGCCGAAGCGAACGGACGCGCAGCATCGTGCACGAGCACGATGTCCGGGCGCAGCGAAACCAGCGCCGACAGGCCGGCCATAACGGAGTCCTGGCGCGTCGCGCCGCCGTGCACGGGCTTTGGCACACCCAGGCCGCGCGTCGCGTCGCTATAGAGCATTTCGTCGTCCGGATGGATGACGGGTTGCACGTGCCCAATTTTCGGCTGGCTCAAGAAGCGGCTGAGGCTTAGCCGGATGACCGGATCAGCGCCTATCCTCCGATACTGCTTGGGAATACCACCCCCGCTTCGGACGCCGCGGCCGGCCGCGACGATCAAGGCCGCAACGGACAATGCCATGAATTCAATCCCTGTTTTGACTTCGGGCCTCGCTTTAGCGCGGGGCGCTTGCGGCGGAAACCAAATTCACAATGTTCGCTCTTTTTGCACTGCAACACTTGTCTGCCAAAAGCGCCTTGGCTAAACTGTGAGCAATATGGGCGACTGCCTATGATTTGTGCAGAACTGACCAAAGGACGGGCAGGCGTTTCTGGCCCGCAAATCGGGCCGGTGCGGCTCCCGAACGCCGTCGTGCTCGCGCCGATGTCGGGTGTAACCGATGCGCCGTTCCGGCGTCTTGTCGAACAGTTCGGCGCCGGGCTCGTCGTATCGGAAATGACCGCCTGCGCGAAGCTCGTCGAGGGACAGGGCGACGCGCGGCGGCGCTTGTCCAGCGAAGGCGTGCGCATTCGCGCGGTCCAATTGGCCGGATGCGAGGCGCATTGGATGAGCGAGGGCGCCCGAATGGCGGAAGCCTCCGGCGCCGACATCATCGACATCAACATGGGCTGCCCTGCCAAACACGTGACCAACGGGCAATCCGGCTCTGCGCTGATGCGCGATCTCCATCATGCACTGACGCTGATCGAGGCAACCGTCGCTGCCGTATCGGTCCCCGTCACGCTCAAGATGCGTCTGGGCTGGGATGACCGGTCGATCAATGCGCCGGAACTGGCCGCGCGCGCCGAAGCGGCCGGCGTGAAGCTTCTGACGGTCCACGGCCGCACGCGCTGTCAGTTCTACAAGGGCAGCGCCGATTGGAAGGCCGTGCGCGCCGTGAAGGAGCGTGTGTCGATTCCGGTCGTGGTCAACGGCGACATCACCAGCATCGAAGAAGCGGAAACCGCCTTGGCGCAGTCGGGTGCCGATATGGTCATGGTTGGCCGGGCGGCGCAGGGACGACCCTGGTTTCCCGGTCAGCTCGCGCGCTACCTGCAAACCGGTGAACGCGAAAGCGAGCCCGATCTCGCGACGCAGTCGGACATGGTGATGGACCTCTATCGCGCGATGCTCGACCACCACGGCGTCGATATCGGACGGCGCCATGCGCGCAAGCATCTTGCTTCGGCGCTCGACGTCGCTGCAACAGGCGCCGGCGCGTCCGACATCGCGCTGAAGACTTGGCGGACGCGCGTACTGACGGCGGAAACGCCGGAAGCCACCCTGACGCAACTTGCGGCTGCGTTTCAGGCCTTTTCGGAAGCCCCAATCGACGGCGAAAACGCAGCAAATGCCGATACGAGATGGAGATCGGCAGCATGAACCTGGAAAAAAGCGTCGCCTATCCACCGAGCGTCGCCGACGCGATCATCAATGCGCTGCCGCTGCCCGTGCTCGTGGTCGCTGCCGATGGCCGCGTCAAGGATGCCAACGTCGCAGCAGAGGCGTTTTTCGATGTGTCGGTCCCGCTTCTGCAACGCAATCAGCTGCGCGACATTGTCCCGTTCGGCTCGCCGCTTCTCGCGCTTGTCGAGCAGGTCCGCAACAGCGGCGCGGCCGTGAACGAATATCGTGTCGATCTCGGCACGCCGCGCATTCCGGGCGAGCATGTCGTCGACCTGCACGTGGCGCCGCTGCCCGAGCGGCCGGGCCATGTCATCGTCATGCTGCAGGAGCGGACCATCGCCGACAAGATGGATCGCCAGCTGACCCATCGCGGAGCTGCGCGCTCCGTCATCGCGCTCGCGGCGATGCTTGCACACGAGATCAAGAATCCGCTTTCCGGCATCCGCGGCGCGGCGCAATTGCTCGAGCAAGCGGCGAACGACGAAGACAGGACGCTGACGCGTCTTATCTGCGACGAAGCGGATCGCATCGTGAAGCTCGTCGACCGCATGGAGGTCTTTTCGGACGAACGGCCGGTCGAGCGCGAACCGGTGAATATCCATGTTGTGCTCGATCACGTGAAGCGGCTGGCGCAGTCGGGCTTTGCGCGACACATCAAGTTCGTCGAGGAATACGACCCGTCCTTGCCGCCGGTTCTCGCCAACCGCGATCAGCTCGTTCAGGTCTTCCTCAACCTCGTGAAGAACGCCGCCGAGGCGATCGGCGAGAGCGCCATCGATGGCGAGATTCATCTCACGACCGCGTTCCGTCCCGGTGTTCGGCTGTCGCTCCCGGGCAGCAAGGTGAGGGTATCGCTGCCGCTCGAGTTCTGCGTGCGCGACAATGGTCCGGGCGTACCGGACGAACTTACATCCCATCTGTTCGACCCGTTTGTGACAACGAAACCCAGCGGATCTGGTCTGGGTCTTGCATTGGTTGCCAAGATCATCGGCGACCATGGCGGCATTATCGAATGCGAATCCCAGCCCCGACACACGACGTTCCGGATCCTGATGCCGATGTACGTGGAACAGGAGACGTCGGCGGCGCCCGGATTCCCGCGGCTGGCGGCCGTGGCGGGCGAGCCATGATCCGGAGCGAGCGAGACTGATCATGCCCGCGGCAAGCATTCTGGTCGCCGACGACGACGCCGCAATTCGCACGGTGCTCAACCAGGCGCTGTCCCGCGCCGGCTACGAGGTCCGCTCGACTGGCAACGCTGCGACGCTTTGGCGCTGGGTCAGCCAGGGCGAAGGCGATCTCGTCATCACCGATGTCGTGATGCCGGACGAGAATGCTTTCGAACTTATCCCACGCATCAAGAAGCTCCGCCCCGAACTTCCGATCGTTGTCATGAGCGCGCAGAATACGTTTATGACCGCGATCCGCGCCTCGGAGCGCGGCGCATACGAATACCTGCCCAAGCCGTTCGACCTGAAAGAGCTTGTGGCGATTGTCGGCCGCGCGTTGTCAGAGCCCAAGGACAAGCCCCGTCCGGCGGCCAAAGGCGACGAGCTCGATTCCATTCCGTTGGTCGGGCGCTCGGCGGCGATGCAGGAAATCTACCGGCTGCTCGCACGTCTGATGCAAACCGATCTGACGGTAATGATCACGGGCGAGTCGGGCACGGGCAAAGAGCTCGTCGCGCGCGCGCTGCACGATTACGGCAAGCGCCGCAGCGGACCTTTCGTCGCCATCAACATGGCGGCAATTCCTCGCGACCTGATTGAATCGGAATTGTTCGGTCACGAGAAGGGCGCTTTCACCGGCGCCAACACGCGCAGCACCGGTCGTTTCGAACAGGCCGAGGGCGGCACGCTTTTCCTCGACGAGATCGGCGACATGCCGATGGAGGCGCAAACGCGTTTGCTGCGCGTGTTGCAGCAGGGCGAATACACAACGGTCGGAGGACGCACGCCGATCAAGACCGACGTGCGCATCATCGCAGCCACCAACAAGGATCTGCGCATCCTCATTCAGCAGGGGCTGTTCCGCGAGGATTTGTTCTTCCGCCTTAACGTCGTTCCGTTGCGGCTGCCGCCGCTGCGCGAACGGGTGGAGGATATCCCCGACCTGATCCGGCATTTCTTTGCTCAGGTCGAACGCGAAGGCCTGCCGCCGAAGCAGATCGACCAGGCGGCGCTCGACCGGCTGAAGCGTTACAACTGGCCGGGCAACGTCCGTGAACTGGAAAATCTGGCGCGGCGTTTGGCCGCGCTCTATCCGCAGGAAGTTATCACATCCGCGGTCATCGATGCCGAACTGGCTCAACCGGCGATCGAGCCCGACCACGAGCCGGCGTCGGCGGAGAATCTCGCCGCCGCGGTCGAGCGTAACCTCGCACGGTATTTTGCGAGCTTCCCGGACGCTTTGCCGCCGCCGGGCCTTTATCACCGCATTCTGCGCGAAGTGGAATATCCACTGTTGACGGCCGCGCTCGCGGCGACCCGCGGCAATCAGATCCGCGCCGCGGACCTTCTGGGCGTCAACCGCAACACGTTGCGCAAGAAAATCCGCGATCTGGATATTCAGGTGATCCGGACGGGCAACTGACGACCTGATCTGTGGCTCGCCGCGGTTAAGTCGCAATTTCGCAACATTGTTGTAGAAATACATCAGATCGGTCAAATTAGGCCGATCTTCCAGCCCGCCTTGCGACAACGGACTGCATGACGAGCGCCGACCCAGCCACGACGATCGAGACTGCAAGACTTGGCGATGTCGGCAAGGTCGCCGCGCGCGTCGTGGGACCGATTGCGGTCGGCGTGGCGCTTCTCTCGGCTCTTGTCACATTTCTCGTTCTTGCGGGCCTGACCCCGGTTGCTCCCACGCACCGGGTGGTGGTGAGCCTTCTTCTCGTTAATGCGGCAACGGTCTTCATCCTCGTCGGAGTGATCAGCCGCGAGGTGTGGCTGATGGTGCAGGCGCGCCGGCGCGGGCGCGCAGCGGCCGAACTGCATGTGCGCGTCGTGGCGCTTTTCTCGATCATCGCCGCGCTTCCCGCGATTCTGGTTGCGGTCGTGGCGAGCGTGACGCTCGATCGCGGCCTCGATCGGCTCTTTTCGACGCGCACACGCGCGGTGATCGAGAATTCGCTCGCCGTGTCGGAAGCCTATCTGCGCGAACATGGGCAGCTCATCCGCGGCGACCTGATCGCCATGGCGCAGGACGTGACGCGGGCCAAGCCGCTCTTCGATCAGGATCGCTATCGCTTCCGCCAGTTTCTGACGGCGCAAGCCTCGATACGCGGGTTGCCCGCCGCGGTCATGCTTGACGGCGATCTGCAGGTCATCGAACGCAGTGATCTGCGCCAGACGCAGGAATTTCTCGCGCCGTCGAAATCTCTGCTCGCGACGGTCAACGAAACAGATCCGCAGGTTGCACTGATCCCGGATTCCAATTACGTCGCGGCGATCATCCGATTGCGCGGTTATGACAACACCTTCCTGTATGTGACGCGCACGCTTGATCCGTTGGTTGTGGGGCAATTGCGCGAGACGCGCGCGAGCGTGTCGGAATACGCCAGCCTTGAGGCGCGACGGCTTGGCGTACAAGTGGCTTTCGCCTTGATGTACACCGTCATCGCGCTGATCGTGCTGCTGTCGGCGGTCTGGATCGGATTGAACTTCGCCAACCGGCTGGTTGCGCCGATCCGCCGGCTGATCGGTGCCGCCAATATCGTCGCCACTGGCAACCTGCACGTCCAGGTTCCGATCCGCAAATCGGAAGGCGATCTTGCCCAGCTCGGCGAGACCTTCAACAAGATGACGCAGGAATTGCGCAGCCAGCGCGACGATCTGATGAATGCGCGCGATGTCATCGACAGCCGCCGCCGATTTACCGAGGCGGTGCTGGCCGGAGCAAGTGCGGGCGTCATCGGCGTCGATCACGAGGGCTGCATCAGTATTCTCAACCGTTCCGCCGAAAAGTTGATCGGGCGCACCGAGGGGGCCGCGCTTGGTCAGCGCCTGACCGATCTTGTTCCGGAATTGGCGGAGATCATGCAGAACGCGCAGTCGGCAGGGCAGCGACTGGTGCATGGCCAAGTGACGCTGACACGGGACGGCCACGAGCGAAATCTCTCGGTCCGCATCGCCAGCGAACAATCGGCCGACGCCGATCACGGCTATGTCGTCACGCTCGACGACATCACCGAACTCGTCGCGGCGCAGCGCACATCTGCCTGGGCTGACGTGGCACGGCGCATTGCGCACGAAATCAAGAATCCGCTGACGCCGATCCAGCTGTCGGCCGAGCGGCTGCGCCGCAAATACGGGAAATCAATTACCGAGGATCCCGCGATTTTCACGCAATGTACCGACACTATCGTGCGGCAGGTCGACGACATTCGCCGCATGGTCGATGAATTTTCGCGCTTTGCGCGCATGCCTAAGCCGGTGATGGCTCCGGAGGATGTGGCGGACACGGTGCGTCAGGCGGTGTTTCTGATGCGCGTCGCCCATCCCGACATCGATATCGACGTCGACGTTTCGGAAGAGCCGATGCCGGCCCATTTCGACCGCCGCCTTATGTCGCAGGGATTGACAAACATCATCAAAAACGCGTCGGAGGCGATCGGCGCACTGCCTGCCGGCTCGGACAAAGGCCGAATCGATATCTTGGCGGCCCGGGACGGCGACGACATTGTTATCGATGTTGTGGATAACGGGATCGGTCTGCCCAAGGAAAACCGTTCTCGTCTCCTCGAACCTTATGTCACGACGCGTGACAAAGGGACGGGACTTGGACTCGCCATCGTCGGCAAGATCCTGGAAGAGCATGGCGGCAAGATCGAATTGCACGATGCGTCTGAGCGGAAGCCGGGCCAGCGCGGTGCCTGGATGCGGCTGCGTTTTGCCGCCAAGTCGGATGCCGCCAACGACAAGAACAATGCTGCGTAACAATTCATGAGTGTGGATGCGTAACCCATGGCGGCCGATATCCTGATCGTCGACGACGAATCCGACATCTGCGAGCTGGTTTCCGGAATCCTTCAGGACGAGGGCTACAGCACGCGCACGGCGCGCGACAGCGATTCTGCACTTGCCGCGATCAAATCGCGGCGACCGAATCTGCTTTTCCTCGATATCTGGCTGCAGGGGAGCCGCCTCGACGGCTTGCAATTGCTTGAGAACGCGAAGGCGGAAAATCCTGATCTTCCGGTCGTGATGATTTCCGGTCACGGCAATATCGAAACCGCCGTCGCGGCCATCAAGCATGGCGCCTACGACTTTATCGAAAAGCCCTTCAAGGCCGATCGCCTGCTGCTGGTCGCCGATCGTGCGCTTGAAGCCTCGCGCCTGAAGCGGGAGGTGCGCGAGCTGCGGCAAATGGCGCCGGTCGGCAGCGAACTGGTCGGGCGTTCGGCGGCGATCAATCAATTGCGCCAGACCATCGAGCGCGTCGCTCCGACCAACAGCCGCATTCTAATCATCGGTCCGTCCGGCGGTGGCAAGGAGTTGTGCGCGCGCACGATCCACGCTCAATCGATGCGGGCGAACGGTCCGTTCGTCGTGATCAACGCCGCAGCGATGACGCCGGAACGGATGGAAGTCGAATTGTTCGGCATCGAGCAGACGAACGGCACGCAGAGCCGCAAGGTCGGCGCGCTCGAGGAGGCGCATGGCGGCACGCTGTTCATTGACGAAATCGCCGATATGCCGCGCGAAACGCAAAGCAAGATTCTGCGCGTCCTGGTCGATCAGACCTTCGAGCGGGTTGGCGGCAGCGGCAAGGTGTCCGTCGACGTTCGCATCATCTCATCGACCGCGCGCAATCTCGAAGCCGAGGTGCAGCAGGGCAAGTTCCGCGAGGATCTTTATCACCGCCTGTCGGTCGTGCCGATCCGCGTTCCGCCGCTCGCTGAGCGTCGCGACGATATACCGCCGCTGATCGAATTCTTCATGGATCAGATATCGCAGGCGACAGGTCTGCCCAAGCGCACGATCGGCGAGGACGCCATGGCTGTCCTGCAGTCGCATGACTGGCCGGGCAATGTCCGCCAGCTCCGCAACAACGTCGAACGGCTGATGATCCTCGCCGGCGGCGATGCAGGTGCCACCATCGATGCCAGCATGTTGCCGCAGGATGTCGGCTCGATGATCCCGAACATGCCGAACGGCAATGGTGGCGAGCAATTGATGGGGTTGCCGCTGCGCGAGGCGCGCGAAATGTTCGAGCGTGAATATCTCGTGGCCCAGATCAGCCGCTTCGGCGGCAATATCTCCCGCACGGCCGAGTTCGTCGGCATGGAACGCTCGGCCTTGCATCGCAAGCTCAAGGCGCTCGGTATCGGCTGACGCAGGCGAGGGGAGACAAGTTCAGTGTCGCGCATCGCCTACGTCAATGGCCGTTATGTGTCGCGGCGCCACGCTGCGGTGCATGTCGAGGATCGCGGCTATCAATTTGCCGACGGCGTCTATGAGGTCTGCGAGGTGCGCGGCGGCCGCCTGATCGACGAGCGGCGTCATCTCGACCGGCTCGACCGATCACTGTCGGAGTTGCGCATTCGTCCGCCCATGCCTCGCGCTTCGCTTGCAATCGTGCTGCGAGAGGTCGTTCGCCGGAACCGTGTGCGCGAGGGGATCGTCTACCTCCAAGTAACGCGCGGCGTCGCCAAGCGCGACCATCCGTTTCCACCCGCAAGTACCCTTCCCAGTATCGTCGTCACAGCGAACCGGCTGGATGTGGACAAGGCCGAAGCCATGGCCGAGGAGGGTGTCGGTGTCGTCACAGTCCCGGACAACCGGTGGGGGCGGGCCGATATCAAATCCGTATCGCTGCTCCCGAACATCCTTGCCAAACAAGCCGCGCGCGAGCAGGGCGCACGGGAGGCGTGGTTTGTCGACAAGGCAGGTTTTGTGACCGAGGGCGCGTCATCGAACGCCTGGATTGTGACCCGCGACGGCAAGGTGGTTACCCGACCGGCCGATCACAGTATCCTGCGCGGCATCACCCGCGCGGTCGTGCTCGATGTCATCAAGGCGCATGGCCTTGAGCTCGAGGAGCGCGCTTTTACCGTCGAGGAAGCATACACGGCGCGCGAGGCCTTCCAAACGTCGGCGAGCCAGCTCGTCATGCCGGTCGTCCGCATCGACGGACGCCCGGTTGGAAACGGCGCGCCAGGCCTGTTGTCCAGCGCGTTGCGGCGCGATTTTCACCGCCACGCTGAAATTTCCTGACATTTCAACGGCCATATGGGTCGCAACCCCACGGGATGGGCTTGCGCCTTAGGCTGTGCTGCCATCTAATGTTGTGGCCCCAAGTCCTCGTGGGTGGGATCGAAACGAGGGACGATGCGACTTGGCAAAAACGGCCGGCGGAGGCAGGGGACCGCGGGCGATAAATAATGGAACAACGGCAATGGCAGCCGAACGTACACAAAACCTCCAAGACACCTTCCTCAACCACGTCCGCAAAGCGAAAATTCCGCTCACGATCTTTCTCGTGAACGGCGTGAAGCTTCAGGGCGTTGTCACGTGGTTCGATAACTTTTGCGTGCTGCTGCGGCGGGACGGCCACTCGCAACTCGTCTACAAGCACGCCATATCGACCATCATGCCGGGTCACCCGATCCAGCTCTTCGAAGGCGCCGAAGAGGGTGCGCCAGCCGGGGAAAAGGTCTGATTGGAGCCACGTCACCGTGAATCGCGCGCCGACCGGCTGGGCCCATTAAGCCCGGAAACCGGGCGCGCGATTGTTCTCGGTCCCTATTTGCGGCCGCAGGCAGTCCGCGGGACGGCGCGAACGTCGTCTTCCGAGGCGCGCAGCCTGGAGGCGAGGCTTGATGAAGCCGTCGGCCTCGCAAGAGCCATTGATCTCACGGTTGTGCAATCCGGCATCGTCTTCCTCAACGAGATCCGGCCGGCAACCTACATCGGTAGGGGCAAGGTCGACGAAATCGCCGGCCTCGTGAAAAGCGAGGATGCCGGGATCGTAATCATGGATTGTGCGATCTCGCCCGTTCAGCAGCGCAATCTCGAGAAGGCGTGGAACGCCAAGGTCCTCGATCGTACTGGCCTCATTCTGGAAATTTTCGGACGCCGCGCACACACTCGGGAAGGCGTGCTGCAGGTCGAGCTCGCGCATCTGAGCTATCAAAAAAGCCGGCTGGTGCGGTCCTGGACACATTTGGAACGGCAACGTGGCGGCTTCGGATTTCTCGGCGGTCCGGGCGAAACGCAAATCGAGGCCGACCGCCGCGCGCTCTCCGAACGCATTGCGCGTATCGAGGCCGAGCTGGAGAAGGTCAAGAAACGGCGCAAGCTGCATCGCGAGGGCCGCCGCCGCGTGCCGTATCCGATTGTCGCACTCGTCGGATACACGAACGCAGGCAAGTCGACGCTGTTCAACCGCATGACCCGGGCGAGCGTGCTTGAGGCCGACATGCTGTTCGCGACGCTTGACCCGACGCTGCGCGCGATCAAATTGCCGCATGGCTCACACGTGATCCTGTCGGATACCGTCGGTTTTATCTCCGATCTGCCGACGATGCTGGTCGCCGCCTTCCGCGCCACGCTGGAAGAGGTGATCGAGGCCGACGTCATCCTGCATGTGCGCGATGTCGCGCACGAGGACACGCGCGCACAGATGCATGACGTCGAGCATGTCTTGCGTGCGCTCGGCATCGAGGAACACGATCAACGATTGATCGAGGTCTGGAACAAGATCGACCAGCTCGATGCCGCGCAACGCCTGCAGACGGAAAACCTGGCGGAGCGGCAGACGGAACGCGAGGTCGTTGCCGTATCCGCGCTAACAGGAGAGGGGCTCGAGCGCCTCGACGCCGTGATTGAGGCGCGATTGAGCGCCGGCCGGCCGGAGCTGGAAATCCAGCTTGATCCGGGCGACGGGGCAGGCTTGAGCTGGCTGCACCGGCATACCGAGGTGCTCGACCGGCATTATCGCGATGACGGGCACCTGGTGCTGCATGTCCGCGCCGATCCGGCCAAACTCGGCCTCGTGCGCGCAAAATTTCCGGAAGCGGCCAGCGTGCACGACACCGCGCCGGCACCCTAGCTGGCGAACGGCTAGCGGGCCTTTTCCTCTGCCTTGGCCGCGTCCCAGAGTGCATCCATTTCGGCAAGCGTCGACTCTTTCGGCGATTTTCCTGCGGCAGCGAGGGCGCGCTCGATTGAGCCAAAGCGGCGTTCGAATTTCGCGTTGGCGCCGCGCAAGGCAGTTTCCGGATCGATATCAAGATGGCGCGCAAGATTGACGACGGCGAAGAGGAGGTCGCCGATCTCGTCCTGCATCTCGTTTCGATCGCCGGCTGCAATCGCCGAGGCGATTTCGTCGGCCTCCTCGTGGATCTTTGACAACACCGCGTTCGGATCACGCCAATCGAAGCCGACCCTGCCGGCATTCTGTTGAAGCCTGAGCGCGCGTTCGAGCGCGGGGCGGCCGGCGGGAATGCCGGCGAGGGCGCTTGTCTCCTCGATCGTGTGAGCCCCATGCGTGTCGCGGCGCGCGGCTTTTTCCTGCGCCTTGATCTCGGCCCACAGGCCTTTCACTTGATCCGGAGACAAGCCGCGCTTGTCGCCGAAGACATGGGGATGCCGCCGGATCAGCTTTTCTGTGATCGCTCGCACGACGTCGTTAAAGGCGAAGGCGCTTTGTTCTTCCGCCATTCGTGCGTGAAACACGACCTGCAGCAGAAGATCGCCGAGTTCGTCTTTCAGGTCGTCGAGATCGTTGCGCGCAATCGCGTCGGCGACCTCATAGGCTTCTTCGATTGTATAGGGCGCAATGGTGGAGAAAGTCTGCTCCAGATCCCAAGGGCAGCCGCTGCCGGCCGTGCGCAGCGCCGCCATGATCTCGATGAGCCGGGAGATGTCGCCGGACGGTTTCACGATGAGCCTCGCAAGTGATCCGGGAGGCTAACAAAGCAAGGCCAGGACCGCGACAGTGCGCGGCCCCGGCCCCACAGAAAGTTAATCGTCGTGCGATCGTTAATGCCCGGACGAATCCGCGGCGCGGCTTGCCTCGAACAGGAACCAGGTGCGCCGTTCGGCCTGATCGATCCACACTTCGAGCAGGCTCGCCGTCGCAACGTCGTCGTGCTTGTCGCAAAGATCATGCGCCTCGCGCATCGACGCTGCCACCGCCTTGTTGTCGGCCACCAGCTCACGCAGCATGTCGAGCGGCGCGACGAAAGATTGGTCGTTATCGTGGATGGTCTGATGGCGCGCGATGTCGCCGATGGACCGCAGCGTCGCGCCGCCGATTTTGCGAACACGTTCCGCGAGATCGTCCGTCGTCGCAAAAATCTGTTCGGAATGCTCGTCGAGGAGCAGATGGTAGTCGCGGAAATGGGGTCCGCTCATATGCCAATGGAAATTCTTGGTCTTGAGATAGAGGGCAAAGCTGTCGGCGAGGATCGTGTTCAATGCCTTTGAAATGGCGCGGACGGCGTCGTCGGACAGATCGGTCGGCGTATCAAGCCGGGCCGCGTTGCGGCGATGGCTTTCAAGGGATTTCACCTTGGTCACGGGAAAACCTCCGGGGTCGGACATGAAGTCTGTTAGCGGGAAGCGCCTCGCCAACGCTTCGGGCCACATCCGGTTCCCCGATTCGCATAAGACATATTATGGAATATCTACAGGCGACGTTACACTTCACAAACCCAGCGTTTGGCTTTGATCCTGAGGAAACCAGCTTAGGCCCATTGGCACTGAATTGTGCAGCTAAATCACTGGCTTCCAGGGCATTGCGTCGCCAACATCTGAGACAGCCTTAGAGCGAAATCCGCATGCCGTCATAGGCGGGTTCGACATTGGCCGGCAGCTTGCGCCGAAGCTCTTCGTAGTCGAGGTCGGCGTGCATGTGCGTGAGCACGCCCCGCCTGGCACGAATACTTTCGATCGCTGCAAGGGCCTCGTGGACGCTCAGATGGCTCGGATGCGGCTCGTAGCGCAGCGCGTCGCCGATCCAAAGATCGAGACCCTGAACGGCCGCCGTGGCCTCTGGCGTCAGCGCGCTGATGTCCGGCGAGTATGCGACGTTCTCGAACCGAAAGCCGAATGACGCGATATCGCCGTGGCGTTGCGGCACCGGCAGCGCGGTGATCGGCCCGCCGGGGCCGTCGATCGTGACCGCTTGGCCGGCTACCAGC
>CAZSAW010000287.1:0-17339 GCA_964604745.1 uncultured Hyphomicrobiales bacterium
CGCGGCGCCTCAGATCCCGGAGATCTCGTCGTTCAGGCCTATGTGCTCGGCCTTTCCGGCATCGGCATCGCTGATCGCAACAGCGTCGCCGGTGTGGTGCGCGCGCACAGCAGGATGCGCGCTTTGGCGGAAGAAGCGGAGACGCGCGGCGAAGTGATGGACTTCAAGCTCGCCGTGGGCACGCGGCTCGTCTTTGCCGATGGTACACCTGACATTCTCGCCTACCCGCAAGATCGTGCTGCGTGGGGGCGGCTGACGCGGCTTCTCTCCCTCGGCAAGCAGCGGGCGGACAAGGGTGATTGCCTGCTCGGCCTGCCGGATCTCCTGGAATTCATCGAAGGACTCAATCTCATCGTCATGCCGCCCGCGCGCATCCGCGCCGCGCCTCTGCATGCCGCTCTTGACCGATTGAACAGGGCCGCGCCGGATCGCGTCTGGCTTGCCGCGACCATGCTCTATCGTGGCGACGACCAGCGGCGCATGGCGCGGCTGATCGAGATTTCCAATGCAGCGCACATTCCGCTGATCGCGACCAACGACGTTCTTTATCATGGGCCGGAGCGCCGCGTTCTGCAGGATGTCGTCACCTGCATCCGCGAACATCTCACGCTGGAAATGGCCGGCCGGCGGCTGGAAGCCAATGCCGAGCGTTACATCAAGCCGCCGCAGGAGATGACGCGGCTCTTCCGCGCCCTCGACAACGCCATTGCCGAAACCGGACGCTTTCTCGCCCGCTGCAATTTCTCGCTCGAGGAATTGCGCAGGACCGAATATGCGAGCGAGACCCGGCAAGGCTATGCGACGCCGCAGGATGCGCTGGTCGCCTTCGCCGAAGAGGGATTCAAACGGCGCTTTCCGAATGGCGCCGATCCGAAGATCAGGCGCGCCCTCGATGAGGAATTGAGGCTGATCGGCAAGCTCGATTACGCGCCGTTCTTTCTCACCGTCGATGAAATCGTCAGGTTTGCGCGCTCGCGCCCGCAGCCGATCCTGTGTCAGGGCCGCGGCTCGGCTGCGAATTCCATCATCTGCTATTGTCTCGGCATCACCGACGTATCGCCGGAAGCGGTCGATCTTCTGTTCGAGCGCTTCGTTTCCGAGGAACGGCGCGAGCCGCCCGACATCGATGTCGATTTCGAACATGAGCGGCGCGAGGAGGTCATCCAGCACATCTATGAACAATACGGACGCGAGCGCGCCGGCCTTGCCGCCACCGTGATCTGCTATCGCGGCCGCAGCGCGGTGCGCGAGGTGGGCAAGGTGTTCGGCCTCTCCGCCGATACCATTGCCCTGCTCGCCGGGACGTTATGGGGCTGGTCGATCGACGGCGTGGCGGAAAAAGAAGTACGCCGCGCCGGGCTCGATCCTGCCGATCCGCGGCTTAAACAGGTCATCACCCTGTCGAAGGAGCTGATCGGCGCGCCGCGGCATCTGTCACAGCATGTCGGCGGCTTCGTCATCACCCGCAGCCGGCTCGACGAAGTCGTGCCGATCGAGAATGCGGCGATGGAGGACCGCACCGTCATCGAGTGGGAGAAGGACGATCTCGAATCCCTCGGGCTGCTCAAGGTCGATGTGCTGGCGCTCGGCATGCTGTCATGTCTGCGCCGCTCGTTCGACTTCCTGCGCGAGCATTACGATGTGGAGCGCGACCTCTCGATCCAGGACGAGGACGAGCGCACCTACGCGATGATCCAGCGCGCCGACACGATCGGCGTGTTCCAGATCGAAAGCCGCGCGCAGATGTCGATGCTGCCGCGCCTGCGGCCACAGGCATTCTACGATCTCGTCATCGAGGTCGCGATCGTGCGGCCGGGGCCGATCCAGGGGAACATGGTGCATCCCTATCTCAAGCGCCGGGAAGGACGCGAACCCGTCGTCTATCCGTCGCCCGAACTGAAGGAAATTCTGGAAAAGACGCTCGGCGTCCCGCTGTTCCAGGAGCAGGCCATGCGCATCGCCATTGTCGGCGCGGGTTTCGCGCCCGGCGAAGCAGATCGGCTGCGCCGCGCCATGGCGACGTTCAAGCGCGTCGGCACGATCGATTCCTTCCGTCACAAATTCATCGGCGGCATGATCGCACGCAACTACGACAGGACATTCGCGGAAAATTGCTGGAGCCAGATCGAAGGCTTTGGCAGCTACGGCTTTCCGGAAAGTCACGCGGCGAGCTTCGCCAATCTCGTCTACGCCTCGGCCTGGATCAAATGCCATTATCCCGACGTGTTCGCGGCGGCCTTGCTCAACAGCCAGCCGATGGGCTTTTACGCCACCGCGCAACTCGTGCGCGATGCGCAGGAGCACGGCGTCACGGTGCGACCGGTCGACATCAATCATTCCAATTGGGACTGCACGCTTGAACTCCGCGCTCCCGGCGGCAATGCCCCGATTGCCGGTCCCGCATCTCTGAACATCCGTCACGCCTCGCAACGCGAGGACATCTGCACGACGCATGCCCTGCGGCTCGGTCTGCGCCAGATCGCCGGATTTTCCGAGGACTGGGCGAAGGCAATCGAAAACGTGCGCGGCGACGGTTTCGATTCCGTGCGCGATCTGTGGCTGCGCACCCGTCTCAAACCGGCCGCGCTGGAAAAACTTGCGCAGGCCGACGCCTTCCGTTCGATCGGACTCGACCGGCGCGATGCATTATGGGCGGTGAAGGACCTGCAGCTCGCGGGCGACAAGGACGATCTGCCGCTGTTCGCGGCCGCCGCGATGCCGGAGCTTGAGCCCGACATCGATCTGCCGCCGATGCCGCCCGGCCAGCAGGTGATCGAGGATTACCGGCATCTGCGCCTTTCGCTGAAGGCGCATCCGGTGTCCTTCCTGCGGCACGATCTCGATGCGCGCGGCATTACGCGTCACGACCGGCTGGCGCAGATTCCTTCCGGCCGGCGCGTAACGATCGCCGGGCTTGTGCTGGTGCGTCAGCGCCCTGGTAACGGCAACGCCATCTTCATGACGCTGGAAGACGAAACCGCCATCGCCAATACGATCATCTGGCCGCGCAAATTCGAGGAATACCGGCCGATCGTTATGGGCGCACGCCTCATCAGCGTCTCGGGCCTTCTGCAGAACGAGAAAGACGTGATTCACATCGTGGCGGAGCGCTTCGACGATCTGACGCCCCTGCTCAGCCGGCTGTCGGAACACGCAAGCGGCATCGACACGACCTCGCGCGCCGATCATGCCAAAAATTCCGGCCTGCCGGATTCGCGCGGCCATCCCCGCCGCGGTGACTCGCTCGTGCAATTGTTACGGCGCGCGCCCGAGCGCGCCGAGGAGCTTCTGTCGACGCAAGACGTCCTGCCGAAAGGCCGGAATTTCCACTGACCTCAGCTCTTGAACTTGGCCGCGAGCGCATCGGCGCCACGCGCGAGAATGCTCGCGTCCGAACCGGCGCCGACGAACAATGCGCCCTGCGCCAGCCAGCGCTTCGCCGTCTCTTCGTTGTCAGCGAGAATGCCAGCCGCCTTCCCCGCCTTGCGGATGCGCCTGATCGCGTCCTCCATCACCGGCACCACATCGGCGTGCAATCGCTCGCCGATATAGCCGAGCGAAGCGTGCAGATCGGCGGGGCCGATGAAGACGCAATCGACGCCGTCGACCGCAGCGATGGCATCGAGATTGTCGAGCGCCTGTTTGCTCTCGACCTGTACGATCACGCAGATGTCCTCATGCGCGATCTTGGCGTAATTCTTGATGCGGCCGAATCGCGTCGCGCGCATCGAGCCGGCAACGCCGCGCATGCCTTGCGTCGGATAGCGCGTGAAGGCGACGGCGTCGGCGGCTTCCCTGGCCGTGTTCACCTGCGGGATGAGCAGGCTCTGCGCGCCGATATCGAGGAAGCGCTTCACCATCACCATGTCGTTCCACGGCAGGCGTACCACCGGATGCGTCGGATAGGGCGCGATCGCCTGAAGCTGTCCGAGCACGCATTCGATATCGGCCGGCGAATGCTCGGTGTCGATCAGGATCCAGTCGAAGCCGGCGCCGGCAATCACCTCCGCGGTGTAGTTCGACGACAGTGTCGCCCAGAGCCCAACCTGCGGCTTGCCCTCGCGCAGCGCGCGTTTCAGCGTGTTCTTCGGATTGTCCATTGGTGTCGCCTTTCAGAAGCCGTAGAGCCGCGCCGGATTGTCGACGAGGATTTTCCGCCGCGTCACATCGTCCGGCGCCCAGTCGAGAAGGATATCGAGAAGGTCGGCGTCGTCGGGCCGGATGCCACCGGGCGGATTCACCTGCGGGAAATTCGAGGCCCACATCGTGCGTTCCGGCGCCGCGCGGATCAGCACCCTGGCGAGCGCGCCGACATCTTCGTAATGCGGGCCGCCGACCTTTGACGTCTCATAAGGCCCGGCGATCTTCACATAGAACCCGCCGCTGTCGACGAGCCGCAGCATGGACTTGAAGGCCGGATGATCGACCGGCACCGGCTCGATGAATTTTCCGGTGTGGTCGAGCACGATCGTGACGATCGCGCCCAGCCGTTTGATGAGATCCTCGTATTGCGGAAAGTTGCGGCCATCGTGCTGCAGCAGCGCGTGCCAGCCGAACGGCTTGATGCGCGCCGCCAGCGTTTCCAGCTGATCCCACGTGTTGACGCCGCCAGGAAACATCTGAAAGCGCGCGCCGCGGATGCCGGCCTTGGTCAGCCGCTCAAGCTCGGCGTCGGTGACGCTTGCATCGATCATCGCAACGCCACGCGCGCGATCGGCGCCGAGCGCGGCGATGGCCTCAAGCGTGCAGCGGTGATCGGTGCCGTAGGTGGTCGGCTGCACGACGATGGTGCGCTCGATGCCGAGCAACTCGCACACTTGCCGGTATTCCGGCAGCAGCGCGTCCGGCGGCGTGAAGACAGCGGTCGCCGCCGTCGGAAACCGCTTGTCGTAGATATGAATGTGCGTATCGGTCGTTCCCGGAGGCGCCTTGAGGCGCGGGCGCCGGGCATTGGCTGGGATCATCGGAAGGTTGCCTTTCCTGCGGCCGCGTCAATAGGATGACGGATCGCGATCGTTGTCATACTCGGCGCTGCAGAACGGGCCGCCCTGATACCAGTCACCGATCGGATCGCGCGGCAGCTTTGCCTGTTCGGCCAGCGCGTGCGCCCGGTGCTCTTCGGAGCGGTATTGCGGGCGATAGCCGTAGCGGAACGCGGTCTCGTTGTCCCACCAGGATGCGTCATTGTCCGAGCCGCCGTAGAAAATCTCGTATTGCAGATCGGGATGTTCGAGGCCGATGCGGATGAGCTGCACGAGATCTTCCGGCTTCAGCCAGATCGCGAGCCGCCGCCTGTCGACAGGCACGTCGCCGAAATTGCCGATGCGGATGCAGGTCACGCGCAGGCCGTGCTTGTAGGCATAGAGCGCGCCGACGGCTTCGCCGAATGCCTTGCTGACACCGTAACGCGAGTCGGGCCGCACCGGCTCGTCGGTGCCGATCTTGCGCCGGCGCGGATAGAAGCCGACCGCGTGATTGGACGAGGCAAACACCACGCGCTTGACGCCCTTGCGGCGCGCGGCCTCGAACAGATTGTAGCAGCCGACGATATTGGAATTGAGGATCGTCTCCCACGGCCCTTCGACCGAATAGCCGCCGAGATGAACGATGCCATCCACGCCGGTAACGATCTTCTCCACCTCGTCGAGCCGGGCGAGATCGGCCGGCACGAATGTTTCGTCCGCGCCGAGATCGGCTGGCACTTTCAGGTCGCTGAGACGAAGCGCGGGATAGACGCCCTTGAGGAGGCGGCGCAGGCGCGTGCCGATGCCGCCGGATGCGCCGGTAATCAGAACTGTCTTCATGATGGTCTCATGTGTGGGACAGGCGGGCCGGCCGGATCATCACCGAATGCCGACCATTCTGGCAAGCTTCTCATGCCGCTTGCGGCTGTTGACGAGATGATGCCGCATCGCCGCGCGCGCCTTGGTCACCTGGCCGGCCTTGATCGCCTGCAGGATGCTGCGATGCTCTTTCTGGAACGTGTTGAGATGCGTGCGGCTGAGCACGGGCGCGGACTGACCCCACACTGTCTGGCGCGGAATGACAAAGCGTCCGAGATATTCGAGGAAGCGCCTGAATTGCGGATTGCCCGTCGCGGCGGCGATCGCGCAATGAAAGGCGAAGTCCTGATCGACGGCCGGTTCGCCGCGCTTGATCGCCTCCTCGATCGCCTCGAAAGAGAAAACGATTTTCTTCACGTCCTCCGGCGCGGCGCGATCGGCGGCAAGCCCGGCCGCCTCGATCTCAAGCGCAGTGCGCAGCTCCATGACGTCGAGCACTTCGCGCAGCGACGACAATTGATCGAAGTCGATCCGGAACGGTCGGCGCACGTTGTCGGCGACGAAGGCGCCGACGCCCTGCCGCGTCACGACCAGTCGCTCGGCGCGCAGCGCGGCGACGGCTTCACGCACCACCGTCCGGCTGACGCCGGTTGCGGCGATCATTTCCTGTTCGGTCGGCAGCTGCGAGCCGGGCGGCAACTTTCCGCTGGTGATATCGGCGGTCAGCCGCTCGACCAGTTCCGCCGTCAACCCGCGCGGCGCCGCGAGCGGCTGAAACAGCGACAGGGTCTTGGGCGCTGATTTGGAGGCGGATCTGGACAAGGCGATTGGCACTCGGCGGGGCGGTACGGTCATCATATGACATGACGCGTAGCACGCGGCCCTGCGCCGATCAACTTGACCGGGCGCACCTATAGACGGAAGCGGCCTCGAACGCATCGGCTTTCTAATGATTCCGATGTTGATCGCGCCGCCCGTCCCGATGCGATCAGGCCGGAACGACGATCAATCCGCGTTCGGCGAAGGTGAGCCACACGCCCGTGCCGGGCTGCAGCGGTCGCGCGCGCGCGTGGTCGACGGCGAATAGCGCGCCGATCGGCGTTTCGACCGAATATTCAAGATGCTTGCCGAGATAGGCTGCCTTGCGCACCGTGCCATCGAGCAGCTTCGGCATGTTCGGCCGCTCGGCGTGAAGCGAGATCGCCTCCGGACGGATGGCGAGCTTGATCGGACCCTTGCGCGCGCCGCGGCTCGGGAGATCAAGCTCGAGCGGGCCGAGGCGAACGCTCGCGCGATCGCCGCGAAGCTCCGTGATCTCCGCCGCCACGACGTTGGCGTCGCCGATGAAGTCGGCAACGAACAGATCCGCCGGCTGCTCGTAGAGGTCGGTCGGCGCACCGACCTGGGCGATGCGCCCGTTGTTCATCACGATGATGCGGTCCGAGACCGCCAGCGCTTCTTCCTGGTCGTGCGTCACATAGGCGACCGTGAGATTGAGCTTCTGCTGCAATTCGCGGATGTCCTCGCGCACGCGCCGGCGCAGCTTCGCGTCGAGATTGGACAGCGGCTCGTCGAACAGAAGCACCTGCGGCTCGAGCACCAGAGCGCGCGCCACGGCGACGCGCTGCTGCTGCCCGCCCGACAATTCCGACGGCGCGCGGTGCTCAAGTCCGCTGAGGCCGACAAGCGACAGCTTGTCCTGCACGAGTTCGCGCACGCGCGCCTTCGGCAATCCCTGCACGCTCGGCCCATAGGCGACGTTCTCGAACACCGACATGTGCGGAAACAGCGCGTAGGATTGAAACACCATGCTGACGTCGCGCTCGGCCGCCGAGTGAAGGGTGACGTCCTTGCCGCCAATCAGAATCTGCCCTTCGCTGGCAATCTCGAGACCGGCGATCAGGCGCAGCGTCGTCGTCTTGCCGCAGCCCGATGGGCCAAGAAGCGTGACCAGCGTCCCCGGTTCGATCACGAACGAGACGTCGGATACCGCGCTCACGTCGCCATAGCGCTTTACGACGTTGCGGAATTCCACCGAAGCCGGGCCGGATCGGTTCATGTCGATACCTTATGCCGGAGCCGGAGCCACAGCCAACGCCGGGGAACGGCGGCCAAGCCGGCGCTCGCCAACCAGCATCTCGATGCCGACCACCACCAGCAGCATGAAGACGATGAGCGCGGAGGAATAGGCAATGGACAAGCCGAATTCGCCGGCCTCCACCCGCCCGACGATATAGGTCGTCGCCATGTTCCATTCGGCGGTGACGAGGAAGATCACCGCGCTCACCGCCGTCATCGCGCGCACGAAGCTGTAGACCAGCGAGGCGACGATGGCCGGCCGCAACAGCGGCACGATGATGCGCCGCACGGTCGTCGCGGTATGCGATCCGAGCGTCAGCGAGGCCTCATCGAGACTGCGATCGATCTGGCTCAAGGTGGCGATGCCGGAGCGCACGCCGACCGGCATGTTGCGGAAGACAAAGCACATGATGAGAATGAACGCGCCGCCCGTGATCTCGAGCGGCGGCACGTTGAAGGCAAGAATGTAGCTCACGCCAACGACGGTGCCGGGAATGGCGAAACTGAGCATCGTGGCGAATTCGAAGGCGCGCCGCCCGAAGAAGGCCTGGCGCGCGAGCAGATAGGCCGTCAGCAGGCCGATCAGCGCGGTCAGCGGCGCGGCGATGAGGGACACTTCGACGGTTGCGAAGAAGGAATCCCACGCCGACCCGGAGAAGAAAAGACCGCGCGGCGTCGTCTCCACGCGAAACGCCGTCAGATAATGCATCAGCGTCGGCGTGTAGTCGCGGCCCATGGTGCGCACGAAGCCGCCGACGAGAATCATGCCGTAGACGACGACGGTGAAGATCGCCCACGGGATCGCGGTTGCATAAGCGAGACCGCTCGCGACGCGCGGCATCGGCATCGGCAGCCCGGCGTCGCCCTTGCCCGTCACAGTCGTATAGACGCGCTGGCCGAGCCAGGCATATTGCGCATAGAAGGCGATCAGGGTGAGGCCGAGCAGCACGATCGAGAGCACCGCAGCGCCCGATTGATCGTGCGAGGCGCCGACCACCGCGAAAAAGATCTTGGTCGAGAGCACGTCGAAATTGCCGCCCAGCACCAGCGGATTGCCGAAATCGGCCATGCTTTCGACGAAGCCGAGCAGGAACGCGTTCGCCAGTCCGGGCCGCATGAGCGGCAGCGACACCGTCCTGAAGACCGTCCAGCGGCTCGCGCGCAAGGTCTGCGCCGCCTCCTCGAGCGATGGCGCAATGCCCTGCACGACACCGATGAGCACCAGAAAGGCGATGGGCGTGAAGGCGAGCAATTGCGCGATCAGGATTCCCGGCAGTCCGTAGATCCAGCGCGAGGCAGGAATACCGAACCAGGAATCGAGCAGCGCGGTGACGCTGCCGGAGCGGCCGAACATCAGGATGAGCGCAAGCCCGATGACGAAAGGCGGCGTGATGATCGGCAGCACAGTCAGCACGCGCAGCAAGCCCTTGAAGCGGAATTGCGTGCGCACCGCGATCAGCGCGAAGGCCAGTCCGAGCCCGGTGCTGCCGAGGCCCGCCAGCACCGCGAGGAAGAATGTGTTCCAGGCAACGCCGCACCGCAGGCTCGAATAGACGCAATCAAGCCCCCAGATCGAGCGGTCGGCGAACTTCTCGGCAAATTCGCCGAGCGCGAGCTGGCCGCTGTCGTTTTGCACCGCGCCGGTGAGGATTGTCGTAATCGGAAAGAAAACGAAGATGATCGTCAGCGCCACGACCGACCCGATGGCGCCGACGACGAACGTATCGCCGCGGCACCAGCCCCTGCCCGCCAGTCCGATGCACATCAGCAGCAGAAAGGATGCCGCCGTCAGCGCAGCACCGATGCCCATGCCGGCCTGCTTCGGCCCCTGCGTGCCGGACAGCGCGGCGAGGAATTTCCAGCTCCATCCGCCGATGCCAATGGCGAATCCCTGCACGAACGTGATCGCGAGCCCGAGAATCCCTGCGACGACAAGCATCCGGCTCAGACGATCGCGCGAGTGGCCAGCGAAAAACGAAAGCGTCACGGCGAGAAGTGGCAGCGCGATCGGCGCCAGCCACAGTGCCGCGCCCGATGCCACGAGCCCGAGTGCCGCGCGCGGTCCCGCCGCCGGATAGCCGGCGAACCAATCGATCCAACGGTCGCTGTCAACAATGTGCCACGGCACGAGGACGAACCCGATCCAGCCGATAGCGAGCCAGATCAGCGTATTTCGCCTCATGCCATGGCACTCACTTGCGCTCGGCCGCCGTCACTTACTTCGGCAGATTCTTGACCTCGTTGTCCCACTTCGACAGTAGCCGCTTGCGCACCTCGGAGGAGCCGTATTTGGCGAAGTCATAGTCGATCAGCTTGATCTCGCTGAGCTTCGGTGCCTGCGGCGGCGAGAACGCGCCCTTGTTCGACGGAACCTGGAACGACACCTTGTTCTGCGGGCCGATGCTCTGCGCCGCCGAGGTCAGGGCCCAATCGTACCATTTCTTGGCGTTGTCGAGATTCTTCGCACCCTTGATGATCGACATCGAGCCGATCTCGTAGCCCGTTCCCTCGCATGGCGAGACGATCTTCATCGGCGCGCCCTGAACGGCATACACGACGGCGTCGTGCTGGAACACGATGCCGATGGCCGTTTCTCCGAGACTGACGGCTTTCGCCGGCGCCGCGCCCGACTTGGTGTACTGGTTGACGTTCTTGTGCATCTTCTTGAGGAAGTCGAATCCCTTGTCCTCACCCATGAGCTGCACGATCGTCGCCAGCATCGTCCACGACGTGCCCGAGGCGTTCGGGTCGGCGACCTGAACGTCATCCTTGAAGCGTGCGTCGAGCAGATCGGACCAGCATTTCGGCTCAGCGCCGCCCTTCTTCTTCATCAGATCGGTGTTGTAGGTGTAGCCGAGCGCGCCCGCATAGACGCCGATCGTGCGCTTCTTCGACGCCTGCCATTGCTTCAGCGCCCAAGGCTGCAGTTCCTTGTTCATCGGCGATTCGTATTCGACCGTCAGGCCTTCTTCCGCAGCCTGCAGATGCGGATCGCCGGTGCCGCCCCACCAGATGTCGCCGCGCGGATTGGCCGCCTCGGCCTTGATCTGCGCGTAATATTCGCCGGCGCTCTTGCGCGTCATCGACACCTTGATGCCGGTATCGCGTTCGAACGCGGTCACCATCAGGCGGCACCACTCTTCCTGCACGGTGCAATAGACGACGAGATTGCCGTCGGCACGGGCAGGCTGCGCGAACATCGTAGCGACGGTGAGAAGGGCAAGTGCGGTCAGAGCGTGGAGGGCCGGCCGCATGAACTGGCGCATCGACATGGCGATTTCTCCCTGGGCGGGCTTTTCTTGTTGAAACCCGAGGCCGCTACTCCATCCCTTGTCATATATGACGTCAACGGCAATTCGGATGGTGCAGCGCGAAAGGCGCGCGTAAACGCGCATTAACATCGCACCCGCGCCGGGCGCCGAGCCTCAAGGAATGCGAATGTTCATCGCGCGCACGAGCGTATCGCGCAGGGCGGGCGTGCATCCGATCACCGGGTTGCCGCGCCGCAAGCCATCTTCGGCAAGGAAATCGTTGGTCCAGCCGCCCGCTTCGCGGATCAGAAGCAGGGCCGCGAGCGCATCCCATGCATTGATGTGCAGTTCGCAATAGGCGTCGAGCCGGCCCGAAGCGACGTAAGCAAGGCCGAGCGTGCCCGAGCCCGAACGCCTGACCTCGGCGCCCGCCTTGTAGAGCTGATCGACGAAGCTGACGTAATGCTCCGTCGGCCGCCGCATCGACCAGCCCGCCTCGATCACGGCCTGCCGCATGTCGCTGATGCCACTCACCTTGATCGGAAGGCCGTTGCGGGTCGCGCCGCGCCCGCGCGTCGCAAGATAAAGCTCATCGAGAACCGGCTGGTAGACGACGCCGATCTCGATCGTCCCATCGCGCACGAAGGCAATCGAAATACAGAAATGCGGAATGCCGCGGGCGAAATTCGCGGTGCCGTCGATCGGATCGACGACCCAGATGTCGCGCGAGAGCGTGGCCGGAAGCGAGGCGGCGGATTCCTCGCCGAGAAACGAATCGTTCGGAAATGCCGCGGCCACGCGGGCGCGCACGAGCTGCTCGACCGCGGTATCGGTTTCGGTCAGATAATCGTGCTGGCCCTTGAACGAATGAACCGGCGCATCGGTCCGGTTACGGAAGGCCGCGAGCATCCTGCTTCCGGCCTCCTTCGCGGTCGCGACGGCAAGCGCAACGCGATCGTCAATTCCGGATTCGCTCATCGCGCGTCACGACCCAAGCCGCACGGTCTCACCGCTCTGCGATGATTCCGTCGCGGCGTCGGCCAGCAATTGCGCCCGTAGACCATCCTCGCCGGATGGCGCCATCGACGCATTGTCGAGCACGCCGGCGACGAAGGCATCGAGTTCGGCGCGATAGGCCTCGGCATAGCGCTCGAGAAAGAACGGCAAGGCCGGATCGGACGCGTATCCTTTGGAATCGGCGCGGGTGACCGTCGTCGCGTAGCGGTTTCCGGCAGAGAGAAGGCCGCCGCTGCCATGCACCTCGATGCGCTGGTCATAGCCATACGTTGCGCGCCGCGAGCAGGAGATTTGCGCGATCTTGCCGGACGCCGTCTTCAGGAGCACCGCCGCCGTGTCGACATCGCCGGCCGCGCCGATGCCGGGATCGACGAGGCATGAGCCGACCGCGTGCACCTCGGTCGGTTCCTCGCCGAGAAGAAAGCGCGCCATGTCGAGATCGTGAATCATCATGTCGCGATAGAGGCCGCCCGACCGCACGACATAACTCGGCGGCGGCGGTGACGGATCGCGCGAGAGGATCGTCACCAGTTCGACCTTGCCGATCTCGCCGGCGCCGATGCGCCGCCGCACCGAGGCGAAGCTCGGATCGAACCGGCGGTTAAATCCGACCATCAGCTTGCCCTTGGCCGCGCGCACGACATCGAGACAGGAGCGGATGCGCGAGGCGTTCAGATCGACCGGCTTTTCGCAGAACGCGGCCTTTCCCGCCCGTACCGCGCGCTCGATCAGGTCGGCATGGATATCGGTCGGCGTGCAGATAAAAACCGCGTTAATGGTCTTGTCGGCGAGAACGGCATCGATCGAGGCCACCTTGGCGCCGGTCGCGGCCGCCAGCCGTTGCGCTGCAGCATCGTCGGCGTCGGCGACCGCGGCAAGCGTCGCGCGCGGATGCGCCGCGATATTGCCGCCATGAATCTGGCCGATGCGGCCCGCACCTAACAATCCGATCTGCATGGGTTCTTGCTTCCGATTGGTTCTTGCCGAAACGGCTGCGGACATTAAGCGGAGTGGATTGACCCCACAACCGAATTGCCATTCCAT
This sequence comes from uncultured Hyphomicrobiales bacterium, assembly GCA_964604745.1. GTDB lineage: Bacteria > Pseudomonadota > Alphaproteobacteria > Rhizobiales > Xanthobacteraceae > Pseudorhodoplanes. Next base: position 13,175 of record CAZSAW010000287.1, read on the forward strand.
CCCGCCCCGGATCGGCGCCTCCGAAACGCCGGCGATGATAATGGAATTCACGGCAATGGATGAACTGACGAAAAGCGCCGCGCGGCTTGACGGCAAGGTGGCGATCGTGACCGGCGGAACGCAGGGGCTCGGCGAAGCCATCGCCCGCCTGTTCGCCGCGCGCGGCGCCAGGGGTCTCGTGATTTGCGGCCGCAATGCGAAGAACGGCATCGCGGTGGCGGCCGATCTCGGCAAGCAGGGCGCGAAAACGGAATTCGTGCAGGCGGATCTTGCCGATCTCGCGCAGGCGCGCGCGGTCGTTGCCGCAGCCGACCGCGCATTCGGGCGCGTCGACATTCTCGTCAACGCCGCCGGCATGAGCGACCGCGGGACGATGCTCGATTCATCGCCGGAATTGTTCGACCGCATGATGGCGGTCAATCTGCGCTCGCCGTTCTTTCTCATTCAGGATGCCGCCAACATCATGAAGCGCGAGAAGATCGAAGGCGCGGTCGTCAACATCCAGTCGATGTCGGCGCATGGCGGCCAGCCATTTCTGAGTGCCTACAGCGTCTCCAAGGGCGCGCTCGCCACCCTGACCAAGAATGCCGCCTTTTCGCTGATGCCGTGGCGCATCCGCGTGAACGGCCTCAATCTCGGCTGGATGAAGACACCGGGCGAGGATCGCGTGATGCGCACGGCGCACGGCGCGAAGGACGGCTGGCTGCAGAAGGCGGAGGCGGAACAGCCATTCGGCCGCCTGCTCGATCCGCGCGAAGCGGCGCGGGCGGTGGCATTTCTCGCGAGCGATGAATCCGGCATGATGACCGGCGTGAATGTCGACTTCGACCAGTCGGTGCTCGGCACCTGGGAATCCGCGCCGCATCCGACCATGCCGAAATAAACAAAGCCGCAGCATCAGACTGCGCGCCGGCGGAGGAAAATGTCCATGACCACGCTTCGCCTCACCATGGCCCAGGCATTGGTGCGCTACATGAGCGCACAGCGCACCGAGATCGACGGCCGCGTCGAACCGTTATTCGCCGGCGTCTGGGCGATCTTCGGTCATGGCAACGTCGCCGGTCTCGGCGAGGCGCTGTGGCATGTGCGCGACCGTTTGCCCACGCTGCGCGCGCACAACGAACAGGCGATGGCGCATGCGGCGATCGCCTTTGCCAAGGCCTCGCGCCGCCGGCGCATGATGGCCTGCACCACGTCGATCGGCCCCGGCGCCACCAACATGGTGACGGCGGCGGCGGTCGCGCACGTGAATCGCTTGCCGGTTCTGCTGCTGCCCGGCGACGTCTTCGCCAATCGCCGGCCCGATCCGGTGTTGCAGCAGATCGAGGATTTTGCCGACGGCACCGTGTCGGCGAACGATTGTTTCCGGCCGGTGTCGCGCTATTTCGACCGCATCGCGCGGCCGGAGCAAATCCTCACCGCCCTGCCGCGCGCGATGAACGTGCTCACAGATCCGGCGGTCTGCGGCCCGGTGACGCTCGGGCTCTGTCAGGACACGCAGGCCGAAGCCTTCGACTATCCGGAACGTTTTTTTGCCGAACGCGTCTGGCGCCTGCGCCGCGCGCGCCCCGATACCCGCGAACTGGACGAGGCTGCCCGTCTGATGGCCGGCGCGCGCAAACCGCTGATCGTCGCGGGCGGTGGCGTGCATTATTCCGATGCGTTCACCGCGCTCGCGAACTTTGCCGAGCGGCACGGCATTCCCGTCGCGGAAACGCAGGCTGGCAAAAGCGCCCTGCCGCACGATCACTCGCTCAACATGGGATCGGTCGGCGTCACCGGCACGAGCGCGGCAAACGCGCTCGCTGCGGAGGCCGATGTTATTCTCGCCGTTGGCACCCGTCTGCAGGATTTCACCACCGGTTCGTGGGCGCTGTTCCGCGATCCGGCGCGGCGCATCGTGATGCTCAACGTGCAGAGCTACGATGCCGCAAAGCATCTGGCGCAGCCTTTGGTCGCTGATGCGCAGGCCGGCCTTGAAATGCTGTCGCAGGCGCTTGGCTCGTATCGCGCGCCGGAGGCGTGGCGCTCGCAGGCGCGCTCCGGCAAAGAGGCATGGACCAGCGCCGCCGCGAGCGTCACCGCGGCGTCGAATGCGGAACGGCCGACCGACGCGCAGGTGATCGGGGCGGTGCAGCGCGCGAGCGTGCCGACGGACACCGTGGTTTGCGCTGCCGGCGGGCTGCCCGGCGAACTGCACAAGCTCTGGAACGCGGCGCAGCCCGGCGGCTACCATCTCGAATATGGCTATTCCTGCATGGGCTACGAAATTCCCGGCGGCATCGGCGTGAAGATGGCGCAGCCGAAGCGCGAGATCATCGTGCTGGTCGGCGACGGTTCCTACCTGATGATGAATTCCGAGATAGCGACGTCGGTGATGCTCGGCATCAAGATCATCGTCGTCGTCCTCGACAATCGCGGCTTCGCCTGCATCAACCGGCTGCAGCGCGCGACCGGCGGCGAGAGCTTCAACAATCTCCTGCAGCACGCGCAGCACGTCACCTTGCCCGACATCGACTTCAGGGCGCACGCGCAAAGCCTCGGTGCGAACGCGGTGAAGGCCCAAAGTCTCTCCGAACTCGAAGGCGCGGTTGCGCAGGCACGCAAGGCCGACAAGACCAGCGTCATCGTCATCGACACCGACCCGATCGCTTCGACCGAGGCCGGCGGTTCCTGGTGGGATGTCGCGGTACCGGAAGTGTCGGAGCGCGCGGAGGTGCGGGCCGCGCGGAAGGGCTACGAGGCCGCGCTCGGCCAGCAACGTTTGGGAGACTGATAATGGCCGTGCGGATCGGCGCCAACCCCATCGGCTGGTCGAACGACGATATGCGCGAACTCGGTGGCGAGACGCCGCTGGAGACCTGTCTCGCCGAAGCCAAGGAGGCCGGCTTCGAAGGCATGGAGCTCGGACACAAATTTCCCCGCGAGGCGAAGGCGCTGAAAGCCGTGCTCGACAAGTTCGGGCTGGCGCTCGTATCAGGCTGGTATTCGGCCGAACTGCTCACGCGCGACGCGAATGAGGAGCTGACGCAGCTTCGCCCGCATCTCGATCTGCTCAAGGCGCTCGGCGCCAATGTTCTCGTCTTCGCCGAAACCTCGAACGCCATCCATGGCGACCGCAGCAAGCCGCTCGCCGGCCGTCCGGTGCTCGCGGCCAACCGCTGGGCGGAACTCGGCCGCCGCGTCACCGCTGTCGGCGACCGTACGCTGCAGGAAGGCGTACGCCTCGTTTATCACCATCACATGGGCACGATCGTCGAGAGCGAGAGCGATATCGACGCGTTCATGGCGGCGACCGGGCCGTCCGTGCATCTGCTGCTCGATTCCGGTCACGCCACCTTTGCCGGCGCCGATCCTGCCGCGCTGGCGCGGCGCTATCGCACGCGCATCAGCCACGTGCACACCAAGGATGTGCGGCGGGACGTGATGGAACGCGCGCGGCGGGAGCGGCTGAGCTTTCTCGATGCCGTGATCGCCGGCGTGTTCACCGTGCCGGGCGACGGCTGCGTCGATTATCCCGCGATGCTGCGCGAACTGCCCGGCTATAACGGCTGGGTGGTGGTGGAGGCCGAGCAGGATCCGAAAAAGGCGCATCCGCTTACATATGCGAAGATGGGCTACAAGAACCTGCGCAAGCTTCTGGCAGACGCTCGCCTGCTCTAGCGCGGCCAGTCGGCCGCTGAATTTTTCTCCGAACTGATTGAAGGCAGCCATGAACAGCAAAGTGTCCTGGGGCGTGCTCGGCATCGCCAAAATCGCGACCGACCGTCTCCTTGCGCCGATGCAGAAGGCCGGCAACGTGTCGATCGACGCGATTGCCTCGCGCGATCTCGCCAAGGCGCAAAAGACGGCGGCGGAATTCGGCATCGCACGAAACTACGGCAGCTACGAGGAATTGCTGCAGGATCGCGCGATCGAAGCGGTCTATATTCCGCTGCCGAACAATCTGCATGTGGAATGGGCCGAACGCGCGGTGGCGGCCGGCAAGCATGTTCTCGTCGAAAAGCCGCTCGCGATGAACGCGCAGGAAGCGGCGCGTCTCGTCGCCGCACGCGATCGCAGCGGCAAGCTGATCGTCGAAGGCTTCATGGTGCGCTATGCCACGCTGTGGCGCGACATCCTGAAAATCCTGTCCTCCGGCCGCATCGGCACCGTGCACGGCGTG
>CAZSAW010000288.1:0-3489 GCA_964604745.1 uncultured Hyphomicrobiales bacterium
GACGCCTTCCTGCTGCATGCCGAGCGAGAAACGGACGAGCATCGGCATCACGAGGAAATAGACGACGAGACTGCCGAGTGCGAAGAAGATCGGCGTCGCGACCAGATACGGCAGGAACGCCTTCCGCTCGTTCTTGTAGAGGCCGGGCGCCACGAACATGTAGATCTGCGTCGCGATCACCGGAAAGGCGAGAAAGAGCGCGCCGAACATCGCAAGCTGCAACTGCGTCAGGAAATATTCGAGCAGCGCGGTGTAAATGAATTTCGAGTTTTCGGCCCCGGCGATCAGCACGAACGGCCAGACGAGAATGTTGTAAATCTGCTTCGCGAAGAAGAAGCACAGTACGAACATCACGCCGAACGCGATCAGCGCCTTGATCAGGCGCGAGCGCAGTTCGATCAGGTGGTCGATCAGCGGCGCCCGGCTCTTCTCGATCTCGTCGTTGTCCGCGCTCATGCCGCCCCGCTCTCGCTCTTGGACGGTTGCGGTTTGATCGCAGGCAGAATGTCGCTGTCGGTAACAGGCGCGGGCGTCTCGGGCACTGGCACGTCGACTGACGCCGGCGGCGTTGCGCTTTCAGCCGCAACGTCCGGCTTGTGCTCGATGGCGTTCTGTAATTCCTTCTGCGCCGTCTCGAGCGGGTTTTCGATACCGGCCGTCATGTTGGCGGCGGCATTGCTCGCATCGTCGAACTGCTTCTTGAGATCGGCGATCTCGGCCTCGCGCATCGCCTCTTGGAACTGGCCCTGGAATTCGCTCGCCATGCGCCGGATCTTGCCGACCCAATGGCCCAGGCTGCGCAGCACACTCGGCAATTCCTTCGGTCCGATCGCGATCAGCGCGACGATGCCGATGACGACAAGCTCGCCCCAACCGATATCGAACATGGAAGTCTAACTCCGAAGGACGCCGTCCGCGCGGGCCCCCTCGCCGTTATGCGTCGTCTGACGCGCGCTCTGATCGTCAAACCGCCTTGCGGTTTTCGGTCGTGCTTGGGCTCGATGCGCCCGGGCTTGACGCGTGATCGATCGTCTTCATCGGCTCATTCTTGGGCGCTTCGGCCTTTTCGTCTTCGGCCATGCCCTTCTTGAAGGCCTTGATGCCGCCGGCGACGTCACCCATCAGCTCGGAAATCTTGCCGCGACCGAACAGCAGCAGGACTACCACGATCACGACGAGCCAGTGCCAGATGCTCAACGAACCCATCCGAATATCCTCCTCGCGACGGACGCGTTTTTTGCAAAGCTTCTGCCGTCGTGTTTGTCCCGCAAACTAGGCTCGGGTGGAGGCAAAAACAAGGACTTCGGGCGGATTCGTCGCGGGCGAGATTAACGGCGCGCTGCGCATTTGGGGCGCGCCAAGCAGGCCTCTGGCGACCTGCCTCAATGGTGAGCCGACGGGCCCCTACGCGCCCGAGAAGCGCGCTAGTCCTCGGGAGCCGGGCGCGGCGCGAGGCCAAAATCGAGTTCGACGCCCGCCTCCAGCGGGTCCTCGTCCTCGCGCAGGGCCGGGTCGTCGGACGGCATCGGGACCGCGAAGCCGGGCGGCAGGCGGCCATCCAGAAGCCCGGAGCCCTTCAGCTCGTCGAGCCCGGGCAGATCGCTCAATTGTTCAAGCCCGAAATGCGAGATGAAGGCCTCGGTCGTGCCGTAGGTGATCGGCCGGCCCGGCACCTTGCGGCGGCCGCGCGGCTTGACCCAGCCGGTTTCGAGCAGCACGTCGAGCGTGCCCTTCGACATCATCACGCCGCGGATTTCCTCGACCTCGGCGCGCGTGACAGGCTGATGATAGGCGATCACCGCAAGCGTCTCGATAGCGGCGCGCGAGAGCTTGCGCGTCTCGATCGCCTCGCGCGTCATCAGCCAGGACAGATCGCGCGCGGTGCGGAACGTCCATTTGCCGCCGATGCAGACGAGATTGACGCCGCGGTTGGAATATTCTGCCTGCAGCACCTGCAACGCCGCCTTGAGGTCGACCTCCGCCGGCAGCCGCTGCGCCAGCGTCTTTTCGTCGAGCGGCTCCTTCGAGGCGAACAGCAGCGCTTCCAAGATGCGCACTTCTTCCGGGCGTGCTTGCTGTTTCATCTCTGGTTCGTCGTCAATGATCCGTTGTGCGGCCGAACTCGCCATTGCGCCTGTCGTCCTCTGTTTATTGTTTGGTGTCCGGCGCGTCCGAGACCACATTCACGCTCGGAGCGGCGGACCGTTTGCGGACATAGATCGGTGAAAACGCCGTGTGCTGCTGCACCTCCATCAGACCTTCGCGCACCATTTCCAACGTACTCGCAAAGCTTGACGCCGTGGCCGTGGCGACGAGATCGGGCTCGACCACGTAGGCGATGAGATATTCGTCGAGCCGCGTCCAGTCGGAGGCAGAGCCGATCAGGCGTTCGATCGCCGAGCGCGCCTCCGCGAGCGACCAGACGCGGCGTTGCGCGAAGCGCACCTTGTTCAGCGTCTGCTTCTGCCGCTGCACGGCATAGGCCGAGAGCAGATCGTAGAGTGTCGCCGTCCATTGCGGATGCTTGATCTGCGCGATCGGTTCGGGATCGCCGCGGCTGAACACATCGCGGTCGAGCCTGGGCAAATTCATCAATTGTTGTGCCACTTCGCGGAAGGCTTCGAGGCGCTTCAGCCGCAGGGCCAGCGCCGTCGCCATGTCCTCGGCGCTCTGATCTTCCGGCTGGCCGGTGTCCGGCAGCAGGAGGCGCGATTTGAGGTAGGCAAGCCACGCCGCCATGACGAGATAGTCGGCGGCAAGTTCGAGCCGCAATTTCCGCGCGGCCTCGATGAAGGTCAGATATTGGTCCGCAAGCGCGAGAATCGAAATGCGCGCGAGATCGACCTTTTGCTGGCGCGCAAGCGTGAGGATGAGATCGAGCGGCCCCTCGAAGCCCTCCACGTCAACGACGAGCGCGGGCTCATCGCTGGCGCGATCCACGGCGACCTCTGTGGCGAAGGGCACGATCTCGGCCGTCATGACGCCATCACTCCCACTGCATTCGCGCCGAGAAGGCCGGCAAATTCGCGCCGCGCCGCCGCTTCGTCGAAATCCGCCATAGGCTTTCGCAGCGCCAGCGCCGTCTGCGCGCGGCGCGCCGCTTCGCCCGCAAGTAGCGGCGACGCTGCGGCAACCGCCTGCATCTCGGCAAGGTCGCCGTTGCAATGAAGCACGACATCGCAGCCTGCCGCGATCGCGGCGCGCGAGCGCTCGCCAACCGGCCCGGACAAGGCCTTCATTGAGATGTCGTCGCTCATCAGCAAGCCTTGGAACCCGATCAATCCGCGAATCACCTCGCTAACCATTATCGCCGATGTAGTGGCCGGTGCGACGGCATCAATGGCGCTGAACACAACATGCGCGGTCATGGCGATCGGCAACCCGGCCAGCGGCTCAAAGGCGGCAAAATCAGACGCTTCGAGCGTGGCCCGATCGGCATCCACCACCGGGAGTTCCAGATGGCTGTCCGCTCTCGCGCGGCCGTGGCCG
>CAZSAW010000289.1:0-2164 GCA_964604745.1 uncultured Hyphomicrobiales bacterium
AAGCCGGCGCAGGTCGCCGAGGCGTTCCAGATCGCCTGCGACTACAAGCCGAAGCTCTCGCGCTACGACCGTCAGAAGATCCTGATGAAGACCGCCGAGCTTCTGGTCGCGCGCAAGGACGAGATCGCGCGGCTGATCACCTCGGAGAGCGGGCTCTGCCTGAAGGATTCGCTGTACGAGGTCGGCCGCGCCTTCGACGTGTTCTCGCTCGCTGGCCAGCTCTGCATCCTCGATGATTCGCAGACCTTCTCCTGCGACCTCACCCCGCACGGCAAGCAGCGCAAGATCTTCACCCTGCGCGAGCCGCTCAACGCCATCAGCGCCATCACGCCGTTCAACCACCCGCTGAACATGGTGGCGCACAAGCTGGCGCCGGCGATCGCCACCAACAACTGCGTGGTGCTGAAGCCCACCGAGCAGACGCCATTCACCGCGCTGATGCTGGCCGATACGCTCTACGAAGCCGGCCTGCCACCCGAGATGCTGTCGGTGGTGACCGGCGGCCCGGCCGATATCGGCGACGCGATGATCACCGATCCGCGCATCGACCTGATCACCTTCACCGGCAGCGTGCGGGTGGGCAAGTACATCGCCGAGAAGGCCGGCTACAAGCGCATCGTGCTCGAGCTGGGCGGCAACGACCCGCTGATCGTCATGGAGGACGCCGACCTCGACAAGGCGGCCGAGCTGGCGGTGCACGGCGCAACCAAGAACTCCGGCCAGCGCTGCACCGCGGTCAAGCGCATCCTCGTCGTCGAGAAGATCGCCGAGGAATTCGCCGCGCTCGTGCTGGCCAAGGCCAAGAAGCTGCGCGTCGGTGACCCGATGGACCCCGCGACCGATGTCGGCACGGTGATCAACGAACGCTCCGCGACGCTGTTCCAGAACCGCGTCACCGACGCCGTCGCCAAGGGCGCCGCGCTGCTGCACGGCAACGACCGCAAGGGCGCGCTGTTCCCGCCCACCGTGGTCGACCGCGTGCCCTACGATTGCGAGCTGGTGCGCGAGGAGACCTTCGGCCCGGCGATCCCGATGATCCGCGTCAAGGACATCGACGACGCCATCCGCGTCTCGAACTCGACCGCCTCCGGCCTGTCGTCGGGTGTCTGCACCAACCGCCTCGACTACATCACGCGCTTCGTCAACGAGCTGCGCGTCGGCACGGTCAACATCTGGGAAGTCCCCGGCTATCGCATCGAGATGTCGCCCTTCGGCGGCATCAAGGATTCGGGCCTCGGCTACAAGGAAGGCGTTCTCGAAGCGATGAAGAGCTTCACCAACGTGAAGACCTATTCGCTGCCCTGGGCGATCTGACTATTGATGCAATCCGACGGCGGAGGATACTCGACCTGATGTTTGAGTATGTCCGTGAATCACCTCTTGATGAGCCCTCAGGAAGCCGACGGCTTCCAACCGCGCGATCCACAGACGGGTCTGTAACGATCCAGCGATCTGGCCGAGATTTCGAGACTGGTACGATGCGGTTTGAGTACCGTGATAACGGCATTCAGTGCTTGTTTTTCGTTGATGAGACTTCGAAGTCCCAAGCCTTTCCGCAAGTCTGGCAAGTCCGCATCGCTCACATGGGCCAACTGGCGGACGGGATCTTGAGTCCGACCGCCGAAGAGTTGAGCGGCTTCAAGAGCAATGTGATTCAAGCGCTGGAGACCTGGCCGAACGGCGACTTCGAGCGTTTTCGTCACAACAACGAGAAGCTACGCGAAGTAGAGATCGCCTGAGTGAGCGCTATGCGAGGATTTTCTTGCGTTCGGGATCGTAGGCGGAGCCGTCGATGCGGCGGGCCGGTACGCGTAGCGTGAAGGTCTCGATCTCGTAGTCGGCGTGCGTCGTTTCCTCTGACGGTAGGTAGCCGAAGGCAATCCACTTGCCGATGGTGTGGCCGTAGCCGGCGCTCGAGGTGACGCCCACGACCTTGCCGTCGCGCAGGATCGCCTCGCTGCCGTAGACCGGCTTGTCGCCGTCGAGCAGGAAGACGCAGAGCTTGCGTTTGGCGCCCTCGGCGCGGCGCTGTTCGAGCGCTGGCCGGCCGATGAAATCGCCCTTCTTCATCGCCACGGCGAAGCCGAGGCCGGCTTCCCACGCCGTGTAGTCCGGGCCGATGACGCTGCCCCAGTAGAGGAAGCGCTACTCCACGCGGCAGGAT
>CAZSAW010000290.1:0-15371 GCA_964604745.1 uncultured Hyphomicrobiales bacterium
TTGGTTGAGCCGGCTTTTCCTCCAGCGAGGTGGCGCGGCCGTGAGCATCGAACGCTACGACGCCATACCGCTCCGGATCCCGCACAGGTTAGGCGAAGACGGTTGCGCCGTCGCTCCGGCTCAAGTCGCTCGACAGCGGCAAATTGAGATCATGGCCGTAGAAGATATTGTCGCCGAGGATGAGCGTTGAATCGTCGCTGCCGATGAAATCGGCACCGATCAGAAAAGCCTGCGCCAGTCCATCGGGCGCCGGCTGAACCGCATAGGAGAAATTCACGCCCCAGCGATGACCGTCCCCGAGAAGCTGCTGGAAGCGCGGAGTGTCCTGCGGCGTGGAAATAATCAGAATGTCGCTGATGCCGGCAAGCATCAGCACCGACAGCGGATAGTAGATCATCGGCTTGTCGAAGACGGGGAGCAATTGCTTGGACACAACAAGTGTCGCCGGGTGCAAGCGCGTTCCCGATCCGCCGGCCAGAATGATCCCCTTGCGCGCCCTGCCCGTCATTGTCGCCCGCCCGCAAATTCCGAAATGAACCTCTCAAGGTGAAGTTGCCACGGTGGCATGGTCAATTGAAATGCTTTCGTCAATTTGGCCGTACTCAGCCGCGAATTGGGCGGTCTTTGAGCGGCGCTCGGATAGTCGGCGGAAGCGATCGGCGCGATCGTCTCGGGCGTTGCTTTCAGCGGTAGCCCCGCCGCCTTTCCCAGCCGCACGATTTCGCACGCCAGACCATGCCAGGAGGTCTGGCCCGCAGGCACAAGATGATAAAGGCCGCGAAACCGGTCATCCGCCGGATTGGCAAGCCACGCGGCAACACAATGGGCCGTCACGTCGGCAATCAGATCGGCAGACGTAGGCGCTCCCGTCTGGTCGGAAACGACGCGCAGCGTGTCCCGCTCGCGCGCCAAGGCGAGAATCTTCTTGGGAAAATTCCCGCCATGCGGGCCGTAAACCCAGCTTGTGCGAAAAATGAGATGGGCCGATCCGGCGGCTGCGACAGCCTGTTCACCGGCGAGCTTTGAGCGGCCATAGACGCTCACGGGCGAGGCAACGTCTGCCTCGTCGTAATCTCCATCCTTCTTTCCGTCGAAGACGTAGTCGGTGGAGTAATGTACGAGGAGCGCCCCGATTTGTTTTGCCTCTGCCGCGATCAGGCCCGGCGCCTCGGCATTGATGCGAAAGGCAAGCTCTCTGTCGGTCTCGGCCTTGTCGACAGCCGTATAGGCCGCTGCGTTCACGATCACGCGTGGGCGCGTGACTCGGATAACTTCAGAGATCTTCGCCTTGTCTTCAAGATTCAAGGAGTCACGGTCGTGGGCGCTCACCGGACCATGAATCGCCAGCGCGCGCTGCAGCGCCCAACCGACTTGCCCGTTTTTGCCGAGAAGAAGAATGCGCGGATCGGTCATCGCGCAGAATAATTCTGCTTCACCCAATTCCGGTAGGAACCGCTCGCTACGCGGTCGACCCAGTCCGTATTGTCGAGATACCAGCGCACGGTCCGGCGCAAACCCGTTTCAAAGGTCTCGGCGGGGCGCCAATCCAGTTCACGCGACAATTTGCTGGAATCGATCGCGTAACGGCGATCATGGCCCGGTCGGTCCGGCACGAATTTGATCTGATCACGATAAGAGCCGCCGCCGACACAGGGGCTTTCCGAATCCAGGATATCGCAGAGAAGATGCACGACCTCGATGTTGGCTTTCTCGCCGCCACCGCCCACATTGTAGGTTTCTCCGACGCGGCCGCGTTCGAGGATCGCGCGGATCGCGGAGCAATGATCGAGCACAAAAAGCCAATCGCGGACCTGCCGACCATCGCCGTAAACCGGCAGCGCCTGCCCGCGTAGCGCATTGTGAATCATCAGCGGGATGAGCTTTTCCGGAAACTGATACGGTCCGTAATTGTTCGAGCAATTCGAGACCAGCACGGGAAGGCCGTACGTATGATGCCAGGCGCGGACCAGATGATCGGACGCCGCCTTGGAAGCCGAATAGGGATTGTTCGGCACGTATCGGCTCTGTTCGGTGAATGCCGCCTCATCCGGACGGAGGGAACCGAACACCTCGTCGGTCGACACATGCACGAACCGGAAAGCCTCACGGTCCGTAACGTTCGCACTCTGCAGATAGGCGCGCACCGCGCTGAGAAGCTGGAAAGTTCCGACGACGTTCGTCGCAATGAAATCGCCGGCGCCGTGAATCGAGCGATCGACGTGCGTTTCCGCGGCAAAATTCACGACCGCGCGCGGGCGATGATCAGCAAGCAGCTTCGACACCCGATCGAAATCGCCAATGTCGGCCTCGACAAAGATATGCCGTGGGTCATTGGCGGTGCGGGCGAGATTGTCGAGATTGCCGGCGTAGGTGAGCTTGTCGAGCGTGATCACAGGCCCAAGGTCATGTGCCAGCCAATCGAGCACGAAGTTGGCGCCGATGAAGCCGGCCCCGCCCGTCACCAGGATCGGGCGCTCCCCGCCTGCACCAGCAGCCGTAGCGCCAACTGAAATGACCGTCCCCATGTCACTCTCGCTGCCGAGTATGATGCCGCTTGCGAGCCGAGATCACCAAGTCCTGCCACCCGCAGGCCCGACGCCAGATTTGGAAAGGCAACTGAGCAGCATTCCCGACATCGCCTTCTCAGACTGTCCGCAGAGCAGAGTCAAGGGGCGCGCGGACGAGCGGTAACATTGTGAGTTTGTTTGACAAATTCAGCGAGAGGCGCGCGCGATGCGTCCTTTTCGGTGCCAACGACCAGGCTTTTTTTGCTGCCGACTAGGCCGCAGCCCCGCGCGGCCACAACCCGGGCAATGACAGGCCGAGTCTGGCGATCACCGCCGCGACGGAGGCGCGCGCTCGCGCAAAGACCGCCTCATCGTCGACAAGGGTCGCGTGGCCCTGCCGCAGCACGACCTTGCCGTTCACCAGCACGGTATCGGCGCTGGGCCCATGGCCGACGGTGACGAGCTGATGCACCGGATCGATCGTCGGCATCATTTCGGCAGCGTCGCGCAGGCGAATGACGATATCGGCCCGCTTGCCGGGTTCGAGGCTTCCGATCAGGTGCCGCAACCCCGCCGCTCGCGCACCGCCGAGTGTCATCATCTCGAATACGTCCTCCGACACCGTCGGGTGGCCGGCGCCGCCCGCGAGCTGCAACGCCAGGAACCCGGCATCGCCGGCGGAACTCTGTCGCGCCGAGTCGGTACCGAGCGCGACATTGGCGCCGCGCCGCTTCATGTCGGGAATCCGCGTCGGCTGCCGCAACGGGGTGCCGCGCGAGACGTAGGCAAGCGGACACCAGATGATCGAGAGGCCCGATTGCAGAATCGGCGCGACCTCATCGTCGCGGATCAGATTCATGTGCACAAAGGTCGTGTTCGGGCCGAGCGCGCCGATTTCCGCGAGATGAATGAATCGCGATTTGCCCCAGTCCTTTTCCATCGCCGCTGCAAGGTCGAGGTCAAAACCGATGTGGCTGTTCAGGATAACGCCTTCCTTGTCGGCGAGCGCCTTCGCGGCTTTATACAGTTCGTCCGTCGCGGTGCCTTCGCCATAGAGGGCGACATGGCCGTGCAAGATTCCATCCTTGTCCTTGTTGCGGAAAAGCTGTCCGCCAAGAAGTTTCAAACATCTGTCATGCGTGGGTGGGACGCGCTTGAATAGCGCGTCGCTGGCAAGGCCAGGGATCGCGTCCATGATATGCGTCGTATCCCAGAGATAGGGATCGGACAGCGAGCACCGCACGCCGACCGCTTTCGTCCCTTCTGCAACCGCGTCGGGGCTGAATGCGCTGCCAGGCTCGACATAGGTGGTGATCCCATGACGCAGCATCTCGATTGACGCGAGGCCGGCGGCGGCGTGTTCGTCTTCATCGGTCAGCGAGGCCTTCCAGTCGGCGTAGTTCGGCCCTTTCCCCCCGCCCTTGCTGGCGTCGCCGCGAAAAAATCCGCGGCAGGTTTGCGCGTTCACGTGCAGATGTGCATCCACATAGCCTGGATGCACGACGGCGCCATTGGCGTTGATCGTCTGCCTGGCCTGCCACTTTTTCTGAATGTCCGCGGTCGATCCGACATCGACAATCGAGTGCCCCTGAATGGCAACTGCACCGTTTGGAATAATCGCCCGGCGCGCATTCATCGTGATGATGCAGCCCTCTGCGATGATCAGGTCGCAGGCCTTTTTCGCGGATTCCGACATTCGCGGAGCTCAGTGTTTCTGTGCAGCGGCGGCCTGCCGCCAGGATTCGAAGATTGCCATGTCGATCTCCACGCCGAGGCCCGGGCCTTCGGGCGCATAGGAAAAGCCGTTCTCGATTCGCAGCGGGGTCTTGAGCAAATCTTGCTCATGATAGAGCACGCCACAGGCGTCGCTGTCCGGACCGAGATTGGTCATCGCAACGCCGAGATGAATCTGCGCCGCTGTCCCGATCCCGAATTCGGGCATGCTGCCGATCATGCAGGGCATCCCGGCCGCCTCGCACATCGCGAATATCTTGGCGGCGTTGAGCAACCCCCCGGCTTCGGTGACATACACGTTGGCGATATCCGCCGCCTTTCGCTGAATGACTTGCATCGCCGAACGGGGATTGCGAATGCTCTCATCCGCCATCAGGGGAACGCCGATGTTGCGGCGGATTTCCGCCATGCCATCGAGATCGTAAGCCGGCAGAGGCTGCTCGACCAATTCGAGATTGGATTCTTCCATGGCGCGGATGATGCGGATGGCCTGTTTCGGTGTCTGCCAACCCATGTTTCCGTCGACGCGCACTTTCACGTCCGGGCCGACGGACTTCCGCACGGCGCGCACCGCAGCGATATCGCGTTCGCTATCGTCGCTGCCCACCTTCACCTTGACGGTGCGATGGCCGAGCTTGACCTTTTCGCGTGCGAAATCCGCCATCTCGTCGGGAGCGCCGAACGGAATCGAATAGCTGAGCGGAACGCGCTCGCGGACCTTGCCGCCCAGCAAATTGTAGACGGGCGTCTCGAGCGCTTTGCCGACGACATCCCACAGCGCCATCTCGATACCGGCTTTCGCCTCTTCAACGCCGTCAAGCGTCTGATCCATCTTGCGCACGATATGCGCGATGCGGAACGGATCTTCGCCGATGACCGCTGGCGCGAGCGCCAGATCAACGTCGCGATGGAGCAGCGCGCCGCGCCGCTTGAAGACGCTGTCGACTTCACCGAGACCCGTGACGCCCGCGTCGGTTTCCACGAATACGATCGCGTAATCGGACATGGCCGCAGGACCGAGCGCGGTCTTCGTCACTCCGCCGAACGCGCGCCGACGCGGCGCCAGCACCGGCACACAACGGACGTTGGTGATTTTCATCTGCGGCAATTGCTCAATTGACTAAGTGTTCCGAACTCTCTAACACTCGATTGCAGAGGTTGTCTACGCCCATGAGCAAGATCTGGCCGAAGCCCGTGTCGCAATCGCTGCCGGACCAGGTGGCGGGCTTCATCGTGCAGCGGATCGCGACAGGCGATCTCGCCGCCGGCCATCGGCTGCCGTCGCAACGCCAGCTCGCGCAATCGATGGGCGTCGGACTTGCCGTTGTGCGCGAGGCCGTGAAGCGGCTTGAGGCGCTGAACATTCTCGATGCGACTCATGGAAGCGGTACCGTCGTTCGTCCGTTCCAGTGGATGCCGCTCCTCTACGATCCCGCACTCTTTATGCTTGCCGTCAAACGCATTGGTATCCGCGATCTCTGGGAGACGCGGCGTCTTCTCGAGGGACAGATCGTGCGGCTCGCAGCCGAACGCGCCACCGCGGATAATCTGAAAAAAATTCGCGCCGTGCTCGATCGTGCCGATCCGTTGCCGCTCGACTACGCCGACAGCCAGGCACTCAACCGCGAATTCCATATTGCCGTCGCGCGGGCTTCGCAGAACGCGGTGCTGGCCGACCTGCTCACCCCGCTCGTCGACGTGCATATCTCGGGCATCGATCACCACTTCACCCACGAGATGAGTCGCCGGACGTGGGCCGCACACGAGGCCATTTATGACGCGGTCGCCAGCCACGACGTCGGCGCGTCAGAAGAAGCAATGCGGGCGCATTTCACGGTGGGGCCGATTGCCGTCGAGACGGATTCGTCGACTCCCTCTGCGCCTTTCGACATGCCACGGAAAAAGCCGAAGCGACGCGCCAAAGCCGCTCGCCGGTTGCGGCATTAGAGGCAGCGCCGATGCTCCGATTCGACACGATCATCGGCGACATTCCCTATCTTCTTCTCGGCATTCCGCTCACCCTCGCGATCACCTTCGTTGCATTCGCGGCCGGAACGATCGCCGCGCTTCCGATCGCGATGCTGCGCGCCGCCCGCGTGCCCGTCGCCAGTCAGATCGTTCTCGCAGTCGTGGAGTTTTTCCGCACGACGCCGCCACTCATGCATATTGTGTGGGCGTATTACGCGCTGCCCGTGCTCGCCGACATCCGCATCAGCGCCTTCACGGTCGTGGCCGGTGCCCTGGCCTGCAGTTCTGCCGCTCAGATGAGCGAGATTTTCCGCGGCGCCATTCTGGCGGTGCCGTCAGGTCAATGGGACGCCAGTCGCGTGCTCGGGCTCTCCTATCCGCAGAGACTTCGCTGGGTCATCCTGCCGCAATCGCTGCGCCTTGTTTACGCGCCGACCTGCAACGCGCTGGTGAGCCTGCTCAAGCAATCGTCGCTCGCGGCGGTGATTGCGCTACCAGAAGTCATGAACCGCGGATGGCTTCTTGCCGCGCAGAATTTCCGCCCGATCGAAGTCCTCACGACCATTGCGCTGATCTATTTCGTCCTGACTTGGCCGCTCGTCCTGCTGTCGTCTCATCTGGAAAAGCGCAGCGGCCTCGCCTTTCGAACGGATTGAAGAGCGCTCGTACAGGTGCCGTGCCACGGGAGCAAAGCTCCCAACAGAGGAGAAGTAACATGCGTCGCATGTTCGTTTTGGGAATTGCAATGGCTGCGATCCTGCACGCCGCGAAGCCGGCGATTGCCCAGGATCAGAGCGTCATTGACGAGATCAAGCAGCGCGGGGAACTGCGGGTCGCCGGTGTTCTCTATCGACCGCTGATTTCGCCACGTCCGAACGGGGAATATGTCGGTATCGATGTCGAGATCATGAAGCTGATGGCGGCCGATCTCGGTGTGAAGCTGAACATCGTCAATTCGGAATGGGCGACTGCTGTCGCCGGTATCGACGCGAAGAAATGGGACATTGTGCCGGCCCTGTGCATCACCGAGAAGCGCAAGGAAGTGATCGATTTCAGCGAAAGCTACATCACCATCGGCGCGACGCTGACGACGCGCGCGGACAATCCGAAGAAGCTCACGACGGTCGAAGCCTTCAACAATCCGGACGTCGTCTTCGCGGTTCCGTCGGGATCATGGTCCGAATCCGTCGCCAAGGAAGTTGCACCCAAGGCGCAATTGAAAGGCTTTGGACAATCGACATCTGCCGATCTTATTCAGGAGGTGATGGCGGGACGCGCGGATGCTGTCGTTCTCGACACGCCGATCCAGACAACCGTCGCTCTCGATGCATTCGGCGACAAGATCCGCATCGTGCCCGGACACAACAAGCCGCTCGATGTGCGCGCCTGCAAGGTCGGCTATGGCTACAAGAAGGGCGATGCAAAAATGCGGACCTTTATCGATGGGTTCGTCGCCAAGATGCGCTCCTCGGGCAAGCTTGACGCACTGATCACCCAATACATGCGGCCCGATCAGATCAAGGCGACGCAATAGGCATCGTCACGGTGGAGCATCTGCAGTTTTCGAAGGTTGCCGTCTATATCCCAGACCTCATTCATGGGGTCTGGGTTACCCTGCAGCTTGGTTTTATCAGCGCGAGCCTGGGCCTCGTGCTCGGACTCGCGCTGGCGCTGGCGAAATACTCGGAGCATCCGCTGCTGTATTGGCCTGTTTCGGTTTACATCGAGTTTTTTCGGACGACCCCGCCCCTCGTGCAGATCGTATGGCTCTATTACGGTTTGCCGCTGATGACGGGCACGGACCTTGGAGCCTTTGGTGCGGCGGCTGTCGCGCTCGGACTCAACATCGCGGCTTTCTATGCCGAAATCTATCGCGCCGGACTCATCGCCGTTCAGCGTACGCAATGGCAGGCCGCACGCGTGCTGGGACTGGGCATGCCCGACACGTTGCGTTTTGTGATCCTGCCGCAAGCGTTGCGCAACGTCCTGCCCCCAATGGGCACGACGACAATTTACCTGATCAAGGACACAGCGTTGGCATCGGCCATCGGCACGCCGGAATTGCTGCGCGTCGGCCAATTGATCGCCGTCGAGACATTTCGTCCGGTCGAGACGTTGACGCTTGTGGCCCTCCTCTATTTTGTCGTCACCTATCCTGTGGCGTTGCTCATCGGACGCCTTGAGCGCCGTTTCAAGGCTGCCCGAACGTAGGACACTCAATGGCCGAACCTCTTGTTGTGGTGGATGGCGTCGTCAAGAAATATGGCGCCGAGCCCGTGTTGAACGGGGTCTCGCTCACGGTCGATTCCGGCCAGGCCCTTGTCGTGATCGGCCCGAGCGGGTCCGGCAAGAGCACGCTGCTGCGCTGCCTGGCGGCGCTAGAACCCATTCAGCATGGCTTGATCCTCATCGATGGAGTTCTGGCGGCCAAGGGCGTCGAGGACCCCGGTCCGCCGCCGGATCGCGCGGCGCTTCGCCAGTTGCGCGACAAGGTCGGTATGGTGTTCCAGCAATTCAATCTGTTTCCGCACCTGACGGTGATGGAAAACATCACGCTGGCTCCGCGCCGCGTTCGCGGGATGCCGACCGAGCAGGCCGAAAGCATCGCCATTGACCTCCTTCGCCGCGTCGGTCTGGAGGACAAGCGCGACGTGCATCCCGAACGGCTGTCGGGAGGTCAGCAGCAGCGCGCCGCGATTGCGCGCGCGCTGGCCATGCAGCCGCGCGTGATGCTGTTCGACGAGGTGACTTCAGCGCTCGACCCCGAGTTGGTGGGCGAAGTGTTGCGCACGATGCGCCAGCTTGCGGAACAGGGCATGACCATGCTGGTGGTCACGCACGAGATGGGCTTCGCCCGCGACGTGGCCGATGACGTGATCTTCATGGATCGCGGCCAGATCGTCGAGCGCGGTGCGCCGGCCGATATTTTTGAAAAGCCTCAGCATGCGCGCACACGCGCATTTCTCGAGCGGCTGCTCGACCGGGAAGGCAGGAGAGTTTGATGGCGGCGCAAGAATGGTGGAATCTCAAAGCGTCTGAATTGAACGCGCTCGCGAAGCAGGATGCCGTCGTCATCATTCCGGTCGCCTCGACCGAACAGCATGGCCCGCATCTGCCGACGCAGGTGGATTGCCTGCTCGCAGGCGAGATTGCGCGCCGGGCCGCAACGAAGGCCGCACCCGCAGCCGTGATCGTGACACCGGTGATATGGACCGGCCTCGCCGAGCATCACATGAGCCTCGGGGCGACCATTTCGCTCGACTTTGCGGAATTCTTTGCCGTGTTGCGAGGCGTCTGCCGTTCGGTGATCCGTCATGGCTTCCGCAAGGTACTGCTGCTCAATGGTCACGGCGGCAACATCGCCGCCCTGACGGTCGCCGTGAATGAACTCGCTGTCGAGCTCAAGGCGCCGATCGCCACGACGACATACTGGCTTCTCGCCCAGCCTGCTTTTGCAAAAATCCTAGAAAGGCAGGCCAATGTCCGCCACGCATGCGAAGCCGAGACGTCGATGATCCTCGCGCTCAAACCGGAGCTTGTCGACATGGCTCTCGCGGCGAATGCGGTGGGCCCAACCGCCAAGGAGATCGTCGATGTGATCGGCTCAACCGCCGCTCACCGCTGGCAATCCTTCAAGTCGCGGACCAATCATGGCGCGATCGGCGATCCGCGAGCCGCCTCAGCGGAGAAGGGTGAGCGGCTTCTCGAGGCAGCCGCCGATGCAGTCGCCAAACTCATCACCAATGCCGATTTCTGGGCACTGCCCGCCTAAATGTTCAGCGCCCCGGCGCGTCTCGCGCGGGGCCGACGATCAGAATAGACAATTCTTATGACGGCCAATAGGTTTTCCAATTGGCCGCTCGCTTATCATGGCCGACCGCTTGGCAAGCAATCAGTTCAGGAGACGGACGACAATGAAAGGAACGCCCCCTATCCAGAGGCGGCCGATCACGGACGCCTTGCGCGCGTCGATCGTGGAAGACCTGCCTGAAATCAACGACATCCGCGATGCCGAATTGCGCGCCAAAGTCATTGAAGGCTGGGCCTATTCGCTTGCCGGTTCGACCTTCCAGCGCATTCGGGACATGCCCGGAGAAGGCAATCCGAACATCCTCGTGCTGACGCGCGGCGATCAGACCGATCACTTGCGCGGCGTCGCCCACATCGCAATGAAATTCGTCGAAGAATTCACCACGTCCTTTCCCGGGATCGTCGTCGATAGCGACATCGTGCTCGCCGGCGCGCTCTGTCACGACATCGGCAAGCCATACGAATTCGATCCTGCCAACCGGAAGCGCTGGACCGAAGATCCGTCCCGCAGTGGCGAGCCTGCCTTGCGGCATTCCGTCTACGGCGCACATGTCTGCCTCGCCGTCGGCCTGCCGGAAGAAATTGCGCACATTGCGCTCGGCCATTCGCTTGAAGGGCAGCACATCGGCCTCAGCACGGAATGCTACATCGTGCGTCACGCAGACCACACCTGGTGGCATATCGCCGGCGCGCTCGGACTCCTGAAACCGGAATCGCTCGTCAACGTCGGATCGATGATGCGACCGCGGCTTTCGAACTCTGCCGGCAAGAAGACGTCGCGCGTAGCGTAACGCCGGATCTCCGATGGAAAAGGCCCTTGACCGGCTTATCTCCTTCGCAGGCATCGTGGCGCGCGTCAGCGCGTGGATTGGCGGCGCACTTCTGACGTTGAGCGCCGTCATTATCGGCATCGATATTCTGCTGCGTAGCACCGTGGCGCTGACCATCGGTGGCGCGAACGAGCTTTCCGGCTATGCGCTCGCCATCGCCACGCCCTGGGCGATGATTCTGGCGATGCTGCATCGGTCTCACGTTCGCATCGATACCGTCTACACGCATCTGTCCGCGCGTCCGCGTGCTTTCCTTGATCTGATCGGTCTTGCCGCCACCATTGCCTTCTTCGCGCTGGTCACCTGGTACGCCGAGGGCGTACTGGAACAATCGATCGATTCGAATACGCATTCGGTTTCTGCTCTCGCCGTCCCGCTCGCGATTCCCCAAGGGCTCTGGTTTCTGGGATTCGTTGCATTTCTGATCACGGCCGCCATTCTGCTGCTGCGTGCGACAATCGCGTTCGTCAAAGGCGACCTGCAGCTTGTCCATAACCTCGTTGGCGCGAGGTCAACGCAGGAGGAGCTTGAATCCGAGCAGCAAAGTCTCGCTTCGCTGCAGAATTCCAAGCCGGCCATGGACGGAAGCGCGACATGACGCTGACCGCCGTCCTCGTCCTGTTGGCGATTCTTGCGCTCGCCATCCCCGTTGCGGCAGGACTCGGCTGGCTCGGTCTTGTTCTCAACGCGCTCTATTCGCCCTTGTCCATGACAGTGACGGCGGGAGAAGTGACGTGGTCATCGACCACATCCTTCATTCTTGTCGCCGTCCCCTTCTATGTGTTGCTCGGGGAAATCCTTCTGCGCAGCGGCATCGCCGAGCGAATGTACAATGCCGTAGTGCAGTGGGTGTCGTGGCTGCCTGGCGGGCTGATGCATTCGAACGTCGTCGCCTGTGCCCTCTTCGCCGCGATCTCCGGATCGAGCGTCGCGACCGCGGTGACGATCGGTACCGTCGCGCTCGGTGAAATCCGCAAGCATCACTACAACGAGCGACTTTTTCTCGGGACGATCGCTGCCGGCGGCACGCTTGGAATCCTGATTCCGCCATCGATCAACATGATCGTCTACGGCGCACTCACGGATACATCGATCCCCAAACTGTATCTCGCCGGATTCATACCCGGTTTCCTGTTGGCGGCGCTGTTCATGCTGACGGTGCTGATCGCGTGCCTCTGGCGGCCGAAATACGGCGGGACGCCGATCAAGACAAGCATGCAGGATCGACTTCGCACCCTCCCCGACCTTGTCCCGCCATTGCTGATTTTCCTCGCCGTCATCGGCTCGATCTATGCCGGGCTGGCGACCGCGACCGAGGCTGCTGCGCTCGGCATCATCGCATCCATCGTCCTTGCGGCCTTCCAGCGCCGCATCAGCATGGCGATGATCGGCGAAGTATTTCAGGGAACAATCCGCACCACTGGCCTGATCATGGCGATCGTGATCGGCGCCTATTTTCTCAATGTGATCATCACGACGATCGGCTTGCCGAAGCAGATCAGCACGCTGGTGGAAAGCCTCCATTTGTCGCCCTTCTGGACGCTCATGCTGGTGATCGGTTTCTACATTATTCTCGGCATGTTCATGGAAACACTGTCGATGATGGTCGCGACCATCCCGATCACGACGCCGATCATCGTGCAGGCGGGTTACGACCCGGTCTGGTATGGCATTCTCGTCGTTATCCTGATGGAAACCGGGCTGCTGACACCGCCGGTCGGTATGAATCTTTTCGTCGTGCAGGGCATTCGCGAACGCGGCCAGCTGAAGGACGTCATCCTTGGTTCGCTTCCCTTCATTGCGACATTGTTCGTCATGATTGGGTTGATCATTGCCTTTCCGCAAATCGCGCTGTGGCTGCCGGGGACCATGAGATAGCGCCCCATTTGCAAGAAGACCGGACGACAGAGGAGTGTGCGAAATGAAAATCAGGAATCTCTTGGGAAGTGCAGCCGTCGCGCTCGCGGCATACATCGCCTCGGCGATCACGGGTTCAGCGCAGGATCTGCCCACGCACCGCTTCAAAGTTCTGATCCAGGACAGCCCGACACCGCAAGTGAAGCTTCTTGAGGCACCCTTCTGGAACGAGTGGGTTCCGGCCGCCTCAAAAGGAAAAATCACCGCGGATGCGGCGCCCTACGACCAGGTGGGCATCCCCGACGACGCCGTGCTTCGGCTGCTCAAGCTTGGCGCATTCGATTTTGCGAGCTTCGATATCGCCAAGGTCGCAGGCGACGATCCGCGTTTCGAAGGCTGCGATCTGGCCGGTCTCGCCCTCACCTTCGACACGGCGCGCAAGGCTTGCGATGCCTGGCGGGCCACCGTCGACAAGCTGATGCAGGAAAAGTGGAATGCAAAACTTCTCGCGATCGGCACTGCTCCGCCTCAGGCTCTCTGGTGCGCCACGGAAGTGAAAAGCTTCGGGGACTTGAAGGGCAAGAAGCTGCGCGTCTTCACGAAAACCATGGTCGATTTCGCCAACGGCATCGGCGCCGCCCCGGTCAATATCGCCTTCCGCGAGGTGGTGACTGCGCTGCAGAACAAGGTCGTCGACTGCGCCGTCACTGGCACGGCCGTCGGCAATTCCGCAGGCTGGATCGAAGTGACGAAATACCTCATGCCGCTCTCGCTCGGCTGGGCGATCAACGTTCACGTCGTCAATCTGAACACCTGGAAGCGTCTCGATCCCAAGGTGCAGACCTTCCTCGAAGGCGAGTTCAAGAAGTTCGAGGACAAGTTCTGGTCGACGATGAAGGATCTCGATGGCGATGCCGCCAACTGCAACGTCGGCAAGCAACCCTGCAAGAACGGAAAGCTTGCGAGCATGGTACTCGTGCCGGTCTCCGACGCCGATCAGCAGCGATTCAAGACACTGGTGCAGGATACGGTCCTGAAGGGCTGGGTGAAACGCGCCGGTCCCGACGCCGCAAAGGAATGGAACGCCACGGTCGGCAAGGCGCTCGGCATGGAAGCAAGCCAATAATCGCCGCCTCTGTGTGACCCGATCAGCTCCGCGCCCCCGATCGGGCGCGGAGTTTTGATCTGTAGCGCGCGGATGCGTTTGGTGCCCCCGGCATTTCTGCTATCGTGCCGCGCCGGCTGGAGATTTTCGAGATGAGTTTCGACACCATCATCCGCGATGGAACAATTGCGACGGCCTCCGACACATTCGCCTGCGACATCGGAATTCGCGGCGGCAGCATCGCTGCGCTGGGTCACGATCTGGGAACCGCTGCAGATATCGTCGATGCCGCCGGCAAGCTCGTGCTGCCGGGCGGAATTGACAGCCATGTCCATATTTCCCAGCCCTCCGGGCCGGGCATCGTCATGGCAGACGATTTCGAATCCGCGACCCGATCGGCGGCGTTTGGCGGCAACACGCTTGTTCTTCCCTTCGCCTTGCAGGAGAAGGGAAAAAGCCTGCGCAAGATGGTCGACGAGTATCACGCGCTGGCCAAGGACAATTGCTACATCGACGTGTCCTTCCATCTGATCATCTCCGACGCCAGCGACGCCGTGCTGGGTCAGGAATTGCCGGCGCTGGTCGCCGACGGATACACGTCGTTCAAGGTTTTCATGACCTATGATGGCCTCGCGCTGTCCGACATGGAGATGCTCAAGGTCATGTCGGTGGCGCGAGACACCGGCGCCCTCGTGATGGTTCACGCCGAGAATTATGATGCGATCCGTTTCCTCACCGACCGGCTCGAGCGGCAAGGCAAGATTGCCCCGCACTTTCATGCAACCTCGCGACCGATCCCGGTCGAACGCGAAGCAACCCATCGCGCGATCTCGCTTTCGGAGTTGATCGACGTCCCGATCATGATCGTCCACGTCTCCAATCGCGAGGCGATGGAGGAAATCCGCCGTGCGCAGCAGCGCGGACTGAAGATTTATGGCGAGACCTGTCCGCAATATCTGGTGCTGACCGAGAAGAATCTCGAAGGCCTGAACATGGAAGGTGCGAAATATGTCTGCTCGCCGCCGCCGCGTGACGTGCCCAGCCAGAAGGCCTGCTGGGACGGACTGCAGCAGCACGTCTTCTCGGTCTTTTCATCCGACCATTGCCCGTTCCGCTACGACAGTCCCGAAGGAAAGCTGGTGCCCAAGGGGCGCACGAGCTTCCGCTGGGTTCCGAACGGAATCCCTGGCGTGGAAACGCGCCTGCCCATCCTGTTTTCGGAGGGCGTCGGGAAGGGCCGTATCAGCCTGAATGAGTTCGTGGCGCTCACGGCAACCAACCACGCCAAGACCTACGGACTCCATCCCAAGAAAGGGACGATCGCCGTCGGATCGGATGCCGATCTCGCGATCTGGGATCCGCAGCGCAAGGTCACCATCACGCAATCGCTGATGCATGGCGGGGCGGACTATACGCCGTATGAAGGCATCACCGTTACCGGATGGCCGATCTCGACAATGGTGCGCGGCAAATTCGTCGTCCGCGATAGCAAACTCGTCGGCGACAAGAAAACCGGCGCCTATGTCCCACGCAACAAATCGCCGTATGCGGTGCCGGCGA